>JADHNJ010000003.1 GCA_016779565.1 Pseudomonadales bacterium
TAACGCTCTAGTGCCGGCCGCCCGAATCGTCATAGCAACGTTGCCTCTAAAAATTTTCTGTTACCACTTGATTAGAACGCTTTCAGCAAACTGCCTTTGTACGCTAGGCTATTTGAGGTTTAATCGTTTTAACAGTATTTGATTAATTTGGATTGTCTGGGGGCTAAATCATGGCGCAGTATGTATTTTCTATGAATCGAGTTGGAAAAATTGTGCCGCCTAATCGCACAATTTTGAAAGACATCTCTTTGTCTTTTTTCCCCGGGGCAAAAATTGGTGTCCTTGGTCTCAACGGCTCTGGGAAATCGAGTTTGCTGCGCATCATGGCCGGCATCGACCAAGAACACTTGGGCGAGGCAAGGCCACAGCCGGATCTCAAAATAGGTTACTTACCTCAGGAACCTGCCCTTGATGCCGACAAAAATGTGCTTGGCAACATAGAAGACGGGGTCCGAGAAATCAAAGATTTGATCGATGAATTTAACGCGATCAGTGACCGTTTTGCGGAACCTATGTCCGACGATGAAATGACGGAGCTACTCGACAAGCAAGGGGCGTTACAACTTAAAATCGATGCCTGCGATGGCTGGGACTTAGAAAGAAAAATCGAAGTGGCAGCAGACGCCCTCCGATTGCCTGCTTTTGACAGCGCCGTTGATACGCTCTCGGGTGGAGAACGCCGCCGGGTTGCCTTGTGCCGCTTGCTACTGGCAAACCCAGACATGCTATTGCTCGATGAACCAACCAACCACCTTGATGCAGAGAGCGTTGGCTGGTTAGAGCACTTCCTTACCGATTTTCCTGGCACCGTGGTCGCCATCACCCACGATCGCTACTTTTTAGACAATGCAGCCGGTTGGATACTTGAGCTTGATAGGGGTCTCGGTATCCCTTACGAAGGTAATTACTCCGCTTGGCTTGAGGCAAAAGAGAAACGCCTTGCTGTAGAGCAACGCCAAGAACAAGCCAGGCAAAAGACCATAAAAGCAGAACTCGAATGGGTAAGAACCCAGCCCAAAGCCAGGCAAGCAAAAAATCGTGCTCGCCTTGCTAGGTTTGACGAGCTCAATTCCCAAGAGTTTCAAACTCGCAACGAAACCCAAGAACTTTACATTCCACCAGGCCCTCGGTTGGGTGATAAAGTGCTCGAAATTGAGGGGGTGTCGAAAGGCTTTCAGGATAAGTTGCTCATTAGTGACCTCACTTTAAGTATCCCTAAAGGCGCAATCGTCGGCATTATTGGTGGCAACGGCGCTGGTAAGTCTACTTTGTTTCGAATGATTAGCGGTCAAGCCGACCCTGATACGGGCACCATAAGTCTCGGCGAATCCGTTCAACTCGGCTACGTCGATCAGAGTCGCGATGCCTTAAGCGGCGAAAAAACGGTCTGGGAAGAAATCTCTGAAGGCAGCGAGATCATCAAAATTGGTCGCTATGAAACACCCTCTCGCTCCTACGTTGGCCGTTTCAACTTTAAGGGCGCGGACCAGCAGAAGCTGGTGAAAGATTTATCTGGCGGTGAACGTAATCGAGTTCACCTTGCCAAACTGCTCAAAGTTGGCGCCAACTTTTTGCTCCTTGACGAGCCGACCAACGACTTAGACGTTGAGACGTTGCGAGCGCTTGAGTCAGGCATTGAGACCTATCCAGGAGCGATGATGGTGATCTCTCACGATCGATGGTTTCTTGATCGGATCGCGACGCACATTTTGGCTTTCGAAGGCGATAGCCAAGCAAAGTTTTTTGAGGGTAACTATTCAGAGTACGAGGCGGATAGGAAAAAACGTTTGGGTAATCAAGATTTGACACCAACCAGAGTTCGTTACAAAAAACTCGCGACGTAAACGTTACCAGTCGCTCAAAATTGATAGCGCTTCTGATAGCTGCGACACCGGGTACAGCGTCATACCTTCGATTGCCTGCTTAGAAACGTTGCTTTTTGGAATGAGCCCTCGCTTGAAACCGTGCTTTGCCGCTTCTCTTAAGCGCTCTTGACCGTTGGGAACCGGTCGAATCTCTCCTGATAGCCCCACTTCTCCAAAACAGATCAGATCTTGCGGTAATGGCTGATTGCGGAAGCTCGAGACCACCGCCATAAGGACGGCAAGATCGCTACTGGTTTCATCGACGCGAATGCCGCCGACAGCATTGATATACACGTCTTGGTCCGCCACTTGCAGCCCGCCATGACGGCTTAGAACGGCCAAGAGCATCGCTAAGCGATTTTGCTCAAAACCTACCGCTATCCGACGGGGATTAGAAAAAGCGCTCTGATCGACCAATGCTTGCGCCTCTACCAATAGCGGTCTTGTGCCTTCCCAGACCGCCATGACGACACTACCGGGCGCATCAAGGTCTGACCGATTCAAGAATATTGCTGAAGGGTTGGCGACATCTTTTAAACCTTGATCGGTCATGGCAAAGATACCCAGTTCGTTGACAGCACCAAATCGATTTTTAATCGATCGGAGGGTTCGGTATCGACCGTCAGCGTCACCTTCTAACATTAAAAATGCATCGATCATATGCTCAAGCACCCGCGGGCCTGCAAGGTTACCGTCTTTGGTCACATGTCCAACGACGATTAAGATCGTGCCAGTCTGTTTGGCCTTTTGGATCAAAAACCCGGCGGACTCCCGTACTTGGCTCACACTACCCGGAGCGGACTCGACCCAATCACTGTGCATCACTTGGATCGAATCAATCACCAAAACTTTGGGTTGATTGGCATCCCAAGCTTCAGCAATTGTCTCTACCCGAGTTTCCGCCATAACCTTCAGGCGGTCAGTAGAAAGACTTAGACGATTGGCTCGCATCGCAATCTGAGCCAAGCTCTCTTCCCCAGTGATATACAAGCAGGCCTGTGTTTTCGCCAGCTCACAGAGGGCTTGGATCAATAGGGTGCTCTTACCTGCACCGGGAGAACCACTGATGAGCACCGCAGAGCCAGGCACTAAGCCTCCCCCTAGCACACGATTAAACTCTGCCGAGGTCAAAGACATCCGTGGTTGCTCTGCAACCACAATTTGATCAAGGGTTTGTAAGGCCTCGACCGAACCTGTGTAACCCGCTTTACGATCATTTCTTGGGTTCCCCAGGCTAATCTGCTTAAGGGTATTCCAAGCCTGGCAGTCATGGCATTGCCCCTGCCATTTGTTGTATTCGGAGCCGCAGTCGCCGCATACAAAAGCAATTTTGGTTTTCTTCATCGTTGGCCTACTCCCGATAACTACGAAGTACCCGATGACTCAGTCCGCTGAGCAAAACATAGGGCAGCGTGTGTGCGGCAGCGGCGACCTTAGCCACAGAAATCCTTAAGCCCCAGAGTTCTGCCTCATCACCGATCTGAGGCACGTCCCCGTCTTTGGTGGATATCACCGTCATATCCATCGATACGCGACCGAGGATTTCCTGCTCGCGTTGTCCTAACCAAACCTCTGTACCTGGTTTAATCTCTCTGGGATAGCCATCGGCATAGCCTATAGCCAATACCGCGACAGTCCGCTCATCTGGCGCAGTCCAGGTACTGCCATAACCTATGGTGGCGCCAGCTGGTACTGATTTCACCGCAATGACCGGCGCTTTTAAAGACATCGCTGGGTGTAATGGTGGCAATGCGCCAGACAATGGACTTACGCCGTAAAGCATAAGTCCTGGCCGAACCCAATCACAGTCTCCTGCTGAACCCCCTAAAATGCTGGCTGAATTACCCAGGCAGGTCGGCAAACCATATCGATCTGCTTCGACCATTAGTCGGTTCAGTTGCAGCCCGTTTTTAGCCTTCTCAGGCGCGTCGGCATCAGATAGATGCGACATCAATCCGAGTATGCGTTGCTCCGGAATTTGCTGCAGACACGTTGCAAGTTGGTCCGTTGTAAGACCCAGGCGGTTCATCCCAGTCTCGACCTTGAGCCATACCTTGCAAGTTGCTTTTTTGATAAGCGCTGCCTGATATGGCGCATGAACCACCAAATCTAAGTCAAGGGCCTCTGCGAGTCTAGCGCCTTCGGCATCGAAAATACCCTCCATCACAACAAGCGGTCGATCAATCCCCGCTTGCCTTAAGGCCACCGCTTCCCCGATTCGAGCAACCGCTAGGGCATCAACCGCTGTTAAATGTTTGGCGACCTTTTCAGCACCATGCCCGTAAGCGTCTGCCTTAATTACGGCCATTACCTTGCGACCTGGCGCGGCCGCCCTTACGGTGGCAAGATTTTTCGTGATGGCCGTGAGGTCAATCTCGGCACGAGCACCCTCAATCATCACTCGTAGTAATCTTCGTAGTCTCTAGCCAAGTCTTCGAACTTGGTGAATTGACCCATAAAGGCCAGCTTCTTGCGGCCGATAGGCCCGTTGCGCTGTTTTAATATGATGATCTCGGCAATGCCTTTATCTGGCGTGTCCTCGTGATAGACCTCATCGCGATAGACCGCCATGATCAGATCCGCGTCCTGTTCGATCGCGCCGGATTCTCGCAGGTCTGACATCACCGGACGTTTATCCGTTCGCTGCTCTAGGCCCCGGTTAAGTTGAGAACCAGCAACTACCGGACATTCAAATTCTTTGGCAATAGATTTTAAAGACCGAGAGATCTCAGAAATCTCCACCGCGCGATTTTCTGGCGTTCCTGAGGTTTGCATAAGCTGCAAATAATCAACGACGATCATTCCAACGGGCCCATGCTCCCGAACAATTCTGCGGGTCCGCGATCGCATTTCATTGGGTGTTAATCCCGCCGTATCATCGACAAACAGAGGTTTATCATTGAGGAGAGTCACCGCAGACGTTAGGCGCGGCCAATCATCATCGCCTAACTGGCCATTGCGAATCTTAGTCTGATCGATACGCCCCAAGCTCGACAACATCCGCATGATCAAAGAATGTGAGGGCATCTCTAAGCTGAACACAATCACTGGCTGAGTGCCAGAAATCACCGCACTCTCTGCGATATTCATCATTAACGCGGTTTTACCCATGGAGGGTCTGCCAGCTACGATTATTAGATCGGAAGGCTGAAGACCGCTGGTGATTGCATCGAGATCTTGAAAGCCGCTGCTAATACCCGTGAGTGCGCCCTTGGTACGATACAGCTCATCGATTTTATCGATGGCTTTGGTCAACAGAGGGCCGACCCCTTCCGGACCGCCCCGGCTAGGCCGCTCATCGCCTATCTTGAATACTTTGCTCTCGGCCTCGTCGATAAGACGAGCGCTATCGCGGCCTTGGGGATTGAAACCACTGTCAGCAATTTCGTGAGCAACTCCGATGAGTTTACGCACCGTTGATCGCTCCTGCACGATCTCTGCGTAGGCGGCCACGTTTGAAGCACTTGGGGTACTCGCAGCAAGTTCAGTTAGGTACGCTAAGCCCCCCACCGCCTCGAGCTCGCCATGCAATTCAAGGGATTCGGCTAAGGTGACAATATCTAACGGTTTATTTTGACCCGCCAACCCTTCCATGGCACGAAAGATCGGTCGGTGTTCGGTACGGTAGAAGTCATCTCCCGTGATCAAAGCAGACACCCTGTCCCATGCATCGGTGTCTAACATCAATCCCCCAAGGACAGACCGCTCAGCTTCTATCGAGTGAGGGGGTACCTTAAGGGACTGATGATCATCCAAGTCGATCGCCACAAAACTATGCTCTGCGCTAGGGGAAACCTAGACTATAGGATTGCGATTAGGATGGGAACGCTTCCTCAGCCTCAACCGCAACATTCATTTCTGCGCTAACTTCCGGATGCAAATAAATCTCGACTTGATATTCGCCCACTTCCCGAAGCGGACCTGTCGGCAACCTTACTTCGCTGCGGTCAATCTCAACGCCTGCTGCAGTTGCTGCATCGGCAATATCTCTGACCGTCACCGAGCCAAAGAGCTTACCCTCCTCGCCAGCGTTGGCCGCGATTTTAATCGCTAACGCGTTAATCTTTTCCGCCCTGGCTTCAGCAGCCTTGCGCTGGGCATCGGCTTCTTTCTGTAGGTCGGCCCTGCGAGCTTCAAAATCAGCGATATTAGCCGCCGTCGCAGGCACAGCTTTGCCCTTGGGGACAAGAAAATTTCTACCGTAGCCGGGCTTGACCGTGACCTGGTCACCCAAGCCACCCAGATTCGCAACATTCTCTAATAAGATTACTTCCATGGTTTAATCCTCTTTGGATTCAATTCTTCGTCTTAAATCTAACGCACCATCGGCGAATACCAGCATAACAAGCAATGTCGATACCCATTGAAACATCAGCATCAACAGCATGTAGTACACGAAGTACCACTGACTTGGTACCTTCTTGTGTGCGAAAAACCAATGCACCAAACCGGAACCTGCAACCACAAAAGGCATGGCCAACAAACCCACCCATGCAGCGTACCCGTCGGTTAGCGCACACAAAACCATCAGTCCGATGAGCGGCACGCACACCTTCGGCGACAGTCTTAGACCCTGAACCTCTTGCTTGAACCCGCCCGGGTTAAACAAATGGCTCTGCCACCAACGCGCTAACATCACCGCCAAAATCATGAGGTATCCTTGCCCCATCGCAAGATAACTCATCGCTTGGCGCCGGCCTTCATCAAAGCTGATGCCAGCTACACCTGCCTCCTCCGCCAGCGTCGCGATCGTACTGACATACCATTCTACAAACGCTGACAAAATCGGCTCGGACAATACCGAAAATATAAAACTCCCCAAGGTTGCTGCAATCAACGCTGCTACCAGCGTAAGCTCCCAAGAGGTTGTCGCTCGTAACACCGATGCCAAAACAAAGGTGCCGACTAGAGCTGCTAAACCGCTGACGTCACCGCCAGTTTGGTAAATAACGATCAGTGGCAATGCGGCCCAAAGAAATACCAAAAGCCCTTCTTTGATGCCCTGCCTTAAAATCACCAGCGCTACAACCGAGGTTCCCAACCACCCTAATATGGGTAGTGCCGAGGTCAGCGCAGCGACGCCACTGGCCTGTAACCGGCCTCGCATCACAAAGTTTGCGAGCCCTTTCACCGAATCAAGACCGCCTTTTTATTTATGGGCGTCGGTGTAAGGCAGAAGCGCTAGGTATCTTGCTCGCTTTACCGCTTTTGCCAGCTGGCGCTGATATTTCGCCTTAGTACCCGTTATTCGACTAGGTACGATCTTACCTGTTTCAGTAATATAGGCTTTCAGCAATTCAATGTCTTTGTAGTCCACTTCTGAAATGCCTTCAGCAGTAAACCGACAATACTTTCTTCTTCTAAAAAAACGCGACATGATTAGGCTCCTTGCTCAGCATCTACACTGGTTTCTGATGCTGGTTTTGTAGCATCCGATTGAGGGGCAGCCTCAGCGGCTTTGGATTCGGCCCTGGCGGCGCGGCTTTCTTCACGCACCTTGCGCTCTTTGCTTTCGTTCTCAATCTTCATGATGGGTGACTCGCCTAAGTCCGCTTGCTTGCGTCCCATGATCATGTTTCGAACCACGGCATCATTAAATCGAAACGCATCGCTTAGCTCCTCAAGCGTGTCTAAACTACACTCAATGTTCAGCATCGCGTAGTGCGCTTTAAAAATTTTGTTAATCGGGTAGGCCAGTTGTCGGCGCCCCCAATCTTCAACCCGGTGTACAGCACCGCCGCCTTGGGTAATCAGATTTGAATAACGTTCGATCATCCCCGGAACTTGTTCGCTTTGCCCAGGGTGCACCATAAAGACGACTTCATAATGTCGCATAGAGATCTCCTCTCGGTAATTGCCACCCGGGTTATCCGGTGCAGCAAGGAGTGAATAGAAATAAGGCCGCGAAGTTTACGAAATTGTCTTGAGATGTGCAAATTAGTTCGGCGACTGAGAGCCCCGCTGCCTGAACGCCTCATACAAGCAGACCCCTGTTGCCACACTGACGTTTAGATTAAATGCCGAAATCGCCATCGGGATTTCAACTAGGAGATCGCAATGTTTGCGTGTATTCACCCGCAATCCTTCGCCCTCTGAGCCCATAACCAGCGCCACATCACCGGCCAGATCAACCTCATGCAATGCCTGACCGGCACCGAGGGCGGTGCCGATAACCCAAAGTCCGTTCGCCTTCATCTGCTTGAACGCCCGCGCTAGGTTCACCACCTCAATCACTGGCACGTGAGACGCAGCGCCCGCTGAGCGCTTAAATACAGCCGCGTTTAAGGGCGCTGAACCATGTTTCGGGACAACAACTGCGTCAACCCCAAAGGTTGCAGCACTTCGCAAACACGCGCCTAGATTGCCTGGGTCTGTCACGCCATCTAAAACCAAGATGATTTTATGGCCAGCCGACGGCGACAGTACGTCATCAAGCGTTTGTTGGGGGACGATAGGCGCATGACGGCTCAAAAACGCCACCCCCTGGTGGGACGCAGTCTCACCAAGAGCATCTTTAAAGGCTGCTGCTTCCCAGCGCTCAATCACGCAATCGGGATATCCTGCGAGCTTTATCATCGACTCTGCCCGCTCTGACACCTGCCCTTGTCGAAGGTAAAGCGTTCCTGGGACCGCCCGCTTTAAAACCTGCGATACTGCGTGAAAGCCATAAACCCAATTATTTGCCACGGCGACCCTGCTTTGCTCTCGTAGTTGATTTCCCTTTGCGCTTTGGCGCATTTTTCCGTCCAGCGGATTGTCCCCGGCGCTTAACCGGTTCGTGAGTCACTAGCGACAGACTGACCTGACCTAGACTGCTGTCGACCGAGTCTAACTGAGCCAGCACCCGATCACCCATTCTAAAGGCAGCGCCAGTCTTTTCAGCGAAGAGGGCACTTTGCTCTGGGTCAAACTGATAACGGTTTTTGGGTAAATTTGAAATATGAACCAAACCTTCGGCCATCATAGGCTCAAGAGTCACAAACAACCCAAATTTTGTCACTGTTGTAATGACACCCTCAAATGCATCCCCGACGAACTGCTTTAGATATTCGCATTTCAACCAGGCCAGCACTTCATAAACCGCCATGTCAGCGCGACGCTCTGTTACGCTCGCGCGGTCACCGAGCTGCAACATGTCCTCGAAAGACACAGGTTTTTCCGTTGGTCGACGGCCGCGTTTGCGCTTTGCGATGCTCTCTTTAACCAAATGATGATTCACCAAATCAGACAGCCGCCTTATAGGCGATGTAAAGTGCGCATAGGACGGATAATTCAATCCAAAATGGGGCCTTGCTTCTGGGGTGTAGATCGCCTGGTTCATGGTTCTTAAAACCAACATTTGCAGGGCGCTTGAAGCCGGCATGTCTCGAGTGGCATCCAAGATCTTTTGAAAATTTTGCGTCTTCACCCGGCCCAGTTCTGCATCTAACGCTAACCCAAACTGCGCTAGTGCGCTCGCTAACCGCTCTACCCGCTCAGTATCAGGCTCGTCGTGGACCCGAAATAGACCCGGCGCATCCGCGCTCGTAATAAATTCCGCCATCGCCACATTCGCAGCTAACATGCACTCTTCAATCAGCTTATGCGCCTCGGTTCGAGCAACCGGCGCTAAGTGGATAAGCGCGCCCTCTGTATCCCAACCGATTTTAAGCTCCGGGGTCTCAATCTCTAGAGCCCCTCGAGCTTCGCGTTGTTGCCAGAGGCGCTGGTACAAGTCATTTAGCGCAGTTAAGGATGCGGCTACGGCGTCGCGAATCTTGGGCACCGTTTTAGTTCCAGCGAGCCAATCTGCGGCTTCTTCATAAATCAATCGTGCTTTCGATCGAATGACGCCTTCATAAAAACGATAGGCACCTCGATTGCCATGGGCATCAAACATAAGCTCGCAGACAAGCACTAGCCGATCCTCATCCGGCCTGAGGGAACAAAGTCCATTACTCAGACCTTCGGGCAACATAGGAACGACTCTTTGTGGAAAGTAAACGCTTGTGCCTCGATTAATGGCTTCTTCGTACAGCGGCGAGTCCCGTTTTACATAGTGACCGACATCAGCGATTGCGACATACAGGGCATAGCCCTCTCCCGTTGCCTCTGCATACACAGCATCATCAAAATCTTTCGCATCATCACCGTCAATCGTGACAAACGGTAAGTGACGCAAATCCTTGCGCTTATTAATTTCTGCTTCTAGGGACTCAGAAGTACAAGCTTTAGCTTGGATCAGCGCCGACTCAGGAAAATCAACAGGAATTTGATGATTATTGAGCACGACCTCAATTTCAACTTCGGGGGTTAGCTCATCAGCTAACAATTTTTTTATCTGACCGGTCAATCCGGCTCTAATCGAACCGTAGTCAGTGATGGCAACCACTACGATCTGACCAGATTTAAATTCAGCGCCTATGGGTTGGCTAATGTTGACAGCTTGATGCACTTGCCGATTGAGCGGTTCCACAAAGGCCCGATGCTTTTGAATTACCAATCGGCCAGTGATTTCCTTGATTGATCTTGAAACGACTTTAACTATCTCCGCCTCAGGTCGGCCTCGAGCATCCTCTCCAAGCATTCTGGCGAGCACTCGGTCACCATGCAGATACCGCTTCATTTCGGGTGCTCCGAGATAAACATCTGACGACAAACCCTCGATCATGAGAAAACCAAACCCATCAGGGTGCGCGGAAATCGTGCCCTCTTTCAGGTCAGAATCGACCGGCAGTCGATATCCACGGCGCTTGTTCATGACCAATTCACCACTTCGTTGCATTGCTGCAAGTCGAGCTTTTAGGGCGCGTTTGTCCTCTGGGTCGGTAATGCCAAGGCGACCGGCGATTTGCCGGGCGGTAAGCGGCTCTGCGGCCTCGGAAATTTGGGACAAAATAAATTTCCGGCTCGCAATCGGACGCTCATACCGCTTAGCCTCTCGATCAAAGTTCGGGTCTTTTGGGATCAATTATCGCTCCTGCAGGCCAGGTTAAGCGGCGCGCGTTGACAGACTACAAGCCTGCTAGTAATCTTCGGCTCCTCGTTGCCGAGGTGGTGGAATTGGTAGACACGCTAGCTTCAGGTGCTAGTGGGGGAAACCCCGTGGAGGTTCAAGTCCTCTTCTCGGCACCACTTTTTTGCTGCTGAGAGTCCTGTCTCGTCCTCGACTGGACGAGCATTGTACCTAAATTTGTCTTCAAATGCTGTCGGCGCAGATTTTGCCTGTCAAGCCTGCGTTAAGGCTATGATCTCGGAAGCAGACATGCCCGCCTTTTCAGCCGCTTGGCAAATCGCCTGCCAGGATTGTGCATCTATTGGTATACCTTCTGCGAGCCGACTGACTCTCGAGGTACGTTCTGGGTCACCGGGTAATTGAACACGCTCAAAACCTTCAGCAGGCGCCGCGCTTCTGGCATAGGCCTGCATACCATTGACTTCCCGAGCAAAGCCCTCGGCTCCACCAAACACATTGGGGTCCAATATCAGCATCAACATGTGGTTAACGGTAACCTCTTTTTGCTGATCGATATCCTGCATGGTCCACTCACCCGCCAAGCCACCACCCAACAACTCGCACATCAATGCCAAACCAGAACCTTTATGTTGTCCAAAAGGCCCTAACGAGCCGCCCTCGCTAATAGCATTGGGATCTTGGGTAGGCCGTCCCAGGTGATCAAAGAGGGACCCCTCGGGGACAGGCTCCCCCTTCATACTGGCTACCCGCACTTTGCCCAAAGCAATCGCGCTGGTCGCCATATCCAGTATCAGGGGCTCTGATTCCGTTGGCACACCGCAACAAAATGGATTGGTTTGCAACCGCTTGTCTCGGCCACCCCACATTGACACAAAGGGCGGGTGACCCACTACATTAACAAAATGAATCGAGACCATTCCGGCTGCAACACAATGCTCGGCATAGGACCCAATCCGGCCTAAATGATGGTTATTCCGTGATCCGACGCAAGCGATACCAAGGGCTCTGGCTTTTTCGATACCCAGATCAGTGGCTTGACGGCCCACAACCTGCCCAAACCCAAAGCCACCATCGATTAACAAAACTGCGCCTTGATCTTTGACCACCTGCGCCTCGGCATTAACTTGCAAACCCCCTCGCAGCGCACTGCCAACATAATTGGGGATCATGCCAACGCCATGAGAGTCGTGACCTTTGAGATTTGCCTCAACTAAATGGTCGGCAGTCTCAGCTGCTTTCGCCGTCTCGGTTCCTAAATGCTCGAGCACTACCGTAGCAAAACGTCTCAACCGCAGATGATCAATAATCATACAAACCTCCAAGATTCACATACGACTGCCGATGGTCGCATTGCTAACCCTTATAAAAAGGCGACTTAACGGACCATTCAGAAAAGTCGAGTTTCGTTATCATCAAACTGTATCGAAACGATAGCAAGGGCTCTGAATCGCTATCGAGCTTGCCCTACTCTCCTGCCAGTGCCGTCGCAGTTCGCAGGCTAGATGGCGCGCCTGACAATAGTCTCCGACCGGTCAGGACCTGTTGAAATCAAGTCAATAGGAATGCCGCAAAGCGCTTCAATGCGATCGAGGTAAGCACGAGCATTATCTGGCAATTCTTGGTACACCTTGATTGATGCAGTCTTCCCTTGCCAGCCGGGTAAATGCTCGTAAACGGGCTTTATCGCTCCATCGTTATCTTCCTGGTAGTCGACGCAGATCGCAATTGAATCAAGGCCATCTAAAACGTCTAACTTGGTAATACACAGGCCCGTTAGGCTATTCATCTCAACGACTCGCTGCAGCGCACAAACGTCCAACCATCCACACCGCCGAGGGCGTCCAGTCGTTGCGCCAAATTCATGGCCTTTGTCAGCTAAATGCCGTCCGGTTTGATCGTGTAATTCAGTTGGAAATGGCCCCTCCCCAACTCGAGTTGTATAGGCTTTGGTAATACCCAGTATGTAATCCAAATATCGGGGTCCAACGCCGCAGCCGCTACTGATCGCGCCGGCGGTTGTGTTAGATGAGGTCACAAATGGATAAGTACCGTGATCAATATCAAGTAAAGCGCCTTGCGCTCCCTCGAATAAGACGCCCTTACCAGCCCGTCGAAGTTGAGATAATTCAGCAAGGACGTCGCCCATCATCGGTTTTAAGGCCTCTAAAAACGCTATGCTGGCCGCCATGCAGGCGTCTAAAGTTACCGGCTCAGCACCGTAGTACTGCTCAAGCATAAAATTGTGCTGCTTGAGTAGCCCGTCGAGCTTGAAACGCAACTGGGCTTCATCTAGGAGATCCCTAAGTCGTAATCCGCGACGACCGACTTTATCCTCATACGCCGGACCAATCCCACGTCCTGTTGTACCGATTTTCTGATTACCCCGTTCCCGCTCCACACTTTGATCAAGCGCAATGTGATAGGGCATGATCAAGGGACAATCTAAACTCAGTAGCAGCCGGTTCCTGACTTCAACACCAGCTTCTTCGAGCTCATAAATTTCCTTAAACAAATCAGGAATAGAGAGCACGACACCATTGCCAATGAAGCAACGAACATCAGCATGAAGGATGCCTGACGGGATGAGGTGTAGAACCGTTTTTTTACCGTCGACGACTAAGGTATGACCGGCGTTGTGGCCACCTTGAAACCGCACGACCCCAGCGACCGAATCGGTTAAAAGGTCGACGATTTTGCCTTTTCCCTCGTCTCCCCAGTGGGTTCCGATAACGACCACATTCTGATGCTTCATGATATCTCCAGCCGGCGGCACAGCCCGCAATGTTGCCCTTAATTCTCGTCCTTCAGTTGCCACGCCCCATCTAACCACACCAGTACCTGATCATCGGCATTTTCTATCGATGTGCCTTCTACCACTTCAAAGCCATCCCGTCGCAGGGCGTCACAAACTTGCCACAACTCGGATTGGTCAGCGGCTGGTTCACTGACAACTCTAACTCGCCTGTTCATAGGCGGGCTCTGGAGACGATCAGCAATCGTCAATAACTCAATATCAAAACCTGTAGCGGGGCGCGCTCTACCGAAGACTGCACCAATATTGTCATAACGGCCACCTTTAGCAATAACGCGCCCAGAATCTGGTAGAAAAACAGAAAACACCAGCCCGGTGTGATAATGCAAGCCGCGAAGTTCAGACAAATCAAAACTGAGTTGTACCTCTGGAAATCTGGCAGCGATTTGCTCACTGAGCGACTGTAAATGTGCTATCGCCTTCAGCAAAGTTGGCCAGTCCTTGAGCCACTGCTGAGCAGCCAGTAGCGCTTCAGTTCCCCCTGAAAGCATAGGCAATTCGGCAATTAGCTGGGCCAAGGGATCTGCTACGCCGTAACGTTTAACCAGGATCGACAACTCATCTCTGGCTTTATTTTGCGTCAACTCAAACACCTCTGCCTCTTGAGACGGGGTGAGCCCAGCTTCAGATAACAGTGCTCTGAACAAACTGACGTCGCCGAGCTCAAGCTGAACCGCACCCAGCTTCAGCGCTTCAAGCCCTGCAAGCATAAGACTGATAATTTCTGTGTCAGCCCCAGAACTGGCGTCGCCAAACAACTCAGCACCAACCTTCAAGGGGTTGCGTGATGCCAACATATGATCTGGACGGCTGTGCAGCACGAAATCCGCATAGCAAAGCCGGGTTGGCCCCTCCTGGCCTAGGCTATGGGCATCGATGCGAGCAACTTGGGGCGTCAGGTCCGCGGGCAGACCCATCATTCGACCACTCAATTGATCGATCACTTTGAATGTCTTCAGATCTAAATCTCGCCCTGTACCCGTTAAGAGCGACTCCAAGAACTCCAGCTTTGCAGGCATCACATGCCGGTATCCCCACTGTCCAAAAAGGTCAATAAGGCTTCTCCGTGCGTATTCAATCTTTCGGGCAGTTTCGGGCAGAACATCTTCAACACCGTCAGGCAAAAGCCAATGCTCAATGGTCATAGCGCTTGTTCTTCCTAACGATTCAACAGATGGAGCAAGAGTGTGCCCAGCACCATCATACCAAAACCAAAGCCACGGAGCGCGGAGTCGTTCAACTCAGCTGCATCTTTTACCAGGCGCTTCCAAAGCTTCGGCGACAAAAACGGCAGCATGCCCTCTAACACTAAGACCAGACACGCTCCGACCATCAGGTCTTGAAAGTTCATGCAAGCCTGCGCCTTAGGTGATTCATTTGCCTGACTGGCTGTCCTTTAAGTAACTAAAGAAATCGCTGTTTGGATCTAAAATGAGCATGTCATTCTTATCAGAGAAAGTCCGCTTGTACGCTGCCATGCTTCGATAAAACTTATAGAACTCTTTATCTTGGTTGAACGCCTGGGCGTAGGTGGCTGCCGCCTCTGCATCGCCCTCACCCCGCAAGGACTCCGCCTCGCTGTAGGCTTCGGCGAGGATAACCTCTCTTTGTTTATCGGCATCTGCACGTATGCCAACCGCTAATTCTTGGCCCTTTGCACGATGTTCTTTAGCTTCGATGTCGCGCTCGGTATTCATGCGGTTATAAACCGACTGACTGACTTCTTGAGGTAGGTCTATTCGCTTGACCCTAACATCGACAACCTCAACACCCAGTTCCGCATCAGCAACCTCATTGAGACTGGCAACCAAGACTTCCATCAATTCATCGCGCTCACCAGACACCACCTCATGAAGGGTTCGCTTACTGATTTCATTCCGCAGTCCATTATTGATTCGCTGCTTTAAGAGCTCCTCTGCACGTCTTTGATCACCTGACGTCGCCGTGTAGTACTTCTCGACCTTTTTAATTTTAAATTTAGCGAAGGAGTCGACGATAAGCGCCTTTTTCTCAAGGGTTAAGAACCGCTCTGCAGGGGCATCCACGGTTAACACTCGGCCATCGAAAATGCGCACCTCTTCCATGAAAGGTAGCTTCAAGTGAAGACCTGTCGCGATGTCTGGATTCACCACCTTTCCTAAGCGCAACAACACGCCACGCTCCATTTCGTTCAAAATATAAATCGAGTTGGAACCAACGAATACGAGGCCAACCACCAGTACCAATAACACTGCTATACGATTAGACATTATCTACCCCTCTTATTGTCGTTCACGACGGCTGCGGGCCGACGATGTATCTTGTGGTCGCTGAGATATAGAATCCGAACCAGCCATACCTTGACCCCTTGTGCTAGTGGCACCTTGTTGGATCATGCGGTCAAGAGGCAGATACATCATGTTGTTTCCACCTTCAACATCCACCATGACCTTCGAAGCGCTCGACATAACCGCTTCCATGGTATCTAGATACATACGCTCTCGAGTCACCTCAGGTGCAGCCTTATACTCCACGAAGAGCTTGCTAAATCGAGAGGCTTCACCAACCGCTTGTGCCACCACGCGCTGCCGGTACCCTTCCGCTTCTTCGAGATAACGCTGGGCCTCACCACGCGCTTCCGGGATCACTTGATTGGCATAAGCGTCTGCTTCGTTGCGCACTCGGACCTCATCTTCTCGGGCCCGAATAACCTCATCAAACGCCTCACGAACCGCATCTGGTGGTGCAGTTTCGTCAACGTTCACTTGCGTTACCGCAATCCCTGTACCATAAGCCCGCATGTAATCTTCAATACGGGCTTTTATTTCATCTCCCATCACTGCCCGACCTTCAGTGAGAACTTCATCCATTTCTGTGCTGCCAACGACGTGTCTCACCGCACTCTCGGTGGATTGGTGAAGACTCGATTCCGGGTCTCGTACTTCCAGCGCGTATTTGACAACATCGTCAATGACGTACTGAACCGTGAGCTTCACTTTCACAATATTTTCATCTTCAGTCAGCATCTCAGAGTCGTGCGGATGCGACCGTACCCTCGACACATTGTGAATAATGACTTTATCTATAATGGGCGGATACCAACTCAAACCAGGCATCACCACAGCATCCTGAACCTGACCAAACCGCAGCACTACACCGCGCTCCTGCTCATCAAGGGTATAGATCCCCATAAGTCCATAACCGATGACACCGACAGCAAGGACGACGCCCAGCAAAGAAGATGTCAGCAGAGAGCCTCCAGAGCCTCCGCTACTGCCGCTGCCGCCCCCGAACATGCCACCTAAATTATCTTTCAGCTTCTTAAAAGCCTCATCTAGATCCGGCGGGCCTTGATCTTGTCGATTACCCCAAGGGTCGCGGTCGCCATTGTTACCCGGTTCATTCCAAGCCATGTTGTTCTCCAATTCCCGAGATTTCGGGTATCTTCCCATTTATTGAGCGAAGTTGCATTGCCTAAGCCTTGTTTATCGCTGCGTTGAGTCTTGCTAGATTCTTTTTTTCTATACGGAGATGCATTTCAACCGTGCCACTGTCATCTCGACTTTCTTCTATCACCGATGCCATCTCGAAACACTTTGCCCGAATGAGGCCATTCTCTGGCCCTAACGTGATGACCGTGGTGACCACATCATCAGCAATCAACTCATCAATTGCCGCCAACAATTCAGGAATACCGAGTCCTGTGAGCGAGGACACTTGCACCGAGGAAGGTCGACCACGATTATCACGTCGAACAAGCTTCCCAACCGGCCCTTGAATATCGGTTTTGTTCCAAACCAGCAGTTGAGGTACCGCTTCTGCCCCGATTTCTGCGAGCACTGCGTTCACTTCCTCTATCCGCGCTTGCTTTTCTGGGGCCGAGGCATCAATCACGTGCAAGAGCAAATTGGCCTCGGTGACTTCTTCAAGCGTGGCCTTAAACGCTTCGACCAAGCCGTGGGGTAGAGCCCTGATAAACCCCACCGTATCCGATAACACGGCTTTACCCGCAAGCGGTAGATCAATCTTTCGAAGCGTCGGGTCTAAGGTCGCAAATAATTGATCCGCTGCATGCACTTTCGCTTGAGTGAGGCCATTAAATAAAGTGGATTTCCCAGCATTGGTATAGCCCGCTAGCGCAACCGTTGCCGTTTCAGAGCGAACTCGAGAGCGACGGCTCTGGTGTCGCTGGCGCTGCACCCTTCGCAATCGTTCGCGGATTTTTTTATTGCGCGCTGCCAGCAACCGCTGATCGGCTTCAAGCTGGGTCTCGCCGGCGCCGCCAAGACCCGCACCAGCGCCTCCTCTTTGTCGGTCTAAGTGAGTCCAGCCTCGGACCAGTCTTGATGCGACATGATCAAGTTGTGCCAATTCAACTTGTAACTTACCTTCGTGGGTTCTAGCTCGCTGAGCAAAAATCTCGAGAATCAAGCCCGTACGACCCATCACCCGCAGGCGAAGCGCTTCTTCCAAATTACGCTCTTGGGTAGGCGAGAGGTCTTCGCTAAAGATTATCAGGTCCGCCTGTAGATCTATTGCAGCCAGACGAATTTCGTCCGTCTTGCCCGCGCCTACCATTGTTTTCGGATGCGGCTCGCGGCGAGCGCTTTCTACAAGCCCAACAACTTCTAATCCTGCTGATAAGGTCAGCTCTTCGATTTCTTCAGCCGTAGCGAGCTCTGAGACCTTATTTCTCAGATGAACCAGCAACGCTCGGGAGCCCGGCGCTGGTCGATCAAAAAACATAATGGTTTCTGACGGGCTTAATCAAGAGCCTCTTGTACCTCGGGGTCATCCCATGCAAGTGCGACAGGCCGAGATGGCACGACGGTTGAAATTGCGGACTTGTATATCATTTGATTAACCGTGTTTCGAAGCAAGATAACGAATTGATCAAAGGCTTCGATTTGCCCTTGCAACTTAATGCCGCTGACTAAAAAAATTGAAACTGGCACTCGTTCTTTTCGTAGTGCATTTAAAAATGGATCCTGTAAGGATTGTGCCTTGGGCATGGTAACTCCTTTGAACTTCGCGTTGCAGGCAGTGCAATCATACCGTGCCGTAGGAAACCGCGCGCGCCACCCCAGCGGGTGCTTTGCGACATCTCACCTGCTGGTTTCGCCAACACGTCCAACTAACCTGACCTTAATATGGTGTCGACCCCCTCGATTTTCAACAGCTGATCTAAAGATGACTGAGATAATATCTTTATCTTGGCGAAGGATCGCAACCAGGTGTACTGACGTTTCGCGAGTTGGCGGGTGGCAATAATGGCCTTGTCACGCATCGTCGCATGGTCGATCTCGCCTTCTAGGTACTGCCAAACTTGACGATAGCCTACTGCCTTCATTGAGGGTAGCGATGGCTCTAACCGATAGGATTGGCGTAAGCGCTCGACCTCTTCGACCAACCCCATCTCGAGCATATCGTTGAACCTCTGGGCTATTTTTTGATGCAACTCGCTTCTATCCGTTGGCACGATAGCGACTTCGAGCAAATCTGATGACAAGCCCTGATGACCCATGGCATGAAAATCTGAGAGGGTTTTGCCGGTTAATTCATGCACTTCTAAGGCTCGCTGCAGGCGCTGTCTATCGGTTGATTTAATTCTCGCAGCAGCTACTGGATCCACGCGTTTTAACCGCTCATGCATCTCCGGCCAGCCTTTGAGCTCGGCTTGCCTAAGAATTTCTGCACGAACGTCGGGGTCGGCGGCTGGCATTTCAGCGATGCCTTCGCGTAACGCTTTCAGGTACAGCATCGTTCCACCAACGAACACCGGCGTTCGACCTGAGCCTTGAATTTTAACCAGCGCCGCTCTGGCGTCTTTGCAAAACTCAAAAGCGGTATAGGGCTGGGATGGCTCGCGAATATCTATCAGATGATGAGGTACCTTTAGCTGCTGCTGACGGCTGGGTTTGGCCGTGCCGATGTCGAGATCTCGGTACACCTGAGCGGAATCTAGGTTAATGACTTCAATATCAAATTGTTCTGCTAACCGATAGGCCAAGGCAGACTTGCCTGAAGCGGTAGGGCCTGTGATCACAAGTGCCTCTGGCAAAGTTACTGGCCTCTCATAAACAGGCTATCAAGATCAGCAATGGTCAGCTGAAACCAAGTCGGCCGGCCATGATTACATTGCCCACTACGTTCGGTTGCTTCCATATCTCGAAGTAACGCATTCATTTCAGGAATTGATAACCGACGGTTAGCCCTGACAGACCCATGACAGGCCATGGTGGACAGCAACTCATCCCGATCATTGTCTATCCTATTACTCATGCCGAACTCCAGAAAGTCTGCAAGCACGTCCCGAACCAGCGCTTCGGGATTGTCTCGGCTGAGCATCGCGGGCACGCCTCGAATCACAATACTTTCCGCCGATGCGATCTCAAGTTGTAAACCAAGCGCTTGCAACTGTTCGCCCTCATCGACAACCAGCGCTACCTCACGCTCACTGAGGGACACACTTACAGGCACGAGTAAAGGCTGCGTCCTCAGGTCATCCATATCTATAGCTGCTTTGAGCCGCTCATAGGTGATACGTTCATGGGCAGCATGCATATCGACAGCAACTAAGCCGGCGGCATTTTGCGCAAGAATATAGATGCCATGTAATTGTGCTAGGGCATACCCGAGGGGCGGGATCTCACCGTCTTGATTCGATATATCAAGGGTCTGAGTATCCAAGCGAGTGCTCGTCCAATTACCAGGCATCCGGCCGCCCTGAGACAACCCGCCAGACCCTTGGCTCAATCGACTAAAGGCCATATTGTGTTGCACAAATCCCGGTGCTTGTTCGGTTATTGCCAATTCTTGCCCGCTCGAACCGGTTGAGTCACCGGCTCGGCCCAATTGTGCCTCTGGCCGCACCGACGCTAAAACATGGTGAATCGTACGGTAAATCAGGTCATGAACACCGCGGCTTTCGCGAAATCGCACCTCATGCTTGGTGGGGTGCACATTCACGTCAACTAGCTTTGGATCAAGCTCTAAGAAAATGGCATAGACCGGATGCCTGCCATGAAACAAAACATCCTGATACCCTTGCCGGACCGCATGACTTGAGACTTTATCTCTAATGCATCGATGATTGACAAAGAAATACTGCTGGTCAGCCTGACTTCTTGAATAAGTTGGCAACGAGATCCAACCTTTTAAACGCATGCCACCGTGAGCCTCTTCGAAATATAGGGCTTGGTCTATAAAATCCTGCCCAAAAATCGCTTTTATTCGCTGCCGTTCGTCAGCGCTATCGGTGACGGCCGGGAACTGACGATAAGACTTGCCGTTGTGGGCGACCATAAAGGCAATACCCGGATGGCTTAAGCTCATTTTTCGAATGACGTCATCGATTCGTGATAATTCGGTTTTTTCAGTCCGCAAAAACTTTCGTCGAGCCGGCGTATTGAAAAATAAATCTCTGACCTCTACGGTTGTGCCTTGACTATGAGGTGCAGGCGCAAGACTTGAAATCATCTCCTCTCCAGCTACCTGAACCGCGAAACCGGATTTTCCTTGATCCGCGTTTGAGGTCATCACCAACTTTGATACCGATGCTATCGAAGCTAGGGCCTCGCCTCTAAAACCTAGAGAGGCAATACCCTCCAAATCACTTTCTGCTTGAATTTTCGAAGTGGCATGTCGAGACAACGCCAACGCGAGTTCAGCCTCAGGAATACCGCCGCCATTGTCTTTGACCCGAATTAATTTGGTGCCGCCATTCTCTAACGTTGCTTCTATTCGGGTTGCACCCGCATCGATGGCATTTTCAAGCAACTCTTTTACCACTGATGCAGGCCGCTCAACCACCTCACCAGCAGCGATCTGATTAGCTAACCGATTTGATAACTTTTGGATGCGCATCAAGAACGCCCTGGTATTTTTAAGACTTGGCCAACCTTCAGACGATCATTTTTTAGGGCATTGGTTGTTTTTAAAGCTTTTTGCGAGACCCGAAACCGAACGGCAATTTCTGACAAGGTGTCTCCACCTTGAATTGTGTAGTCTATCATTTTTTGGCCCTGGCTAACTTGAGCCGCAAAAGCAGTCCCTTCCGGGGGTCTCGTTGAGAAATATTGATACACCCCATCAAATATGGCTTGAGCCATCTGATTTTGATGCCGCGAGCTACGCAATTTTTTTGCTTCACCAGGATTTGAGATAAAACCTGTCTCAATCAAAATCGAGGGGATGTCCGGGGATTTAAGAACGATAAAAGAGGCTTGCTCTACTCGTTTTTTATGCAATTTGTTAATTGGCGCAATCGCATCAAGCACCGCTTGCCCCATCTCTAAGCTAGCACCCAAACTGGCAGTCATCGACAAATCTAAAAGCACACTGGCAAGCACATCATCCTTGTCGTCTAAGCTCACACTCCCGACCCCCCCGATGAGGTCGGCCCGATTCTCTTTTTCTGCGATCCATCGGGCGGTTTCACTGGTGGCGCCGCGCTCAGAAATGGCAAACACCGAGGCCCCACTCGCATCGGGTGTCTTCCAAGCATCCGCATGAATCGATAGGAACGCATCAGCTTGTCGCTCGCGGGCGAGATCGGTCCTTTTCCTATGCGCTAAGTAATAATCTCCGCCACGGGTTAATACCGCTTTAAAACCCGGTTCGGCATTAATTTTTTTAGCCAATACTTTAGCGATCGCCAAAACCACCGTTTTTTCATAGGTGCGCCCAGGCCCTATCGCACCGGGATCATCGCCGCCATGACCTGGATCGATGGCAATAACAATGTCTCTTAGCGATCTTGCAGCAACTGGCGGTGGCGCCGCGGCAGGCGCGTTCTTGCCTTGGGGAAACAGATCTACCACCAAACGGTTCCCGTATTGAGCCACTGGTTTAAGGAGAAAACTACGAGGTTTTACTGCGTCACTAAGTTCTAACACAACCCGCAAATCAGCTTGCTTAGCGGAGGAGAAGCGAATCTTATCGATATCAGTGTCGCTTAGGTCGGAAGCTCTCCATCGCTGTTTTCGCGGTGCAGGTTTCAGCGCAGTTGCGGGCATGTCGATGACCAAGCGACGAGGGTTTTCAAGAAGGAAGAGCGTGTGCTCGATGGGTTCTGAGATATCAAATACTAAGCGTGTTTTTTCAGGAGCGGCGTGGATCCGAATATTTTCGACGGCGCTTGTGGCAGCAGCTATCGAAGTAAAACTCGCTAATACCGCAGCTAAAACCCAATTGATCATTAGATAGCGCCTGAGACTCATAGCCACTCAGCCAATCTTTTCACCGCTTGCTCGCCTTTCGTCGATCGCGCATGCACTGCCACTTGCCGACACTCTTCCGTCTGAACGGTCATCGTTAATTCCAAGTCAGGTGCCATTAAGCACCCTACCCCGCGCTCTGGCCACTCAATCAGGCACAAGGATTCTGCAGTAAAGTAATCTTCCACACCAAGATACTCTAACTCGTCAGGATGAGCGAGTCTGTAGAGATCGAAATGATAGACTGAGGCCTCGGCCAATTCATAGGGTTCGACCAGGGTAAACGTGGGGCTTTTGACAGCGCCCTGATAGCCCAATCCTCTCAACAATCCCCGGCAAAGCGTTGTCTTGCCAGCCCCAAGGGTACCGTTTAAAAAAACAACCCCTCGCTGATCTAGCGCGCGCCCTAATTTACGACCAAACTCAGCAGTCGCTTCAGGGCTTATCAGAGTAGTATTCATCAAAGATTACCTGCCAACGAATGCGGGATCTCATCGATGACGTCCCTGGCGAGTAAGCCCACCTCTCCGAATTTTTGGTTGGCCATCAAACCTGCCTGACTATGATGCGCCACACCTAAGCTTGCGGCATCAAACAAGGAGTGCCCCTGAGCCACTAGCGCACCAATCATGCCCGCCAACACATCTCCAGTACCGCCTGTCGCTAGGCCTGGGTTCGGATAGATGTTGATGCCAACTTTTGATTCGGATCCGACTAAGGTTTCAGCGCCCTTTAGCACAACAACGCTCGGATGCACCGCCTGTAACGCGGACAAAACAGCAAGCCGGTCCTCTGAGACGTCTTGTTGACCTAGCAACCTAGCCGCCTCCTTCGGGTGGGGTGTCAACACGACGTTCGATCTCGGAAGGGCGGTTCCGGCCTGAAGATTGAGCGCGTCAGCATCTAGAACCGTTGGTTTCGAGGACCTTAAAACCTGATTGAGCAAGTTTCGAGCCCACTCGTCTTGACCCAAACCTGGACCAATCACAACTGCATGACATTTTTCCAATAACGCTTCGATGTTTGTGTTGAAGTCGGCGGCACTAAACATCGCTTCTGGACACCTTGCGAGCATACTCGAACGATGCGCCGCTTGACTGATGACTGACACTAACCCGGCACCGCTGCGAAGCGCTGCCTCGGTTGCTAATAGACACGCGCCACCAAATCCATTGTTACCGCCAATGATCAACACATGACCGAACTGACCTTTATGAGCAGACGCTGGCCGTTTGGGCAAAGGCTTGCTGGTCAACACTTGAACAGACTCGGCAGAATATTGATCGATAAGCGCGTCAGGCACACCAAGGTCAGCCAGCACAATCTCGCCTGCATTCGCCTGCCCGACACCGTGATAAAGACCCAATTTTGGTACCAAAAAAGTGATCGTTAGCGTGGCTTGTATGCATACCCCGTCGCTCAGCCCTGAATCCGGATGCAATCCGCTTGGCAAATCTAGCGCGACGACAGGACCGTCGGAGCAATTGATTAAACGGATGAGCGATCGATATTCAGCTCTTAAGGGAAAACGAAAGCCCACGCCCAGCAACGCATCAACTACCAACGTCTCGGCATCTATCTGATCAGGAGGGCTGATAAAGCTCGCCTGACTGGCCTTACAAGCTGTTAATGCTCGGTGACTGGCCGGCGAGAATTTTTCTGAACCCGCAACCAAAACAACGTTAACGGACCAGCCACGATCGGCTAACATTGTCGCTACCAGTAAACCATCGCCAGCATTGTTGCCTGTACCGCACACAATCAATGCCTTCGAATAGCCGTCGAGCCGCGTCGATATCTCGGCTAAAACGCTACGCGCTGCAAGCTTCATCAATGCATAACTATCGAGCCCACTATCTTTTGAATAGTGCGCATCAATCGCCTTTACCGCTGCCGCAAGATAGAGTTTCGACGGTATCATAGGGGCCCTGATAAACTTGCTCTAATGATTATAACCAAACCCGCACATGGAATTATTCATGTCACTAAGGACGCTACAGGACGACATCTCCCACTGGGCCAATGACCTGGGTTTTTCTGCCGTGGGGTACGTTACCCTCGGGCCAAGCGATCACGAACAACATCTAAAGCATTGGCTTAGCCAAGAATATCACGGCAGCATGGCCTATATGGCCCAGAACATGAACTTGAGGGTCGAGCCATCAGGCCTACTGCCCGGCGCCTTGACTGCCATTACCGTTCGTATGGACTATCTCACCCAAGCCCGAATGGCGCCCGCCCAAGCCGCGCTCATAAATCCCCGCCAGGGCTATATTGCACAATATGCGCTTGGGCGTGATTACCATAAGGTTATTCGCCAGAAGCTCAAGAAACTTGCCGAGAAAATTAACGCCGCCACAACTGACCTACCAAACGGGCCCTTCATCAGCAGAGCATGCACCGATAGTGCACCAATTTTGGAAAAACGTCTCGCAGAACAATCTGGATTGGGCTGGATCGGAAAGAACACATTGCTCAATGATAAGCAACGAGGCTCTTGGTGCGTCATTGGCGAACTACTTACGAACTTACCTTTTTCGGAGGTTAAACCCGAGAGCGATAACCATTGCGGCAGCTGCCAGCGCTGTCTTGATATTTGCCCCACTAAAGCCTTTGTTGGGCCCTACCAGCTAGACGCTAGACGTTGCATATCTTACTTAACAATCGAGTCAAAAGCGGCTATTCCGCTCGAATTCCGCGCTGCGATCGGCAATAGAATCTTTGGTTGCGATGACTGCCAGCTGGTCTGTCCCTGGAATAAATTTGCCGCCCATCAGATCGATCAAGATTTTTCGGCACGGGCGCAATTTAAGTCCCGCTCTTTACTTGAATTGCTGTCTTGGACCGAAGCTGAATTTCTTACCAATACCGAGGGATCTCCGATTCGTCGGACTGGCTTTGAGGGATGGCGGCGCAATATCGCGGTAGCCTTAGGCAATGCGCCTTATGATGAAAACATCGTCAATGCTCTGGAATCGGTTAGGTCCGACGCCAGCGACCTGGTGCGGGAGCATATTGATTGGGCTTTGACAAGGCAAATGCAAAAACAAACAGGCTTTAAATCTTAAGCACGTGCTCGCGATAGACTTTCAATTCATCGATTGATTCACGGATGTCGTCCAACGCTCGATGCTTGCCCTGTTTTATCACTAAGTCCATGATCTCTGGCTTCCAACGCATGACCAAAACCTTAATCGCGCTAACATCTAGGTTTCGGTAGTGAAAAAACTCACCCAGGATTGGCATGTGCCGATCAATGAATCGACGGTCTTGGCCGATACTGTTGCCACATAAGGGCGAATCTCTCGGGCCAACATAGTCTTGTAGGAATGCCAAAGTTTCTGCTTCTGCCATTGCCTCAGTCGTCTTCGACGCCAACACGCGTGCTGTTAGGCCGGATTCTCCGTGATGTTGGGTATTCCATTCGTCCATTTGTGCCATACGCTCTTCAGACTGGTGAATTGTCAAGCAGGGGCCCTCTGCAATGATATTCAACTGCACATCGGTAACGATGGTTGCCATTTCTAAAATCAGATCATTATCGGGATCTAAACCCGTCATTTCCATATCGATCCAAACCAGATTATTCGAGTCTACAGCCATGGGAACTTCCTTTTTGCCTCTATTATTGTTGCAAACCGCGCTTCAAAAATTCTATTTAAACCCGTCTAAAGCCAAAATACGAGTAACATCAATGCTCAGCAGAGGCCGAATCTGTGATAAAACAATCGCTGCTAAGAGCGCCCAAGGTTACTGATTACAGTACATCTCGGCCAAGCCACGCAAACTTACAACTGACGCCCTTATGCAATTAACAGGCTTTCTATGACTCGAATCTTTGTTTGGCTGCAATATCTGCTTCCCCAGCATTTGCTATCTCGTCTAATCGGATACTTCGCTGCCAGTCAAATAAACTGGCTGAAGCAAGGTCTAATTCGCATTTTTGCAGGTGTCTACCGAGTCGATTGGCAAATCGCGGCGAGACAGTCACCAAAAGAATTTGTGTCGTTTAACGATTTTTTTACGCGAGAACTTTTGCCCGGCGTGAGACCCATCAGTGGGGCCCTTTGTTGCCCTGCAGATGGCGTAGTGTCGGCCATGGGCCGAATCACCGCGGGTTGCGCCCTGCAAGCTAAGAACCATCAGTACCCCATAGAGGCCTTACTTGGCGAGGCATTACCCGAAGCTTTCGTTGACGGCAGTTTTTTGACAATTTATCTAGCGCCCAAGGATTATCATCGCGTGCATTTCCCCGCAGCTGGAACATTAACTCATGCCCGGTACGTGCCAGGGGATTTGTTCTCGGTCAACGCTGCGACAACCGAATACGTTCCTGGCCTGTTCACTCGCAATGAGCGACTCGTGCTTCATGTGAAAAGCTCGACAAGCCAGTATTACTTAATTTTGGTAGGGGCCATGATCGTAGCAGGCATACAACCTTTTTGGCGGGAAACGCCTTTTGCTGCTCGGCGCCCTGATGAAAAAGTTTTCATCGAAACGATCGTTGAGCAGGGTCAAGAGGCTGGACGATTCTTACTTGGCTCGACGGCCATCATCATTTCTGACTCTCGCGAACCGTGGCGCACCAACATGGGAACAACTGTAAAGATGGGTCAGGCGCTCGCCTAAGCTATAGACAAGAAACTACAAAGACAACTGAACTTCGGCGAGCTGGTGCTTTTCAAGCCAGACCATCAGCAGACGATCGAAACCTAGCGCAACACCAGCGCAGGCGGGCATCCTAGCACTGGCGTTAACAAAAGCTTTATCGATCTCAATATGAGACAACCCTCGACGCTTCCGCTGTTCGTTGGCAAGCGCGCCACGGTGGTTGATCTCCACCACATCTCTTAGCTCCTCATAGCCGTTGGCAAGTTCTACACCCTGCCAATACAGTTCAAACCGACTCGCTGTTTGGCGATCGTTATCAATGACAGCCAGCGCAGACTGGCATAAAGGAAATTCTGTTAAGAAATAAACGGGCGGTAGGGTCGGTTCTAGCACTTGCTTAAAAAGGAAATCTAAACAATCAGACTTAAACAAACTGTCGTCAATAAATACTAGGTGTTCAACATCAACGTCTTCGGATCGTACCATTTCCCAAAGCGCGGCCGACGACAAGTCGTCTGGTTTTTCATTGAAGGTTTCAATAAAAATTTGTTGGAATGACACCTTTGGAATTCCAGCCTTTCGGCATTCAGCCCATAGCGACGGTGGCTCAGGTAACGCATCGAGCAGCTGCTCAACTTCTTCCATTAGGTCGACCAACGAAAAGTCTGGTCGATACCATTCAAGCATTAAAAACTCTGGATTGTGGTTTCGCCCAATATCCCCTGCCCGAAACGCTGGAGTGATCTCAAACACAGGTTGACGGTATTCTGCAAGCACACGCTTTAGGGCATATTCAGGCGATGTCTGGAGGAATTGCTGGCCCTGATCTGTTGCGACAACGAAGCTCGCCAAATGTGGATCGAAGGATGCCGCTGAATACAAGCTCGGCGTTGTCACTTCGGTGACATGGCGTGCTTCAAAAAAACCTCTTATTTCACTAAGTATTTGGCTGCGACGGATGATCACGTCCCAGGCCGGCATTTTAGTAGACGCCGTTTTCAAAATTAATTGCTTTTACTTCTGCCTTGATATTCTCCCGTCCGAGTGTCGACTCGAATCTGCTCACCTATATTGATAAACAGCGGCACTTTAACCACCGCGCCGGTTGTTAATGTTGCAGGTTTAGAGCCACCAGTTGCAGTATCGCCTTTCAAACCTGGGTCTGTTTCAACGATTTCAAGGTCAACAAAATTTGGCGCTTGAACAAGGATTGGCACATCGTTCCACAATGTGACTGTGCAACGACTATTTTCTTTGAGCCAATTCATAGCATCCGCTACCGCCGTTTTGTCAGCTGCAATCTGCTCAAAACTGTCGTCGGTTTTCATGAAGTGCCAATACTCGCCGTCGGAGTACATGTACTCCATCTCATATTCCATCACGTCGGCGCCTTCTAGGCTTTCCCCTGACTTAAACGTTCGCTCCCAGACGCGACCAGTCTTTAGGTTTTTCAATCGCACCCGATTAAAGGCCTGGCCTTTGCCCGGTTTAACAAACTCATTCTCTACAATGCTACAAGGATCGCCCTCAAGCAGCACTTTGAGCCCTGACTTAAATTCATTGGTCGAAAAAGTACCCATACAGTCCTCTTTTTATTCCCGCGGTTATGTGCTCTCGGCTCGCTAGTTTACCGAGATTCCTGGTGTTAAGGCTAATTCACTCGACTTAACTCAGCTGTTCATGATCTTTGATGCCCAACAAATACAAAATACTATCGATGCCTAAGGTAGAAATTGCATGACTCGATCGCGCTCTCACGATCTCTTTGGCGTGATAGGCGATGCCAAGGCCAGCCGCTCCAAGCATCTCTAAATCGTTAGCACCATCACCGACGGCAATCGTTTGACTCATAGAAATTGCTTCTCTTTGAGCCAGCTCCGTCAGCGTCTGGGCCTTGCCTTTAGCGTCCATAATGGGTGCCAATACCTGACCCGACAAATAGCCATCGATCACTTCTAAACGATTTGCAAATACATAATCGACGCCCAACTCTGCTTGCAGAACATGACCAAAATAATCAAAGCCACCAGAAATTATCGCGGTTTTGTAACCTAGGCGCTTTAGGGTCGCAAATAGCACCTCAACACCTTCGGTAAGCGGCAATTTTTCAGCAATGTCAGCAAGCGTCGACGCCTTAAGTCCCTTGAGCAAGGCGACCCGAGCGCGAAGACTGGATGCAAAGTCCATTTGCCCTGACATTGCCGCTTCGGTAATCGCTTTGACTTCCTGCCCAACGCCAGCACACTCGGCAAGCTCATCGATCACTTCTGTTTCGATGAGCGTAGAATCCATATCAAAAGCGATCAATCTACGGTGCCGCCTGAAAATGCCGTCCTCTTGAATCGCAACATCTAACGCAAGATCCGAGGCCAGGGCTATCATTTTTTTTCTAAACTCTGCACTCGCGCTCCCTCGTAGGGACCACTCTAGACAGGCTCTGGTTGGGGCTGACATAGGTGCAAGCGGGACTCGGCCGGAGAGTCGGGAAATGTGGTCAATATTCAAACCTTCCAAAGTGACCGCCTCAGACAACGTGGCCAGCTGATCCGCGGTAATGCTCCTGCCAAGTATCGTTAAGATCGTGCGCTGCTGACCTTGTTTAGCCACCCAGTCTTCATATTCAGAATCCAACACAGGTGTCATCGCAACGGACAAGCCCTCGTCGATTAAAAGCGCTTGCAATGCCGTCAAGTGGGGTTGCCGCACCTGGGGAAACCGCACCAAGATCCCAAGGGTAAGATAATCATGGATCACCGATTGCCCCATATCTAACACCTGGACACCGGCGTCAGCCAGTTGCTTCGTCAGTTTAGCGGTAAGGCCAGGCCGGTCTCGTCCGGTCACATTGATTAAGGTGATTTGATGCATGGGCTAGCGAATTTTAATTTAACTCACCTATTATCCCGCAAATAAACAAGCGGTGACAGCCAATCAACGAGATACGGTATACTCGGCGTACGCAACCACTCGTCGGTCTTCATGTTCAAACTGCGCTTTCGCCTCGTGGCGCTCATTGTTGTGCCTTTTATCTCCATGACTTTACTGCTCATGATGATCTATCTGGATCAAGTATCGCGGCACCTAGAAGCGGCGCAATACGATTTCCAGCAAACACTGCTCTCAACAAAAATCTCGGATGCCAGTCGATATCTCAGCGCTTCAGACTATGTGGCGCTTGCAGCGATATTGGATGACTTAACGCTCGCCGCCGGAAGTGGTAGAGCTGAAGTGCAAGATTCAGAGGGCACAATTATTTTGGGAAGCGGCGACGTTTCGCTTGTCCAAAATGTCATTCGAATGCGGCTCAGCCATGAGGGAAAAATCCTAGGCTCTCTGGTTTTTGAGCTTGATGGCACCGAGACAGCTGCTCGGATTCAGGCGTTACTGTTCGGCACCTTGGTGACGATCACCCTTGTCATGATCGCCTTGGTGCTGCTCGCGCTACGTTTCGGAGACTTTATTCTGATCTGGCTAAGCCTCGATCTACCCGCTCAGAAGCGCCAAGATCAATCTCATTCTCAGTCAGCAGACCTTACATCTAACAGCGACTTTGTCGCGATGATAGCCATGAAGGTGCATCCACCGAGGTTAGCGCCAGTTCAACAATTGAGAGCGATTGCAGCAGCCCAAGGCGGCATTTTAAAGGAACTTGCACCCGGTGAGTTTGAGCTAAATTTCGCAAAAGGCTCACCTGACGTGCTTGCCATCGAGTATTGTAAACGGGTCGAACCGCTGATCTCTGACATCGCTGGTTTAAACGTCCGGTGGGCCATCGGCATGGGCGAGGCGCAGGCAAGCGTAACGCTTGGCAAGAGAACGCGTTTTCTAGCATCGCTCAGTCAGGGCAGCCTAGTCCTCGAAGCTCCAACCCTAGCCCTTATTGAGCAGGCCCTCGTCGCTACGTCCATGACGCCTAGACCAATGGTATCTGCACTGGCATCAGACCTAGCGCTCTTTACCCTTGATATCGATAAAGATGTGCGAGGCGATGTCTCAACGATTTAACTCGACTCGATCCACCTTCTGAAAACCTCGCGGAAGTTTCAATCCCCGTCGCGCACGCTCACCACGATAGTGCGTTAACTCTTTGAGCGTCAAATGAATAAAGCGCTTGCCGGAAAATACTGTAATGCTGTCTTTCTCAGAAAACACCAATACATGGGCCATCACTTCTTCTCGACTTTTGACCGCCCCACTTGGGATATTAATAATTTTATTACCTTTGCCTCGGCCGAGTTCGGGTAAATCCCGGGCAGGGAAAATCAGCAGCCGGCCCTGACTGGTAAAGGCGGCGATCAGTTGGGTTTCCAGGTCCTCGATCTCGCATGCAGGCAGTGAAGCCGCGCCCGGCGGTACGCTTAAATAAGATTTACCGGCTTTATTCTTGCTCACCATATCCTCGACTCGGCCAATAAACCCATAGCCTGCATCGCTCGCAATCAAATACTTTTGCGTAAGGTCATCGAGAATTATCCCCGTGAAGCGACTACCTGCAGGGGGATTTATTCTGCCAGTAAGAGGCTCGCCTTGACCCCGAGCAGATGGCAGCGTGTGGGCGGCCAACGCATAACTTCGGCCTGTGCTGTCAAAAAATACCGCTGTTTGATTAGATTTTCCTGGCGCAGAGGCTAAGTAGGCATCCCCAGTGCGATAGCTAAGTTCCTCTACCTTAACCTCATGCCCTTTAGCAGCTCTGACCCAACCATTTTGCGACAACACAACGGTAATTGGATCACTCGTCAAAAGATCTCGCTCAGAGAACGCTTTCGCCTCAGGACGTGCAACAATCTCCGAGCGCCGCGCATCTCCAAAAATCTCTGCATCGGCGAGTAATTCTTTTTTAATCAATGTTCTAAGGCGGGCTTTGGATCCAATGGTCTGCTCCAGCGTCTTACGCTCTTCTGCCAATGCTTCTTGCTCACCCTTAATTTTTATTTCTTCTAATTTGGCAAGCTGCCGTAACCTTAAATCGAGGATCGCCTCTGCCTGTCGATCGCTTAACTCAAATCGGGTCATTAACGCCTGCTTCGGCTTTTCTTCCGTTCGGATAATCTCAATGACATCATCGATATTTAAAAAGGCAACCATCAAGCCTTCAAGAATATGCAGCCGATCTAAAATTCGCTCTAGTCTAAATTGCAGCCTTTTTAGGACTGTTTCCTGACGATAGGTCAGCCACTGGCTAAGCAGTTCTTTAAGCGAACAGACCCCAGGCCGGCCGCTCAGCTGAATAACGTTCTGATTGATCCGATAGGTTCTCTCAAGATCTGTAGTTGCAAATAAATGCGCCATAAGCGCGGACAAATCAACCCGATTGCTGCGCGGCACAATAACGATACGGGTAGGATTTTCGTGATCCGATTCGTCACGCAAATCCACGACCATCGGCAACTTTTTAGCCTGCATTTGGCTCGCGATCTGCTCAAGAATCTTCGTCCCTGACACTTGGTAAGGAAGCGCTTCAATCACGATTTCGCCGGCTTCAACTGCGAAAACCGCCCGAGCACGCACCGAGCCTCTGCCCGTCTCATAGGTATCCTGGATTTCTGCCGGAGTAGAAATAATTTCCGCGCCAGTTGGAAAATCTGGTCCTTTGATATGGGTCATCAAATCCGCAACCGAAGCCTTGGGTGAATCAAGCAAATGTACACATGCGCTGACAATTTCATTGAGATTGTGGGGCAAGATATCGGTTGCCATACCCACAGCAATGCCCGTACCGCCGTTTAACAGAAGGTTAGGTAGACGCGCGGGCAAAACCACCGGCTCTTCCATGGTGCCATCAAAATTAGCAATCCATTCAACGGTCCCCTGACCGAGCTCGGAGAGCAGCACTTTTGAATACTGCGTGAGCTTGGATTCGGTATACCGCATCGCAGCATAGGATTTAGGGTCATCCGGCGAGCCCCAATTGCCTTGTCCATCCACTAACGGATAACGGTAAGTGAAGTTTTGTGCCATCAAAACCATGGCTTCATAACTGGCAGAGTCCCCATGCGGATGGTACTTACCAATAACGTCGCCAATGGTCCTAGCCGATTTCATGTATTTTGCATCGGCGGTCAGCCTGAGTTCTGACATCGCGTAAATGATGCGCCTCTGCACCGGCTTTAAACCATCTCCAATGTGGGGCAGCGCCCGGTCGTTAATCACGTACATCGCGTAATTAAGGTAAGCATTTTCTGTGAACTCAGCTAACGACTGATTTTCGATATTGCCGAGATCGTGCATCTCACTCATAAAGTTTCCTCAACGCTAATTCAGTTCTGCTAGATCGCCTTTGCGCTCTAGCCAAGTTTTGCGATCGCCAGCGCGTTTCTTGGCAAGCAACATGTCCAGCATGTTATCGACTTCGGCTTGTTCGGAAATGGTAAGTCGAACAAGCCTACGAGTGTCCGGGGACATCGCGGTTTCTCGAAGTTGTAATGCGTTCATTTCACCTAGCCCTTTAAATCGCTGCACCGATACTTTGCCTTTCAGCTTTTGGGTTTCGATACGCGATAAGATCGCTGCGCGTTCTGATTCATCAAGGGCATAGAACTTGTCTTTACCCACGTCAATTCGATACAAAGGCGGCATCGCAACAAAGACATGGCCCTCGCGGACTAAGGCTGGAAAATGTTTTACAAACAACGCAATTAAAAGACTGGAGATGTGCAAACCATCTGAATCTGCGTCCGCTAGGATACAAATTTTGCCATAACGCAGCCCGGATAAATCATCAGACCCAGGGTCCATCCCAAGAGCCACAGAAATGTCATGAACTTCCTGAGAAGCCAATATGTCACCCGAGTCAACTTCCCAAGTGTTTAATATTTTTCCCTTTAGCGGCATGATCGCTTGTGTTTCACGATCCCTAGCTTGCTTAGCAGAGCCACCAGCGGAATCCCCTTCGACCAAAAAAAGTTCGCCCATCATGGCGTCTTGGCAAGAGCAGTCAGTTAATTTACCTGGCAGTGCGGGTCCGGTTGTGACCTTTTTGCGGGTGATTTTTTTACCTGCGCGTAATCGGCTCTGAGCATTATTTATTGCCATCTCGGCCAGTCGCTGACCATCTTCGGTATGCTGATTAAGCCAAAGGCTAAAACTATCCTTGACGGCCGAACTCACAAATCCGGCAATCTCTCGGCTATTCAGCCGATCTTTTGTTTGTCCGGCAAATTGGGGGTCGAGCATCTTTGCTGACAGCACATAGGCGCAACGTTCCCAAATGTCCTCGCCAGCGAGTTTTAGACCTCTTGGCAATAAGTTTCTAAACTCGCAGAACTCTCGAAGCGCTTCGAGCAACCCTGTCCTAAACCCATTTACATGGGTACCTCCAAGACCTGTAGGGATCAGGTTAACGTAGCTTTCGGTAACAGGCTGACCGCCCTCTGGCAACCATTGCACTGCCCAGTCCACTGCTTCATTGCTACCCGTTTGTGAGCCCGTAAAAGGTTGCGCCGGCAACAATTCGAAGCCTTCTAACTCGACGCTCAGGTAATCTTCTAAGCCAGCTTCATATAACCACTCTGTCACCCGCTCATCATCGGCTTCTTTTTCGTTGATAAAGACTACCTTAAGACCTGGGCACAGCACGGCTTTTGCCCGAAGCAAATGTTTTAATCGAGATACCGAAAACTTTGGCGAGTCGAAATATTGGGGATTGGGTTTAAAAACAATTGACGTTCCGGTATTTCGTTTACTCACCGAACCAATCACGCTCAGAGGGGTTTTTTTAACGCCGTTTTCAAACGTCATATGGTGCAAGCTGCCCTCACGCTTGACAGTAACTTCAAATCGTTCGGACAGCGCATTGACCACCGATACGCCGACGCCATGAAGCCCCCCTGAAAACCGATACTGGTCACTATTGAACTTAGCGCCGGAGTGCAACCGGGTCAGGATCAGCTCCACACCAGAGACTTTTTCTTTTGCGTGTAAATCGACCGGCATTCCCCGACCATTATCCGAAACCGACATCGAGTCATCTTTTTCCAAGGTCACAACAATTTCGCTTGCATGCCCTTCTAAGGCTTCGTCAACACAGTTATCGATCACTTCTTGAGCGAGGTGGTTTGGCCGGGTTGTTTCGGTATACATTCCCGGTCGCTTTCTGACTGGGTCTAGACCCTCTAAGACTTCGATCGAATCAGACTGGTAGTTACTGGCCATAAAATTTATTGCTCACTGAGGACAAGAGATACTGGATATGACGTAAACATCCGGGTCCATCCGGGGATGCCCCTAACTTGGCAGATATCAAGACGCCCGTGTTACCCAGGCTGCAAATTATAACGAGAATAATTCTAGATGGTATCAATCATCGCCGATCAACACGGATTCGAGCACCCGGCCCTGCTCAATACAGACTGATAATAGCTCCCCAAGCGCACGATTGACCTGAGATTTCTCATCGGGGTGATGCATTGCCGCGTTTGGCACCTCGTATCGCTGGTGCAATCTTTGATGATCGCCTATCGCCAATACCTCGGCGGTGGAAAGATCGTGGTACAAGCCGACAGACAAACTGGGCCAGAACAAGGATGTAAGATAGGTCAAGCCGTTTTCTATTTTGATATCTACAAAGGTTGTGTACGGACACCGCTCAGTGACTTCGATCCTAACCCCAACCGTTTCGTCGCCCATCTCGAGGGCAAAGACCAGTTCATCCTGAGATTGGTAATCTGGGAACAAACGGAGAAATCGAATGTAATTGGCATCACAACTCGCCAAATCTTGCTTCAGATCCGGAACATATCGATGCTTTTTTGACTGCTTTGGCATTGGCCGCGACTTTTCTATCATTCGACAAGCCTAACACCTTTTGCCTCAAACAAGGACTTAAGCGCTCGGGGCTAACCAGTCAAATTCTTCCAACAGATCTACCACTCGGGCTTTAATATCATCTCTAGAGGCGCGAAAAACCGCTTCTACTTTTGCTGCATCCCCGGTTGCTCGAGCGGGATCCGATAGGGGCCAGTGCCTTTTCAAAACCGAGGGAGGTAACACAGGGCACGCCTCGTCTGCGTGGCCACAAACCGTAATGACAATATCTAAAGTCCGGATTTCAACATCATGAATCAGGGTTGATTGCTGATGGCTGATGTCGACCCCCGCTTCCTTCATGGCCTTCGTCGCGCTCGGGTTCAAGCCATGCGCCTCGATGCCTGCAGACAGGATTTCAAGATCTGGTCGCGCCAAAGCCCTTGCCCAGCCTTCAGCCATTTGTGACCGACAAGCATTGCCCGTACACAGAAACAAAATACGCGCACTCACGCTGATCGCTCCTTTGGCAACCACGGCGCCAAACATGCTAACGACTTGTTCACTGCACCCCGATTTAATTGCAACAGATTACTTGCCCGGGTGACCAAGTCGAGACGTTGACGCTCGTCCCCCAGCAAATTTGTCACGCACAGCTGCAACTCTGAGTCATCTGCTGCCACCTGCAGGGCACCAGCCTCCTTAAATGCCGCAGCCTGTGCTTCAAAATTAAAGAGATGCGGGCCAGTTACGATGGCACACCCAGCAAGAGCCGCCTCCATAAAATTATGACCCCCATGAGGCACCAAACTACCACCCACGAAGGCAACCTCGCTGGCTCCATACCAAGACAACAACTGACCCATCTGATCCACAATTAATACCTCTTGATCGTCCCAGGCCGCCGCCGCCGAGATTCTTTGAGTTGCAAAACCTCGGTTACGGCCCTCTTTTTCAATGGCCGCTGCTCGCTGCACATGGCGCGGCACTAACGCCAGCAAAAGATCAGGATATTGCTGACGTAGCGAAGCAAACATCGCCAACAAACAAGTTTCTTCGCCTGGGTGCGTGCTCGCTCCGAGCAAAATCCGGCGGCGCGGTAACCGCAGTTGGATCTGATCTACTTTGGATGAAAAATCGAAGGGTAGCGTCTGATCCATTTTGATTGAACCTGTTACGCACACCTTTGCAGGTTCGGCGCCAAGTTTCGCAAAGCGATCGGCATGCGCATCCGACTGCACCAAGACTTGCGTCAGACCCCTTAAGGCCGCAGTCATCAAGGGTCCGAGCTTCTGATAACCCCTGAAGGACTTGTCTGACAAACGACCATTCACTAGCGCCATTGGCATACCTTGGTGGATACATTCCTGAATCCAGATTGGCCAAATTTCAGTTTCCACGAATAAACCCAACTTCGGTTGCTTGTGCTTTAAGAATCCACGAATGGCAAACCCCAGATCATAAGGGGCATAACAAATATCGACGCGGCCTTCGAACTGTTGCGCTAATTGGGCTCGACCTGACGGCGTGGTGGTCGTGACCACAATCCTGTAATCGGCTTCAAGTAGTCGCTCGACCATAGGCGCAATAGCAATACTTTCTCCGGCTGAAACAGCATGTACCCAAATATCAGCAGTTTGACCTGATAGTGACAGTCCCAAGCGTTCTGGGATCGCTTGTCGATAGCCCACCTCTCTACGGCTTCTCCACAGTAAGCGAAGCACAGCCAAGGGCAACAAGGCCATCATCAAACTGCGGTAAACGAAATAACGCATCGGCTCAGTACCTAGGGCAAATATAGTCGAGCAGGCGGCGGAACTACCCACTACCTGATTCTATCATAGGCAAGCATCGCCTCAGGTAGCGCTTAATCGTACAATAACAAGGCCATGGCACAGACGACTTATCAATCAGCGGGCGCAGGACTGCTGGCGCACCCAAAATTTTGGCCTACGTGGATCATGATCGGATTGGCGTGGCTGATCTCTGCCTGTGGCCACAGTGGCCGAAGGCGGATGGGCCGCTTCGTGGGCCGCCACGCCAATATTTTGTTTCCTCGACGCGCCCATATCGTTAAAACCAACCTGATGATGTGTTTTCCAGAGTTAGCCGACGATGAAGTATCACTGCGATCTGAAGCAGTTATGGCGTCAACGACTGAAGGACTTTTAGAGACAGGTTTGGCTTGGCTTCATCCTACGCGACTATCGAATCTTAAAGTGACCTTTGAAGGGCTCGCTTTCTTAGACCGAGCGCCCGGTGATCCAGGGATTTTGATATTGGGTATGCATTTTGCCACACTGGATCTCGCTGGCGCCCTGCTCGCCAAGGAACGCCCCTTCCATGTCATGTACAAGACCAATCGCAATCCAGTCTTAGAATGGCTCATGCAAAGGGGCCGCAGGCATTACTATCCATCTGCAATTGATCAAAACAATATCCGGCAGGTTATCCGCTATCTCAAGGCCGGCAAGGCGGTCTGGTATGCCCCTGACCAAGACTACGGCCATCGAAACGCCGTCTTCCCGCCTTTCTTCGGTCAGCCCGCGGCTACCTTAACGGCAGCTAATCGGATGGCTCGCATGACCGGTGCGAGGGTCGTCTTTATGCGTCATTATCGACAATCAGATGGTAGCTACCGAGTCATTATAGAGCCGCCCATGAGGCCTTATCCCACGACCGATGATCTACAGGATGCGGCCCTGATCAATCAGCACGTTGAACAGGCTGTATTAGAAGCCCCTGAACAATACTGGTGGGTGCATCGTCGATTTAAGTCGACACCCCATGGTGGGTCTGAAAAATATCTTCGATGAGTCGCTACCTTGGGTTGTTAGCCATATCCCGATTGTGGTGCCACGCGCAAAACTTCTTCAATCGTCGTCTGTCCCAAGGCCACTTTATCTGCGCCGCTTAACCTGAGTGTTCGCATACCTTCCTCAACACCGCGCTTTTGCATGACACCAATATCCATTTGATCGCTGATCAACTGCTTCACGCTTTCAGTCATTGTCAGTAGCTCATAGATCCCCGCTCGTCCTTTGAATCCAGTATCTCTACAAGCCGAGCAGCCATCAGCAGTTGCCATCGTTTCTGGCATGGGCACGTCCCATGGCTTCACCAGTTCCGCCCACCCTTCTGCATCTGCAGGCGCTTCTCGACGACATTCTGAGCACAAGGTTCGAACCAAGCGCTGGGCCATCACGCCAAGCACCGTGGCCTTAATTAAATACGGCGCAACGCCCAGCTCGAGCAACCGTGTAATCGCAGAGGGCGCGTCATTAGTATGCAAAGTTGAAATCACCAAATGACCCGTCAGTGCTGCTTGGATTGCCATCTCTGCCGTCTCCAAGTCTCTGATTTCGCCCACCATAATAATATCAGGGTCTTGCCGGAGCAGCGCCCGGACCCCCTCAGCAAAAGTGAGATCAATGTTTGATTGAACCTGCATTTGGTTGAAGCTGCCCTCGACCATCTCAATGGGGTCTTCTATCGTGCACACATTGACCGCATCTGTTGCCAACTGTTTCAAACTTGTATAAAGCGTGGTCGTTTTGCCAGAACCGGTTGGACCGGTCACCAGCACAATGCCGTTGGGCTGTCCCACCAAACTCTGCCAACGTTCTTGTTCTCGATCTGCAAGACCCAAAGCGTCAAAGTTTTTGAGCAAAATTGTCGGGTCAAATATCCGCATAACAAGCTTTTCACCATGGGCCGTCGGCAGCGTTGAAAGTCGAAGCTCTACTTCTACCTCGTCAACAGCCTTGGTTTTCAGTCGGCCATCTTGGGGACGGCGCTTCTCAGCGACATTCATCCGACCAAGGGTTTTGATACGACTAATCACCGCCGTCACCACCGGCATCGGCATCTCATAAACAGTATGCAGCATGCCATCGATCCGAAAGCGCACCGCGCCTTTGTCTCGACGAGGCTCAATATGTATATCACTGGCTCGTTGGGTAAAGGCGTACTGTAGTAACCAATCAACAATGTTGACGATGTGGGTATCGTTAGCTTCCATTTTGTCTAACTGACCCAATTGGACCATTTGCTCCAAATTACCCAACGCATTCACCGCCAACCCTTGCGCGGATGCTTTCTTAACCGATTGGGCCACACTGTAAAATTCGACCGTATAGCGGCGCACATCTCTTGGATTAGCCATCAGGTGCTCAACCCGCTTACCAGGCTGGGATTGCTCGATCATTTCTATCCAGTCGTCAATGTAGGGTTCAGCGCTCACGACCTTGACAACCTTAGCATCCACCGCGACCGCCAAAATTTGGTGGCGCTTAGCAAACTCGCTCGACATAATGCTGGTGACTGCTTGGGTATCTACCTTTAAGGGGTCGATTCGGAAATAGCTACGACCGGCTGCCTTGCCCGCCCACTCAGATAATCGATCAAGCGTTAAGGTTTGCGAGGGTTGTAACTGATCACTTAATGATGCCGCGGCAATGACTTCGATGGGATGTTGACCTGATTTACTTTGCTGGCGATTGGAGACCTTTAGTAATTCAGCATCCTGCTCTGACAGCCGCCCAGCCGCCATTAAGTCTCCGATGAGACGAGATAAAGTAAGTTTTTCACGTTGAATCATAAGTCACCCACGCCGGGGCCTCGACCTTTAACAGGGACACCTACGATTTTCTTCATAGCGATATCCTTTAAATCTTTTGGCTTCCAGCTTTTAGCTTTTGGCTTTTGGTTTTTGGTTTTTGGTTTTTGGTTTTTGGCTTGACCGCCAGTGCAGCACAGTGCTGGCCCGAGAACACCAAGCTGCCTCAGGGACCCCCCGCGGGCGTCTCCCTAGCATAGCGCTTATTTGGCCTGACCAGCAGCCGCGATTGCCTTTACCTAAGATATCGCCGGCGGCTCTGCTGCCATAAACTGTCTAACCATAACCTATGCGCCCAAACGCCAAAAGCTGTGACATCAGTTTTTGACCTTAGGCTCAATCGCTCCCAACCCGTCACTGACTCAATCAGCACTTCTTTGACGGGATGCCGGCCAGTAACGATGGCCGATTCGTAAAGTAGCCTCATCTATGCTGTTGAGTAGGCTGCCGCGGAACGCTCACCTTAGGGCAACGGCTTGCCTAGCACCCGATCCCGATACATCAAGGCCAAAAATGGGACTCATTACACCAAATTTTGATGGCTCAGCGCCCTCGGGTCCGAGTTAATCAAGCGCTAACTCACACCAATGATTATGGCGCCGCACAATGTATGCGCTCGTTGGCACACCGCAGCGGTCATTGCAGCTATACTACGCACACTTCTTACTGCCATGAACACACCATGAGTCAACCCATCAGCCACATAGAATGGTTCCGAACCGCTTCCCCCTATATCTACGCGCACCGTCAAAAGACGTTCGTCATTGCCTTAGGCGATGCAACCCTTTCAAACGCTGCACTCGTAGGCATTGCCGGCGATTTAACGCTGCTACATGCCTTGGGCGTTCGGCTCGTTCTAATTCATGGCAACACCGGTGAGTTGCAAGTCACATCAAGCACAAAGATTGGTGCGCCCGTGCTGACCGTTGAAAATTTTCCCCAATACTTGGCCGAAGTCGGCGCGACAACCCAAAGTCTATTGGCTCACCTGTCTATGGGGCCTTTAAGTGCCGCGATACGTTCATCAGAGCTTACCGCTGTGTCAGGAAACTTTGTGCGAGGTAAACCCCTTGGCGTTTTGGAGGGCATAGACCAGCAACAGGTCGGCGCGGTCCGCAGTATTCATGCCGAAGCGATCAATAGGCACCTTGATAGCCAGGCGCTGGTCATCGTACCCCCTGTGGGTTATTCAATGTCTGGGGAAGCCTTTGGTCTGGACCCTACTTTGCTGGCACAAGCTGTCGCCAAGGAACTCAAAGCGGACAAACTCATCTATTTTATTGATCAAAACGGGCTTGAGGATGCTAGCAATCGTCTGATCAGTGAAATTACACGCACAGAACTTTCACCGGAGAACTGGCCTAACCTTGCGCCGGTCTTAACCGCAGCACAAGCGATCACTAAAGAGGGTACAACCCGCTGCCACCTCATCAACTACCAACGTGATGGCGCCTTGCTGGAGGAACTATTTACCCGAGGTGGATGCGGTACCCAAATTGTGCAGCATCGGTCTTCAACCCTTCGTCCTGCTCAGCCTGAGGATATTTCCGGCATCTTGGCCTTGGTTAAGCCCTTAGAGGCCGAAGGTGTATTGGTCAAGCGATCGCGGGAGTTAATCGAATCTGAGCTCGGAAACTTTTGGGTGGTTGATCAGGAAGACACCATCATCGCGTGTGCTGCGCTATATCCTTTCGACGGCGCCGGCGAGATAGCCTGCCTTGCTACTGACCCGGAGTATCGCGATTTAGATCATGGCGAGGCGCTCCTCAGCACGCTGATTGCGTCCGCGCAATCTCAAGGTATGGCCAATGTTTTTGTCCTCACAACCCAGACCGCGCACTGGTTTTTGGAGCGCGGCTTCAAGCAAGCAGAAGTTTCAGCCCTGCCCAGCGAAAAACAAACGCTCTACAACTGGCAGAGGAACGCCAAAGTCTACTTGCGCCCGGTTATCACGCCTTAACGGTCTGATCCCAACCCTCCTCTCAACGAAGTGCTGCAGAGCGCTCGTGAACGAAATCGACAAGCGCCTTGACGTTGTCGACTGGCGTTTCGGGAATGATGCCATGACCAAGATTGAAGATATGCCCGGGACGACCCGATACTTCGGTAAGCAAACGATCCGCTTCTGAAATCACTGCGTCTCTCGTCCCACACAGCACAATCGGGTCTAGGTTGCCCTGGACCGCGGTAACACCGGTTTCGTTCCAGGTTGCAAGCAAATCGCTGCGCCAATCAAGGGCTAAAACCTCACCACCGGTTTTCGCCATAGCCCCAGATAGCGCCGGGTTACCCGTGCCAAAATGAATCACTGGGACTTGACCAGAAATATTTTTAAATAGCCGCTCGCTATGAGGTTGCACAAAACGAGCGAACTCACTTGGGCCAAGGCACCCAATCCAGCTGTCAAATATCTGTAAAGCTTGAACGCCAGCATCGATCTGCTCATTTAGGTAATCAATCGCCGCATCGGTTATCCGCCGCATCAATTCGTGCCAAGCGGGTGGATCGCCGTACATCAAGCGTTTTACGTGCACATAGTTTCGAGAACCTTGCCCTTCAATTGCATAGGATGCCAAGGTAAACGGCGCGCCACCAAAACCGATCAGCGGAATGTCCCCTGGCAGCTCTGACCGAATCAACCCAATTGCTTCACGGATATAGGGCATGGTTTCTCTGCTCGGTAAGACTGCCACCGCATCAATGTCTGCCTGCGTTCTAATCGGATTGGCGATCTTTGGCCCAACTCCCGGTAGATAATCCAGTTCAAGACCCATGGGCTCAAGGATGGGTAGCAGATCGGCGAACAAAATAGCCGCATCAACCCCAAGAATCCGCTGAGCATCGCAGGTCACCTCAGCGGCCAGATGTGGGGTTTTAAAAAAGTCCAGACTCGGCGTAGAACCCTTAACCGCATGATACTCGGGCATATAGCGCCCTGCTTGCCGATTAAGCCAGATAGGCGTGTACGCTGTGGGTTCGCCTCGGCAAGCCCGGAGGAAAGCAGAATTGGTTAATGCATCAGTCATGGCTTGAGTCCGTAGCTAAACCGTTATTATACCGAGTCTCAATCAAAAAGGACTTATTCGAGCAGAGCAGCGACTTGAAGCGGCTTTTCAAGTCCAGCGGTGGTAATCGCTGGACGCGGTTTCAGCACAAAGGCCGCTCCTAACAATCCTGCAAATATCCTCGACACCAAGATTTCATCTGGTTCGGCACTCTGTTCCAATCGCGCTGTGACGTGAACGGTCCGACCTAGCACGGTGTAGTTCAGTCGAGATTGGCAGCCGATGCTTCCGGCATGACATAACCCCATATGAATGCCCATCCGCTGGCGGATCTCGAAACCTCCTAGCCGGGGCTCCCACTCATCTTGCATATTCGATAAAGCCGAGCGAATGGACAGCGCCATTGTTGCGCAGGCCTTGGCTTCGGCATTTAAATCAGCTGACGATTTAAGACCAAAGATAATCATGGCGCCATCCCCTGTAAATTTGTCCAACATGCCCCCGTGCTCGACTACAATTTGGCCCACTCGAGAAATGTAGTCCGCCAAAAGCTCGGTGAAGACTATGTCCGGCAACATCTCACTCAATTCGGTGGATTTGACCAAATCGGTAAAGCAAATGATCAGCGGCAACCGCAGTGAATGCGGCTGATCTGACGCATGAATGAGGTTAGGTAAGGGCAAATACGGTTTAGCTCGGTCTAACTGGGCCACCGCAAGCGACTCGGATGATTTTGCTGACTTTAAAGACGTCGCCCGTAACCGGCTCGTGGCGACGACTAATTGACCAGCCGAAAGCATCGCTACGGCAACAAAAGCGATGCCAAGCCCTCCAACCCAGCCTAGCTGCAGCACCAAGTCATGCAACGCTTTCGCGCTCGAGGCCAGCGCCAAGACCAGCAACATTCTAATCACTCTTGCAAACTGCGACGCTGGTTGTAAACACAGCTTCGCTAATAAAGCCATGACCAAAATGGTTGCTAATTGACTCACCGCTGGCAGCGGGAATTGAACGAGAGTAAGGGTTACCAGAAGCGCATCCAGCGTTAAGAACCAACCGATTTCGATGCCCTTGGTCGTGCCCCACCAGATCCAACCGCCCTGGATCAGTGCGTGACCAACCAGTACCAGACACCATAACCAGGCGCTCGTGTGATCGGGCCAGGTGCCCCCGACCATAATTGCCAATAAGGCAAATGAAATTGCCCGAAAGGATGCGATCTGAAGTGGCAGGGAGGAGTCAAGCACCTCTACAGTATCTAGCAGAGGCCTAAACTTCCGAGCGAGTTATCACGTTACAGCCTGTAGGCCAGGGCTGATGAAAAAGTTTGAGTCAGCCAAATGCAAGCGCTAAGGGCACGTCAGGATTTTGTTCGACGTCATAGTCGACGCCTTCGACTTCGAACCCATGTAAGTTCAAGAACGCCTCACGATAGGCTGCAAAGTCCGCTAACTGATCAAGGTTTTCTTGGGTTATCTCATTCCAGTGGGATTTCACATAGGCTTGGATTTCCTCGCTTAATTCCCAATCATCCATCCGGATCCGGCCAGCACCATCTCGCCGCTGATTCGTTTGAAATAGTTGTGTTCTAAACAACCGTTCTACCTGCTCAAGACACCCCTCGTGAGTGCCCGCGGCCTTCATAGCCTTAAACAGCAAGGATAAATATACGCTCATGCCAGGAATGGCCGACGCAGCCTGGGTCAAAAGGCCTTTCATCACAATGACATCCGCCCGCCCGCCGTTTCCTCTTAATCGCTCATTAATCGCACCAGCAGCTCGATCAAGATCTTCTTTGGCACGCCCTATCGTCCCGTGATAATAAATTGGCCAAGTTACCTCGCTACCAAGGTAGGTGTAATTCGTGGTGAGACAACCCTCGGACAAACAATTAGCTGATTCGAGTTGCTCGATCCAATCCTCCCAGTCTTCGCCGCCCATGACTTTCACCGTCGCAGCGATCTCAGCCTCGCTCGCCGGCTCAAGCGCCAGACTGCGCATCTCCTGGGTTTTAAAATCGATGGTTGCACCACTAAACGCCGAACCAATGGGCTTGAGCACGCTCCGAACTGTCTCCCCAGACGCTAGCGTCCTTGCCGGTGCCGCTAGGGAATACACCACCATATCGACCTGACCCCAATCAGCCAAAATGCGCTCAATGACAGCCGTCTTCATCTCCTTGGAAAAGGCGTCGCCATTAAAATGTTGTGCATAAAGGCCGGCATCAGCAGCAGCGCTTGCAAAGGCCGCCGCCTTATACCAACCGGGAGACGCGGTGCGCCCTTTTTGCGCCGGCCGCTCAAAGAAGACGCCCATGGTCTTGGCGCCGCCGCCAAAGGCCGCGGCTATTCGAGTCGCCAAACCGTAACCACCCGATGCACCAATCACTAACACTCGCTGAGGAACTTGATCGATTTTACCGCCAGCTTGGATCTGCTCAATCTGCCGAGCAATTTCAACCTTACATCCCTCCGGGTGCGCCGTCGTGCACAAAAACCCTTTGATTTTCGGCTCTATTATCATGATGCTTTCCTTTTTTTTCTGGCGCTGACCTGAGGGCTTGGTGCTTCGATCGATATCCCAAGAATTTGCGGCCGGCCAACCAAGACAATCCCTAATAATATCATAGGGACACATAGGATCTGACCTTGGGTCATCCAGCCGAACGCGATGAAGCCCAGATGCGGATCTGGCGCTCTGAAAAACTCCGTGATCAATCGAAAGCACCCATAAAGCACTAAAAATCCCCCTGAAGTGAATGCCACCCTTGGACGAGATTTTGCGAGCAGGTAAATCAGTCCAAAGAGCATGGGCCCCTCAAGCATCATTTGGTACAGACTTGACGGATGGCGACCAACAACATCCCCTGGATAAATTAATGCCCAGGGAACGTCGGTGACTCTGCCAGGTAATTCTGCATTGATAAAATTACCTATCCTGCCCAAACCCAACGCCAAGGGTGCGCCCGGGGCCACAAAGTCAGTGACTTCGAGAAACCGCCGTTGATGGCGATGGGCATAAAGTGCCAGTGCTGCGATGACCCCCAATAGTCCCCCATGGAACGACATCCCACCCTGCCAAATTTTAAAAATCGATAAAGGATCGCTAAGAAATTGCTCGAAACCGTAAAACAACACATAACCCATCCGACCCCCAAGGATGACGCCAAAAACGCCGTAGGAGATCAAATCCCAGAGTTCGTCTTTCGTCCAAGTTTGTCGTTGCTGCCCCCTTAAGCTCAGCAAGATCGAAAAGCAAATTAGAAACCCGAACAAATACGTCAGGGCATACCAGTGAATATTAAAGGGCCCGATCGAGATCGCGACAGGATCGATAATGGGATATGGAATCATAGCTGGTCCCTTCTGGGTTCTGATATCATGCCGCTTTCCAGTATTCGGATGCAGGCGTGTTATGTGTTTGATCTTAGTGGCCTATCAATCCAGCCAAAAGCATCGATTGATCGTCGCAGCTAACCGCGACGAATTCTACGGGAGACCTTCAGATTCTGCCAAATTTTGGCACGACGCCCCAGATGTATTGGCTGGTCGAGATCTAGAGGCCGGCGGCACTTGGCTCGGCGTCGACCGGCAGGGCCGGTTCGCGGCGGTGACCAATTTTCGAAAGTCCCCGGCCGATGTGGGTAAGACCCGCAGCCGAGGGGAGCTTGCACAGAATTTTCTCGCCGACGATTGGCGAGCCATTGATTACTATGAAACGATTGCACCGCATCGACACGAGTATCGTGGCTTTAATCTTTTGCTGATGGACCAGACCGGCTTGTATTACGGTAGCAACGAGCAATCAACACTCACAGCACTGGCAGAGGGCTGCTATGGATTATCAAACCAACGACTCAATTGCGATTGGCCAAAAGTCACAGAGGGGCAAGCGAAGTTGCAATCGCTTAGCATGACAGACGATCTCACCCCCGAGCCACTCCTTGAACTGCTTCGTGATCAAGGTGACGGGCGGCCCTATTCAAACAGTTTTATTGAATCAGCGGACTACGGCACGTGCGTCTCCACGGCCGTGCTAATAACTCAAGAGGGGCGAATCACCTTTAAGGAGCAAGGCTTTAAAGCGAGCGGAATACCCAGCGAAGCCAATGAGTTCTCTTACGAAGCCATGGTCAGCGTCTGACCCTAATCAGTTGTTGCAGACCCGCTTCAGCCAAAGCTTGATCCGTCGCTTGCTTAACAGCTTCCGCTGAGTCTAGCACTAACACCCGCGCCAACAAGTCTTTTGCCTCTGACAACGGAAAGCTGGTCAAAACTTTTTTGACCAAAAGGAGGTTAGGTGAATTCATCGATAACACCGGATAGCCCATAGCCATTAGCAGCAATGCTGCCCCTGGGTTGCCCGCCATCTCACCGCAGATACCAAACCCTTTTTCTGCCCGTAAGGCAGCATCTGCAACATGCTTTAAGGCATGCAATACCGCTGGATGAAATTCTTGATACAGACCGGATACTTGGGTGTTATTGCGATCCACTGCCAACATATACTGAACCAAGTCATTACTACCAACGGATAAAAAGTCGACTTTCTCTAGGATCGCGTCGGCTTGGAAGACTGCCGCAGGGACCTCAATCATCACCCCCAAATCCGGTCGCTGAATCTTAGCGCCTTCTTCCTCCACTTCACGAAGACACTGTTCTAACAATGTTTTGGCCATATCTACTTCCGTCACACTGCTGACCATAGGCAACATAATTCGCAAATAACAATCGATGCCCTCGCTGGCTCGAAGCATGGCCCGAATTTGTGCGATGAAGATCTCTGGATGATCCAGAGAAACTCGAATACCTCGCCAACCGAGAAAGGGGTTATCTTCACGAATCGGGAAATAGGACAAAGACTTATCCCCGCCAATATCTAACGTTCGCATCGTCACCGGACGCGGCGCAAAAGCTTGTAAGTGTTCCCGGTAAATTTGCCGTTGCGCTTCCTCTGTTGGGAACGTCTCGCTCATCATGTAATGAATTTCTGTCCGATATAACCCAACACCCTCAGCGCCACGGTCAAGGGATTTAGCAACATCGGTGAACAAACCGGTATTGACCCACAATCTGGTACGGTGGCCATCGGGTGTTCGACAAGGTAGCGCTGCTAGGGATTCTAAATCCCGATTTAACGCCAGCTCCTCTTCTGCTAATTTGACATATTGCCGGCGCTGGGTTGCCGTCGGCGCAGTCACAATAATGCCTTGGAAGCCGTCGACAATAACGTCGCCGCCATCGATCAGCGGCATAGGTAAATCCTGAACCCCCATCACCGTCGGCACGCCTAGCGCTTCAGCTAAAATGGCCAGATGCGAATTCACCGAACCTCTACCGCATACAATGCCTTTGAGTCGCTCCCGAGGCACCGATGCTAGGTCGGATAACGATAAGTTATCGCCGATGAGTATGCTGTCTTTCGGGAAATGTAGTCTGCGCCTGTTGCGTTTCTCTAAGTGACTCAGCAATCGATTTCCGAGCTCTTTTAAATCGTTTGCTCGCTCTCGAAGATAAGCATCTGCCATTAGGTCAAAGCGCGAAAGGTGCGCTTCGATGGTCTGCTTTAGCGCACCTTGAGCCCATTGCCCTTGTTTAATTCGCTGCACCACTTCCTTCGGAATCGCGCCTTCGTCTAGCATCAGCAAATAGGCATCAAACAAGCCCAAAGTATCTTCTTTAAGATCGTCAGCCATCGAATCGGCAATACCGGTAATTTCAGCCCGCGTCTCGGCGACTGAGACCATAAAGCGGTCAATCTCGCGAGCAACATTTCGCACCTTCCTAAATGGCACCTGACTTAAATCGACCGAGGGGTAAATGACAATGGCGACCCCCTGGGCAACGCCTGGCGCCCCAGGCTTTCCTGAGAAAGTCCGAGAAACCTTGCGACGACTCATCGATAGATGGCCGGTTGCTTTGGCATGAGCAATCAGACCCGCCAACTGAGCCGACAGGGTCACTAAAAAGGCTTCTTCGCTCTCGTCAAACCGTCTTTTGGCACGCTGTTGGACAACGAGTACGCCCAAAGTTTGGCCCTGGTGGATAATCGGAGCCCCCAAGAAGGCGTGAAAGGCCTCTTCTCCTATCTCTGCGATATATTGATTTCGGGGATGCTCGGTCACCGATTCAACATTTACCGGCTCGGCCCGCTCGCCAACGTAACCGACTAAACCTTCACCCAACCCTAAGCTCACCTTACCGACAACCTGTTGGTTCAAGCCTCGGGTCGCACGAAAGACATACCGGCCGCGCTTTTCATCGAGCAAGTAAACACTACAAACTTCAGTCGCCATGACCTCGCGAACCCGATCCACAGTTGTCGTGAGCGCAGCACCAAGATTGGGTGCGGTACTGACCTCTTGAACGACACTACGAAGGGCTTCAAGCACGTTTTTCGGCTCCCGTCATACAGCGCTTAAGCGCAGGCGCTAGCTCCTTTAAGGCGCCACGGTAAGCATCCCGCTTGGGCAGCCACACTTGACCGATGGGATACCAGTAAGAAACCCACGCCCAATCGTCGAATTCTGGCTGTCGATGGCCATCTAAGACAAATGCATGGTCGTCATCGTGGAGCTTTAGCAGACAATATTTTTGTTTTTGCCCAACAAAACCCGATTGATTGTGCCGCAACATGTGTTTTGGAAGTTGATATCGATACCACTGTTTTGTGATGGCAACACAAGTGACCTGATCAGCCGTTAACCCCGTCTCTTCCGACAACTCCCGGTAAAGCGCTCGTTCCACCGATTCTCCAGGTTCGAGGCCCCCCTGAGGGAACTGCCAGGCATCCTGCTGGATGCGTTTTCCCCAAAACACCTGACCCTGGCTGTTGGCGATGACAATGCACACGCAGGCGCGATATCCGTTTTGATCAATCATATTGAAATATTCCAGAACCCTTTATAATGCCATCCGAACCAGACCCACCTATACCATGCTTTCTAACCACAAGCGACTGGAGGCCAACTTTGAGACTGGCAATTTTTGATCTGGATGAAACCCTAATTGCGGGCGACAGTGACCACGCCTGGGGGGCTTTTCTTGTCTCAAAAGGTCTGGTCGATGACCAGACCTTCCGAATTCAGAATGACAAATTCTACCAACAATACCGAGAGGGATGCCTCGACGTCGAAGCCTACCTTACCTTCGCTTGTGCGCCGCTGGCGCAGATGTCGGATGCGACGCTCTCGTCTCTCCATGCCGAATTCATGCAGACCATCATCGAACCGTTGATGCTGCCAAAAGCCTCAGCCTTGGTGGCTGACCATCAAAAAGCCGGCGATTACGTGATGGTCATCACCGCGACCCTTGATGTGATTACTCGGCCAATCGTTCATGCGCTTGGCATCGAAACCCTGCTTGCGCCGATTGCAGAACACGACGGCGCGCGCTATACCGGTCGGGTAGTCGGTATCCCAACGCTCGGTCAAGGTAAGGTCGATCGTCTGGCACTATGGCTTGAAACTCAGCCCCTAACCCTCGCAGATAGCACGTTTTACTCTGATAGTCGCAACGATATTCCACTGCTCAGCAAAGTAGACCATCCTGTCTGTGTTGATCCCGACCCGGTTCTGCTCGCGCATGCTGAGGCGCTTCAATGGCCAGTCATCAGCTTGCGATAGCGGCCCTAAGCTGGCTGGGTCTTCAGCCAAGCCAAATCTAAATCTCTTGCGGCTTTCACATCATCAAGCCGCGTCACAGGCAAAGTATGCGGTGCCGACGTGACTTGATCAGGGGTGTTCACAATCTCATCCGCTATGGCTGCCATTGCCGCTACAAAACCATCGATTTCAGCTTTAGATTCGGTTTCTGTCGGCTCTATTAGCAAACATTCTGGGACGAGCAGCGGGAAATAGGTTGTTGGCGCATGCACCCCATAGTCCAATAGACGCTTGGCCACATCCATCGCGGTCACGTGGTGGTGCTTCGCCTGCTTTGCCAAGGTAATGATAAACTCGTGCGTCGCCCGACGTGTCGGATACGCCAAATCAAAACCTGCTTCTGTCAAACGCTTAGCCATGTAATTGGCGTTCAAGGTTGCGTAGGCACCGACGCGCTGCATGCCCTCGCCACCTAACAAGCGGGCATAGGCATAAGCCCTTAACAAAATACCCGCGTTACCCATAAAACCTGACAATCGACCAATGGTATCGGGCAGATCCCGCTTGTCTAGCCATCGGAAGGTCCCAGATTCGGTCTGTCCGACCGTCGGCGTTGGCAAGAAAGGTAGTAAGCGTTCGCCAACCCCCACAGGTCCAGAGCCCGGGCCACCACCCCCATGGGGGGTCGCGAAGGTTTTATGTAAATTCATATGCAAAACATCAAAACCCATATCCCCTGGTCTAACCTTACCTAAGATGGCATTCAAGTTAGCACCATCGTAGTAAAGCAGTCCGCCCGCCTCGTGGACGGTCTCTGCGATTGCCGCAATTTGCCTTTCAAACACGCCACAGGTCGACGGGTTGGTCATCATTAGACCCGCCGTGCGTGGACCGACAGCTGCTTGTAACGCCGCGAGGTCCACATCCCCCTCTGGGGTGACCGGGATTTCACGAACCACAAAACCACACATCACGGCAGTTGCTGGATTTGTTCCATGAGCCGCCTCAGGCACTAAAATCTCGACCCGATCGTGATCGCCTCGTTTTTGATGGTAGGCACGGATCATCGCGACCCCAGCAAACTCCCCTTGCGCGCCTGCCATCGGTGTTAAAGAGACTGCTTTCATACCCGTTAGGGCCTGCAAATAGGTTTGAAGTTCATAAAGGCAAGCGAGATAACCTTGGCTTTGCGCTTCGGGCGCTAAGGGATGGCGTTTTAGAAACCCTGGCTGACTCGCTGCCGCAGCTGCGCCCCTGGGGTTGTACTTCATAGTGCAGGACCCTAAAGGATAAAACTGCCTGTCGATGGCAAAGTTTTTTGCCGACAAGTTCGTGTAATGACGAACGACTTCAAGCTCTGACACCTCTGGCAACCCGGCAGGAGAATGGCGTAAGTGCTCTCCCAAATCATCGCCTAGGTCTAGCCCTAAACCTTTTGAAGAAACATGCTGCGCAGCAGCACGGCGGCCTGACCGACTTCGTTCAAAAATTAACATGTTGATTTTATCGCCTCTATTGCGTTGGCCAGATGGGTCACGAAGTGATCGATATCATCACTGGTTTTGGTTTCGGTCACATTGACGAGCAAACAATTTGCCATGGGTGCCCAAAGCGCCCCCAAAGCAAGCCCGGGTAATATGCCCTCATTGGCCATTAGGTTGACCACATCTGCTGCCGGCACCGGCAGCTGCAGCACTTGCTCATGAAATACTGGGCCTGAAAATCGTCTTGACACGCCCTCAATCTGGCCTGCGGCAGCGACCAGTTGATTGATTCCCGCGTGAGACTTTAGAGCCACTTGTCTCAATCCCTCATCGCCCAATAAGCTCAAATACAGCGTCGCTGCAGTCACTAATAAGCCCTGGTTGGTACAGATATTAGAGGTGGCCTTACCTCGGCGAATATGCTGTTCCCTAGCTTGTAAGGTTAAGGCGTAGCCCGGCTGGCCTGTTTGATCTACCGTTCTTCCAATGATTCTCCCAGGCATTTGCCGAACATAAGCCTTTCGGCAACACATGAACCCAAGATAAGGCCCGCCCGAGGCCAACGGGATCCCCAATGGCTGTCCCTCACCAACGGCGATATCAGCACCCGATGCCCCCCATTGGCCCGGGGGCTTAAGCAACGCAAGCGCGGTTGGATTTACCACGCCAATGACCAACGCCCCCGCCGCCGCCGCTGCATCCGTCAACGCGTCGACAGGGTCTAGCCCACCAAAAAAGTTTGGATAACTCACTACTAGCGCCGCGGCTTCAGACAGCTGAGGCGCGCAATCTGTTGGAATGGTGCCCGTCTGTTCATCAGGCTCCAACACCTCAAGAACCAGACCTTGGTTGCTGACGATTGCCTCACAAACGGCGATATAATGCGGGTTCAGATTACCTGCAACGACAATACGCTTACTCTTATTGGTCTTGTTGGCCCGCACCGCCATCAACATGGCCTCTGCAAGCGCTGTTGCCCCATCGTAAACCGAGGCATTAGCGACATCTAAGGCTGTCAGCCGAGCTATCATTGTTTGAAATTCGTAGATGAGCTGCAACGTACCCTGAGAGGCTTCTGCTTGATACGGCGTGTAGGCGGTTAAAAATTCGCCTCGGTTCGTTAGATCCCAAACCGCAGCTGGAATATGATGCTCGTAAGCACCTGCCCCTAAAAAACTCAAAGACATCTCGTCTTGCTTTGCCCGTCGCTGCATTAATTGCATCAGCGCCATCTCAGAAATGCCCTCCGGCATTTCAGGCGGCAATGAAGCGCGAAGCGACATTGGGACTTCGTCGAACAACGCGTCAATGGTCGTGACACCAATCGCCTCGAGCATCTCATCTCGCTCGGCGTCAGTGTGGGGAATAAAGGGCATACGTTACCTCATTAAAGCTGGTTAGTGCGTCTCATCGTCGCACAGAGCCTGATACGCATCTGGCGACAAAAGCGATTCAATACTGCTTGGGTCGTCCGGCGTCAGCCTAACGAACCAGCCTGCATCATAGGGAGAGTCATTTACGGTTTCAGGCGCGTCCTCGAGCGCCGAATTGCAGGCAACAACAACCCCGGAGACAGGCGCATAAATATCGGAGGCGGCTTTCACCGATTCAACGACTGCCATTTCGCTGCCTTGTACAAACGACGTACCAATCTCTGGCAATTCGACAAAAACCACATCACCTAGTGCGTCCTGCGCGTGATCACTGATGCCAACAACCACTGAGCCATCTGCTTCAAGCTTGACCCATTCATGGGTTGCCAAGTAACGAACATCGTCTCGTACTTCCGCCATTATGAAATCCTCTCTGTATGAATAATTAACCCGCCTGTTCTGGTGGCTCGGCCGTTCAGACCAAGGGTTTGAAGCAGGCCTTGCCACGACGAACAAACGGCAACGTCACTCCGAGCACGGGCATTTCTCGGCCACGTATCACCGCCAAAAGCGGGGCTTTTAGTTCGTTGGCGCCTTCAATACGGGCAAAGCCAATACCGCGTTGCAAACTGGGTGAAAACGCGCCGCTGGTAATAACACCCACTTCCCTGCCGCCACTGACGATGGGATGACCTGCACGCAACACCCCTCGATCTGTCATTACCACTCCAATTAGGCGGCGGTCTCCGCCCGCCTCTTTTTCTGCCAGCAGAGCTTTTTCTCCAATGAAATCCCGGCCATTATGCACAACCGTCCAGGAGAGATTGCATGCGCTGGGCGTTACCTGCTCATCCATATCGCTCCCATAGAGATTCAACCCTGCTTCTAGTCGCAGGGTATCTCTAGCACCCAATCCAGCGGGCTTAACGCCAAGCGCCCGCAACCGATCCCACAGGGCACAGGCAGCATCGGCGGCCAAGATAAGCTCTGCTCCTAACTCGCCGGTATAGCCAGTGCGCGCAATCATATCTTGTCCCGAGAAGGCACATTCAAAGGGCTTTAACTCGGCCAAAGCATGCGCTTGATGAGGGGTTAATGCTGTTCCAAGCAGATCCATGGCTTTTGGACCTTGTACCGCAAGTATTGCTAAGTGAGGCGCCTCCTCTACCAACACATCAAAGCCAGCAGCAGCGGTCTGCAACCAAACCAGATCCTTTTCCCGAGTGCCACAATTAACCACTAGACGGTAGCCGTCGGGGCCTCGATAGACCATCAAATCATCAATGATGCCTCCGCGCTCATCTAGCATCGCGGAATAAAGCGCCTGGCCGACTCGAGAGAGTTTTACAACATCGTTGGCGAGCAAATGCCTCAAAAAAGTCGTTGCATCCTTGCCCGTGACATCAATCACTGTCATATGAGAGACGTCAAACACACCAGCATGCTGTCGAACGGCGATGTGTTCCTCTATCTGCGAACCATAATGGATGGGCATCTGCCAGCCGCTGAAATCAACCATTTTACCGCCAGCATCTATATGGCTAGCATAAAGACAGGTCTGCATCTTCTAGATTCACCGTTCGGGAAAACCTTATTGTACCCAAGTTATCTAATCAGCGAATCGAATCTCTATCAGCTTAATCAATAATTTTATTCATGTACGTCACAGCTCTCCTGCCGCAGCCAAACTCAACACTTGCTTTAGCGCTGTTTGAGAATCAATCCGTCTGAGCGCCGCATTGCGAAACCATCGGAGGAGGGGGCCAGGCGGATCAAACAAACGCTTGGTCAGATCTGTCACCGCTGTCATCCGCCAATTAATAAGTCGCCTGCGTTGCTGATAATCAGCGAGTATTGAGGATAGCGTCAGATCCGTTGCATAGTGCAATTGATCAATGAGCTCTGACAGTGCCGCCACATCAGCGAACCCCAGATTAACACCCTGACCGGCTAGTGGATGAATGCTGTGGGCGGCATCGCCAATCAGGACCGTCGAATCTTTGACATAATGTTTGGCATGACGCTGGAACAATGGAAAACTTTGACGGGGGCCCACCCCTCGAACGGGGCCAACCTCATGCTCGCAAGCTTGATTAATCAAACTTGCGAACCGAGCGTCACCGTCAGCCAGTCGTTGGTCAGCGCAGGTTGAGGACCACACCAAAACGCATTGGTCGACCTCCGGCAAGGGCAGTAATGCCATCGGCCCCTCTCTGGTAAAAGCTTGCCGAGCAATGCCTTCATGAGGCTTGTGTAATTGTACCGTTGCCACGAGCGCCGTCTGGTCATAGGGCCAATCGATGGTCCTGATACCAAGCAACTCTCGGGTTCTAGAATTGGCGCCATCGGCGCCGATGAGTAGCGGCGCCGATATCTCCGCGCCAGAGGTAAGTCTAACTGAGACCTCACCCTCGGACTGGATAATATCCGTAATACCCGTCTGCCATTGAATAGGGTCGATCTCACTAGTGGCGGCGCTCCTCACCGCCTCGTCAAGCCCCTGAATCAGTCGGTGATTTTCAATAATGTAGCCACTGGCGGGCAGCGATGCCTCGGCGGAGCCATCGGCATCCCAGATTTTCATCCCCCGTAGCGCACTCCCAGCACCTTCAAAAAATGATTGCGGAAGACCGATTCGGGACAAAAACCGAACGGACCCGGCGTTTATCGCGCTGACTCTGGCTGATCGCTCGCCGTTGGAGATAAAGTTATCCGGTGCCCCTTGTGGTCCTTGAGATTGATCGAACACCTGTCCACGCAGCCCTTGACGCGACAGCGCGAGTGCGGCCGAGAGCCCCACCATGCCCGCTCCGATCACGATGAAGTCAAACTTGTTTGTCATTCTCGGTGGACCCTCACAAATTCGCAGCCTGTTATGCCATTTCCGAAACAGCGCTCATCGTGCCTTGGCGTCAGTGGCAATGGTCAACACCACAATCCGCACGTACTCAAGGATTTCAATGAAGTCGCTTTCGTTGGACTCTGACTCAGGTACTGGATCCATCACGCCAGCAATGGCTGCCAAGTCAGCGAGCATTTCCTGATAGTCGGGTTGATCGATAATGTGCCTAGCCGAATCCGCCAGGGCCAATCCTCTAAGAAAGCCACTACACCAGCAAGTGAGCTCTGAAAATCGATCATCAATGGCAACTGAATCATCGGGTAGCTCAAGCACCAGATTAAAATCTGAATACTCATCTAAGCTTTCTACCGCAGCACGATAATGGGTTTCTGCCATTCGCAACAGCCCTGGACTCACCGCTTGTTGCGTCACACTGAGCCGATCTGCAAGCCACTGAGCACTCATCGTGAAGGCATCGGCAGGCTTGATCGCAGCCTCAGCAACCAAAAGGCCGTGAAATTCTGCCGGCCCACAATCGGTGCCCACATCCTGTAATATCGCTGCAACCGATTCTGTCACGCTAACGGCCCATGTCGTTTCGAACTATTGTATTGGAAAGGTGCAAAGGAGGCGACTTTAGCTTAACCCAAGGCGGTGAATTGACCTTGTGGTCTACCGCCCGATATATTACCTACCTGAGATAAGGAAATTGACGTGAGCCAAATCGAACTCGAATCAAAATTGGATATGCTCACGGAGCTGTGTGAGGCCCTCATCGCCGAACGCCAACAACTGGCTACCGAAAATCAAAAACTCCATCAGGAAAGAGCGCAGCTTTTAGCGCGCAATGTTGCCGTCAAAAGTAAAGTCGAAGCTATGATTCTGCGGCTTAAGTCTTTGGAGCAAGAATAGTATGGCTACAACCGAAACCATCACTGTCTCTATTTTTGACAAGGATTATCAGGTCAGCTGCCCTCCTCAAGAGGTTCAAGCCCTCCGGGACTCCGCCTTTTTTTTGGATCAAAAAATGCGAGAAATTAAACAGTCCGGCAGCGTCCTCGGACTTGATCGGCTGGCTGTCATGGCGGCACTAAATATCTCTAATGAGCTCTTGTCTTCCAATTTGGCGCAGCAAGAAACGGCCTCCTCCCTGGCCGCTCACGCGACTGAGCTCGAGCGAAGCCGCGATAAAATTGACCATCTCATCGCATCCCTACAATCTGCTAAGTCCTAGATAGAAATTCTTACGAGCCCTTGTCGCCGCCTGCTATACTCTCTGACGACGCCCTGGGTTGTTTGCCAGTCGATATGTCCTCGACCCTTTATGCGACCGTTAGGGGGTCTTTTTTCGATACCTGTGCGCACATCCCTTCTGGGGGGAGCCTTCGGGTCGATAGAGACCACCGCCTTGAACCGCAGGGTTCAAGGGCCTTTCAGACAGCGGCAATTTGGGGTGTCGCTTTGTTTATCTTTCAAATCACGTTGTTTGCTTTATCGCAAATACGCTGTCGTCCATTTTTTTGATTGCTGCCTAGTGATACCAACGCTCCATGCTTAAAACTTTACGACAACAAATGAGAGCCAAACGCCGAAGCTTGACGAACCAAGATCAACGTCTAGCTGCACTGGGCCTTGCAGCAATCGCCGCACAAACTTCTGGCTTCGCCACTTTTCAAACAATAGCGGCGTATTGGCCTAGCGACGGCGAACTCTCACCGCTATCGCTTATTAGTCAATGTCTTAGAGCGGGCCTGCGGTGCACCTTACCTATCGTCAATCAAGACAAACGTTTAAGTTTTTCGGCGATGACCCCAACATCACGATTGCGACCGAATCGGTTCGGCATACCCGAGCCCAGCGGTTTAAAGCAAGATAGCGTGCCGCTTGAAGATCATGATCTTATTTTACTTCCTATGGTCGCTTTCGACCCTGCGGGGTACCGTTTAGGGATGGGCGGTGGCTATTACGACCGAACGCTAGCTTTGCTTGATACACCCCATCGGCCGACTTTTTGGGGTCTTGCCCACGATTTTCAGGCGGTTTCCCTCGATCCAAAACCTTGGGATATTCCCCTCGACGGTTTCCTCACGCCGACGGGATTTCTGCCTGTGCTAGAAAGCTCGGGGCCAGCCGCGTCCGATCATCGCCATCCTGATCAGACCGCCATCTAACCCGCTTATGAACAAGGAGTGCGCTTATGGCCATACGTCCAATACTTCGGATGGGCAACCCAACCCTTAGAACCCCCGCTGCGCCTTACCCTACCGATGAAATTGCAGGCGAAGGGTTCAGGTCCTTGATTGAAGATATGCGCGACTCCCTTGCTGCGGCTGGGGGTATTGGGCTTGCAGCACCTCAAATCGGCGTGCTCTCCCAAGTGGTGATTATAGAAATTCCTGCTGGTCCATCACGCTATGGCGCGCTCAGCGCATTAGGGTTTACGGTAATGGTAAATCCGCGGGTGACACCGCTCACTGAGGCGACACAAGGCTATTGGGAAGGTTGCCTATCAGTGCCCGGGTTAAGAGGCTTCGTGGAACGGCCTGAGCGAGTGCAAGTTGATTATATTTCAGACCAAGGTAAGGCCCTGAGTACGACCTTCGAGGGGTTTCCAGCTACCGTGGTGCAGCACGAGCTAGATCATCTTCAGGGGCAACTGTACATCGATCTGATTTCGGATCGCTCAAAACTCTCCTTCGAGGCCGAGTTTGAGCAATTTCATCAACCCGCCTGAACCAAGTACTGACCCCAACCCCTGGTGCTAGGCGGTTTTAGCGCTGCTTTTAAGCAGCGCGTTAGGCGATATCCTCTTAGGTGATTCCTTCATGGCCATCTGCTTCATCACGTATTCGAAGTCCTGTAGTTATCTATCCATAATCACGGTGAAATCTCGTGTCGGAACTTCTATCGTCCAAGAACATCGGCTACCCTTGAGCAACCAACGCATAGTGACCCATCAAGGCCATTAGATGAATCAGGACCAAACCAAACAGTTGTTAGGACAAGCCGCTGCCAAAGCGATATTGCCCTTGATGGACCCAGAGACTTTTATTGGTGTCGGTACAGGCTCAACCGCGAATTACTTCATTGACGCGCTCGCAGACGTCCGGCATCTCTTTGCTGGCGCAGTTGCAAGCTCAGTTGCATCCGCTGACCGTCTCAAGGCGCACAATATCCTCGTGATCTCACTCAACGAGTCGGGTCCATTGTCGGTTTATGTTGATGGCGCTGACGAAATCGCACCCGATTTCAGCATGATTAAAGGCGGCGGGGGTGCGCTCACTCGAGAAAAGATTGTTGCCGCTGCGGCTGAGCATTTTATCTGTATCGCTGATCAAACGAAATGGGTGAGCCGCCTCGGAAGATTTCCGCTGCCCATCGAAGTGATTCCAATGGCGCGCTCAAGCATTGCTCGCAAACTGGTTGGCTTTGGGGGCACACCAGTGCTACGGGAAAATTTTATTACGGATAACGGCAACGAAATTCTCGACGTGCACGATCTCACCATTGACGAACCGGTAAAGTTTGAGTCCATGCTCAATGATATCCCAGGGGTAGTTACCAATGGTTTGTTTGCGCTCAGACCCGCTGACCAGCTCATCATGGACGATGCAGGCGATATCCATCACTACCAGCCCGGCCAACGTTAATTACAAAATCTTCCCAGGATTCATAATATTCAAAGGATCAAACACCCCTTTGATCGCCTTCATGGCTTGAATCTCTTCGGGGGCCCGAGAGTGCGAAAGATAATCTCTCTTTAACAACCCAACACCATGCTCGGCCGAGACACTACCCCCAAAACGCTCAACCACTTGCATGATCCGCGCGCCCAGAGGCAAGCAAGCGGCTTCAAATTCTGAGATAGACCAATCTTCTGGCCGAAGAATGTTTAAATGGACGTTGCCATCTCCGATGTGGCCAAACCAGATCACCTCAAAAGGCAAGTCAACCCTCTTTATGACGTCGGATACCGCGTTTAAAAAATCGGGCGCTTGGCTAACGCGGACCGAGAGGTCATGCTTATAGGGGGTTTTGGGCGTAATCGCTTCTGAGATCCCTTCACGATAGGTCCAAAGCCGCGCATTGTCAGAGAAACTCTGCGCGATCACGCCGTCAGAGACGGCGCCTGCTTCCGCAAGCTCAAGATAAACTGCCTCGGCCTGCTTCAGGCCCTCGGCGTCGCCCTTTATTTGCTCGTACTCACACAGCACGTAATAGGGCGCCTCGGATAAAGGCTTTGCAAGCCGTCGATGATTTGACACTTCGACCAACGCCTTATGAGAGAAAAACTCAAAAGCCGTGAGAGCAAGCTGGGCCTGGCAGACAGCGAGCACGGATAGCGCCGTTGCCATATCCGGTATCGCCAGCAACATGACCCGTAGCGGCGCCGGCGCGTCAGTGACTTTCATCCACGCGCCAGTAATAAGGCCTAAAATCCCTTCTGATCCGATAAATAAATGCCGCAAGTCCAGACCAGTCGCGTTTTTCGTAAGCCCTTTGTTCAGCGATAGTGTCTCGCCCGCCCCAGTGACGACCTCTAACCCGCTTACCCAATCTCGGGTCAGTCCGTAACGCAGCACCTTGATGCCGCCGGCGTTGGTCGCGATATTGCCGCCTATTTGACTAGCGCCTGCAGACGCAAAATCAACCGGATAATACAGCGACTGAGTTGCCGCAAACTGCTGCAGCTGCTGGGTAATAACCCCCGGTTCCACCTTAACTTGGCGAGTTTTCGCGTCAAAATCTAGGATTCGATTCAACCGCTCAAAGGATACAACCACCTCACCGCTGGCCGCCGTAGCGCCACCGGATAACCCGGTTCTACCACCCGAAGGGACCAGTGCAATCCGTTCTGCTCGAGCAAATTCAACGAGTAACTCTACCTCTGCCAAACTTGTAGGAAATACGATGGCCGAGGGATTCGGCGGAATAAAACGCGACCAATCTTGGCCGTAAAACACAAAGTCAGCCTCAGCAAAAGAAACCTGATCAGATTCAAAGACCCGTTCGAGCCGCTGCCTTTGCGCATCGGCTAACACCTGGATCACAGCCCTTGTTGATAACGGTCGGCCATCGCTTCTAAAGACATCGGCTGAATTTTGCTGGCTTGCCCGGCGGTCCCAAAGGCCTCGTAACGCTCAACAACGATGGATTTCATCGCTTGCAACGAGGCGGCTAAATACTTTCGTGGGTCAAATTCCGCGGGATGCTCTGACAAAAACTGCCGGATTGCGCCGGTAGACGCGAGTCTAAGGTCGGTATCGATATTCACCTTGCGGACACCATGACGAATACCTTCTTGAATCTCAGCCAAAGGCACGCCATAAGTTTCGGCAATTTCGCCGCCATGGGCGTTAATCAATGCCAACCAATCTTGAGGCACGCTTGAGGATCCATGCATCACCAAATGGGTATTTGGCAATTTTTGGTGGATTGCTTTGATCCGTTCAATGGCGAGAATATCGCCCGTCGGAGGCCGAGAAAATTTATAGGCGCCATGGCTCGTCCCAATGGCAATGGCAAGGGCATCGCAACCGGTTTGGGCTACAAAGTCCGCGGCTTCTTCAGGGTCAGTCAAGAGCTGATCCATCGACAAGGTGCCACTCGCACCCACACCGTCTTCCTCGCCGGCTTCCCCGGTCTCAAGCGATCCCAAACATCCAAGCTCGCCCTCTACTGTGACACCACAAGCATGTGCCATCGCCACGGTTTGCTTGGTCACCGCGATGTTGTATTCATAACTCGCAGGCGTTTTTTGATCTTCTAGCAAAGAGCCATCCATCATCACTGAAGAAAAGCCCAGTTGAATCGATCGCTGGCAGGCCGCTGGAGAAGCCCCATGATCCTGATGCATCACTACCGGAATATGCGGGAACTCTTCTATCGCCGCGAGAATCAAATGCCGCAAAAAATTGCTACCAGCATATTTCCGAGCCCCAGCGGAGGCTTGCACGATAACCGGGCTGTTGGTTTCGTTAGCGCCCTCCATGATCGCTCGCATTTGCTCTAGATTATTCACATTGAAGGCCGGCACACCGTAGCCCTCTTCCGCCGCGTGATCCAACAATTGCCGCATACTCACTAATGCCATGATGCTCTCCTGTTCTTACCGATTTAAGTGGCGCCATCGCGCAAGGCGCGCGTTTGTAAGGCGGCGATCGCGGGCAATGTTTTTCCTTCTATGAACTCTAAAAAGGCGCCCCCGCCCGTCGAGATGTAGCTGATATCTCCAACAGCGCCAAAAGTGTCAATTGCCGACAAGGTGTCGCCGCCTCCAGCCAGCGAAAATCCGGAACTGGCCGCGATCGCCTCAGTTAATGCTCGAGTGCCGCCTGCAAAGCTAGGAAACTCAAAAACCCCGACGGGGCCATTCCAGATAATTGTCCTGGCGGCACCAATGAGCGCCGTAATTCCAGCCATGGTTTCCGGGCCCAGATCAAGAATTTGTTCATCCACGTTGACCGCGGCAACCGGTTTAATCACAGCCTCAGCATCAGCCGAAAAGCGGTCGGCGACGACCACATCAATAATCGCCGGCATCTTTACCTTAGCCGCAATACGCTTGGCTGAAGCCATCAAATCAGGCTCATACAAGGATTGACCCACAGGCGCGCCCTCCGCCGCGATAAAGGTATTTGCAATGCCACCCCCGACGATAAGACTATCTACTTTGCTACTAAGCGCCTCGAGAACTTCGAGCTTGGTAGAGACCTTACTACCGCCGACAATTGCGACCACCGGGGCCTCAGGGGCCTCGAGGGCTTGGGACAAAGCCTCAAGCTCCGCTGCGAGCAGCGGTCCTGCACACACCGATTTGGCAAACGCTGCAACACCCACCGTTGAGGCATGCGCACGATGAGCAGTGCCAAATGCATCCATGACAAAGACATCACACAAATCAGCGAGACGTTTCGCAAGTTCTGGATCATTGGATTTTTCGCCCGAATTGATTCGAACATTCTCAAGCAGGACGATGTCCCCCGCAATATCGGGCAGGCCGCCTAAATAATCGCTGACCAAATCTACCGTCCTGCCTAACGCCTCAGATAACGCTTTTGCCACGGGAGCAAGACTCACCTCTGGTTGCGCGCTTATGGCTAACCCTTCTTTGGGGCGACCTAAGTGTGACATCACCAGCACCTGAGCACCCCGGTCCAAGGCCTCTTTTAAAGTGGGTAATGCCGCTCGGATACGGGCGTCACTGGTAATCTGCCCATTTTGAATCGGCACATTTAAATCTTGGCGTACTAACACCCGCCTGCCAGTGACTTCAACCGCTGAAAAATTCGGCACCTGCATACTAAAGGATTCCCCGCACAGCTTCGATCACCCGCTGAACGGTAAAACCAAAATGCGCTAACACTTCGTCCCCCGGACCGGACTCGCCAAATCGATCAAGGCTCACAACAGCCCCCTCTAAACCCACCCACTTATACCAATAATCCCCATGCCCTGCTTCAACCGCGACCCGCGCCCGAAGGGTATCTGGCAACACCGAGGTTCGATAATCTGCCGGCTGCGCAGCGAAGACCTCAGCAGAGGGCATCGAAACCAATCGGGTCGGAACGCCATCTGCAGATAACGCGTCCGCCGCTTGTCGAGCAATATCAACTTCTGAACCCGTTGCGATAATGACAGCCCTGGCGGGGGTTGCTGGCTCGTACAAGACGTAACCGCCCTTCTCAATAAGACTCAATTGGGTTTCATCTCGCAATTGATGTGCGAGACTCTGTCTTGAAAGCACCAAGGCAGAAGGTCCTGCAGTACGGTCGATGGCTGCACGCCAGGCCGCGACCGTCTCAACGGTATCACAGGGACGCCAAACGACTAGATTTGGCGTTGTACGAAGATTGGTTAATTGTTCAACCGGTTGATGGGTCGGCCCGTCTTCGCCTTGGCCAATACTATCGTGGGTATAAACGTGGATATTTTGGATCCCCATCAAGGCCGACATTCTTACCGCATTGCGCGCATACTCCATAAACATCAGAAACGTCCCGGTAAAGGGCATAACGCCGCCATGCAGCGCAAGGCCATTCGCGATCGCAGTCATGCCAAATTCTCTGACGCCGTAATAGAGGTAATTACCTTCGGTGCTCGAAGCGCTGACGGGTTTTGCCGCCGGCCAAATGGTATTGTTCGAGCCTGATAAATCCGCCGACCCTCCGATTAACTCAGGCAGATGCTCCCGGAGCGCCGCAATGACTTCACCTGAGGCTTGCCGGCTGGCAAGGGCTTTACCCGACGCTTGGGCATCGGTGAGCATTTCGGTCATGACCGCTTGCCAGTTAGCGGGGCGCTGGCCTTGCATTCTTCGTATATATTCTGCAGCCAGAGCTGGAAATTTCTGACTGTAGGCATCGAATCGCTGTTGCCAGGCCGCCTCGGCCTGTTGACCCTGACGACTGCAATTCCAATCCGCCAGCAATCCTTGGGGTACCTCGAAGGGCGCGTGGGGCCAATCAAGGGCTTCTCTTGTTTTTTGAATTTCTTCTTCACCAAGGGGTGACCCGTGACTGCCGGCAGTACCTGCCTTGTTCGGTGAACCAAACCCTATGGTTGTCTTGCAACAGATCAATGTTGGCCGGTCCGTAACCGCTTTTGCCTCAACCAACGCCGCCAGCACAGCGTCCGCATCATGGCCGTCGACATTGGCAATCACTTGCCAGCCGTAGGCGGCAAATCGAGCAGGCGTATCATCGGTAAACCAACCGGCCACTGGACCATCGATGGAAATACCATTGTCATCGTACAAACAGACCAACTTACCCAGCCCCAAAGTTCCTGCTAGCGAACACACCTCGTGGGAGATACCCTCCATGAGACAGCCATCGCCTACGAAGGTGTAAGTCATGTGATCGACGATCGTGCCCTCCTCACCCGGCTGATTGAACTGATCCGCTAGCAATTTTTCTCCTAGCGCCAGACCAACCGCATTCGCCAAACCTTGGCCTAGAGGCCCGGTCGTCGTCTCAACCCCAGGGGTATATCCGTATTCTGGGTGTCCAGGAGTTTTAGATCCCAACTGCCGAAAAGCGCGCAAGTCTTCCATGGACACGTCATACCCCGTCAGGTGCAACAAACTATAAATCAGCATGGAACCATGGCCATTGGATAACACGAACCGGTCTCGATCCCACCACTTGGGGTTTTGCGGATTGTGCTTTAGTACCTGCCGCCACAATACTTCGGCCATGTCCGCCATACCCATTGGCGCGCCGGGGTGACCTGATTTTGCCGCCTGCACCGCATCCATGGCCAGTGCGCGAATCACGTTTGCTCGTTCTCTCGACGTACTCATAACAACCCTTTTGCCCTAAAACTCCATTCTCGCCTACCTAGATCAAGGGGGCAATCGAGACAAGGAAAAATCCTTAATTGGCTTAATTTCAGGCATCTCAGATGCCGAGCTTTTAGGCCGATCAAAGCCAGTCTACCGGCCAATGAAATTGCCCATCCGATCCGAAGAGCTCGAATTCTGCTCACGTTTTTACACGTCCTTGCGCGCTATTAAACTAAATGCACTCGACAACACAAGACTGGCGAACGAAACCGGCCAAAATTCAACGTGAACCGTTCTTGGACTGTCATTGAAGGATTTTCAAGGTAAACGCTAGTGAATTGATTGAAAAATCATTAGCATACCCCGCTCATGAATAACACGAGCAAGCATGTGAGTAATAACACCCTCTTTACCTCGGAATCCGTATCCGAGGGTCATCCCGACAAAATGTCGGATCAAATCTCCGACGCGATCTTAGATGCTCTTTTGGCTGACGACCCTAATGCCCGCGTTGCTTGCGAGACAATGGTAAAAACTGGCATGGTGATCTTGGCTGGCGAAATCACCTCATCAGCGCAAATCGACTACGAACAGATAACTCGAGATGTCATCTTGGACATCGGCTACGACAGTTCTGAGGTGGGCTTTGATGGCGCGTCCTGTGCGGTCATCAATGCGCTGGGCAAACAATCGCCCGATATTGCGATGGGTGTTGATGAGTCTGCCGATCACGAACAGGGTGCCGGCGATCAGGGCCTGATGTTTGGCTATGCGAGTAACGAAACCGACGTGTTGATGCCCGCGCCGATTACCTACTCTCATCTTTTGGTCAAACGCCAAGCAGAAGTCAGGAAAAGTGGCCAACTTAAATTTCTTAGACCAGACGCTAAAAGCCAGGTCACATTCCGCTATGACAACGCCGGCATCGTCCAAGGCGTCGATGCTGTTGTGCTGTCGACCCAGCACGATCCAGATATCAGCTTAAAAGACCTTCAAGAAGCCGTTATGGAGGAGATCATCAAGCCGGTACTTCCTGCTAATTGGCTGAGCGCAGATACCAAATACTTCATAAATCCCACCGGAAACTTTGTCATTGGTGGTCCAGTGGGAGATTGCGGCCTGACCGGCAGAAAAATCATTGTCGACACCTACGGCGGTATGGCCCGTCACGGTGGTGGCGCGTTCTCGGGTAAAGATCCGTCAAAAGTCGATAGAAGCGCAGCTTACGCCGGTCGGTATGTCGCAAAGAACATCGTTGCTGCGGGTCTAGCAGATCGGTGCGAGATACAAGTGTCCTACGCCATTGGGGTCGCTGAACCGACTTCTATCAGCATCAACACTTTTGGTACCGGTAAGATATCGGATGAGAAAATCGAGGCCTTAGTAAAAGAACACTTTGATTTAAGACCTAAAGGTCTCATTGACATGCTCGATCTTAAGCGCCCAATCTTCTTGCCCACCGCAAGTTATGGACACTTCGGCCGATTAGAAGACTCCTTCACCTGGGAGCGAACTGATCGAGCCGATCGCCTAGCAGCGGAAGGTTAGCGATCACTTTGAAAAAGGTACCTATCAGCTTCGAGTTTGCCGCACCGAAAACCGCTGAGGCCTTTCAGGGCCTCAGTCGGGCTTACCAGCGGTTACAGCGATTTCCTCACGAGTTTATCAGCGTCACCTACGGCGCCGGCGGCTCCACCCGGGATGGCACCAAAAGCACTGTTCTCAATCTCAGTGCCGCCGGCCATCGTGTGGCGCCGCATCTGTCTTTTGGTGGTGATGAAACCGCAACGATTGCGCAGCTTCTCAAAGACTATCAAGCTGCTGGCATTCGGCGCTTGGTCGCCCTAAGAGGCGATCGTCAATCTGGCCTAGGAACACCAAAAATGGTGCACGCTGCCGAACTGGTTCGATTTATTCGCGCTGAAACCGGTGATTGGTTTCATATTGAGGTCGCTGCGTATCCAGAGATTCATCCTGAATCCGCTTCAGTGGACAGCGAAATTCACTTCTTCAAAGAAAAGATCGAGGCAGGCGCCAATAGCGCCATTACCCAATATTTTTTCAATCCCGATGCCTACTTTCAATTCAGTGATGAATGCCAGAAAGCTGGCATCGACGTGCCAATCGTGCCTGGCATTATGCCGATCACCAATCTTGCTGGCATCGAGCGCTTTTCAGCCATTTGCGGCGCCGAGTTGCCACGCTGGCTCGTGAAACGTCTTCAGAACCTAGGGGATGATGACAGCGCCATCAAAGACTTTGGTTGCGACGTAGTCACAAACCTTTGTCAGCGCCTTATCGAGGGCGGCGCGCCGGCCTTGCATTTTTATACCTTGAATCAATCAAAACCGAGTGCGAGGATTCTAGAAAACCTAGGATATTAGCTGTGTATACCCCTCGGGTTCTGATCACCCTGCCCCTGTCTGAGGGGTCAACCCTGACTGTCACCGATACCAGGCACCATCACCTGAGCCGAGTGCTTAGGCTAAAGGTCGGTGACGCGGTCGTCGTTTTCAATGGTGAAGGTGGCGAATTTCCAGCATCGGTAACAAGCCTTTCGAAAACCGCAACGACCCTTCATTTGATGGAACACAACCCAGTCTGCCGAGAAACCAAGCTTAGGGTCACCCTTTACATCAGCGTCTTAAAGCGAGATGCCATGAACGCCGCGCTTCAGCGTGCTACCGAACTCGGTGCGGCAGCCATTGTGCCTATGTTTACCCAGCATCTCAGCGAGAAGCGCGCCCAGGCTGAGCGCCGAGAGGCCAGCTGGCGCGCGATCATCGAACACGCCTGTGAGCAATCTGGGCGTACTCGAGTCCCATTGCTGGCTCAGGCAAAACCTTTCTCCGAGGCCATAACCGCGCCGGAGGCTACAGCCTTTGACTGTAAACTCATCGCGAATATATCCGATCAACCAAAGCCATCGTTATCTTCAAGGCCGATCAAAACGCTGGCCCTGGCAATTGGGCCTGAGGGCGGTTTCAGTCAGGACGAGATTGCCCTGGCAACCCAGCATGGATTTATCCAATATGCCATCGGCTCACGGGTGCTGCGCGCCGAAACGGCGCCGGCGGCGCTACTGGCGCATCTTTACACCGTATTTGGTGAATATCCTTAGCTTTCAGCATCACTAAAACCCTGACGTGGGCGTACCGTTTGGTTTACACTCTTTGCCGGAACCGGAGTTAGCCATTATGACCCAACACGCGAATCAAAAGCTTATTCGATGCATCTTGACGCCAAGTAGCGGCAAGCCCCAATCGCGTTTTGTTGAGTTCGAATTGTTCAAACTCTGGCAGTACATGATGCAAAGCAAACATGGTATGTCGGTCTCAGATCTTGCGATGTGCTTGTGGGTAAGCGAACACGATTTTTTAGCAAAACAGAGCCTTTACGAACGTAGCGGCGATATCCTGCAGGTAGAGAAAATCACGGTGTCAATTTTTGATCAACGCAACGGCTTTACTCACACCACCAATCGCTTCGCCCTTCAGGCTGATTCTGAGCAGGTTAAAGCTGTATTGCTGTCCCACGTGCCTAATGAGCTGGCAAATAGTACCGATTTCGATCTGACCATTACCAATGGCCGGGCCGTTGAGAAAGGCGCGATCTCAGGTCTCAGCGAAATCAGTTTAGGTCTGTCAAACGATTAATATCGCTCAACAGGCTGGCTAGATGCCTCGCTGTTGCCTAACAAGATTACTCGCTACAATAACCCCTTCTGCAATGCGGAGCGCGCCTTGACCAAGCATTTGGGGATCGTGATGGATCCCATTGAATCAATTAATCCCAAAAAAGACAGCACCTTTGCGATGATGCTGGCGGCAACCCGTCGGGATTGGCAAATTTCTGTCATGACGCTGGGCGACCTATCTTTGAATAAAGATCGCTTACAGGTGAATTATCAGACCATCAAGGTCAAAGACGATCCCAACGATTACTACGAAACCGTCAGGGTCAGTACCGGTGATGCCAGCGACTTCGATTGCATTTTAATGCGCAAAGACCCGCCTTTTAACATGGACTACATCTACGCCACGTATCTGCTTGAGTTCGCCGAAAGACTAGGCATTCCGGTTTTTAACAAACCCGGAAGCATTCGTGATTGCAACGAAAAATTATTCGCTCTGCAGTTTCCGCAATGCGTACCGGAGGTGATTGTTTCGTCTAATCCCGATGAATTGAAAGCATTTCAAGCCGAGTATGAGGACGTCATTTTAAAGCCCTTGGATGGCATGGGCGGACAGTCGATTTTTAGGATACGCCCGGGGGACAGTAATCGTAACGTCATTATTGAGACCCTTACGGAACTTGGTACTCAAAAAATTATGGCGCAGCGTTACTTGCCCGATATCAGCGCAGGAGATACCCGAATACTGCTCATCAACGGTGAGCCGGTCCCTGCAGGCCTCGCAAGGATACCTTCGGCTGGCGAAACCCGGGGCAATTTAGCGGCAGGTGGTAGCGGCGTGCCGCGACCTTTGACTGAGCGAGACCTTTGGATTTGCAGTCAAGTCGGCCCAGTACTAAAAGCTAAAGGACTGGCCTTTGTAGGTATCGATGTCATTGGAGCCTATCTCACTGAGATCAACGTCACCTGCCCCACTTGTATTCGAGAACTCGACGCCAGCGAAGGCTTCGACATTGCTGGCGATTATCTCGATTATCTTAGCTCTGTCTTGCCTTAATCCGCATGCAGGGCAATCTCCAAATTAGCACTGATCGGTTTGGGTTTGCCCTCTTTATAGCGCTGATTTTGCATGCAATGTTACTCCTAGGTCTGCAGTTCGCGCCCGGCCAGCCACCCGCCAATGCTCGAGTGCTCGATATTACCCTCGCTCTAACCCCGGAGGCCCTGCATCCGGACACCTTTGATTTCATCGCTGAGCGCAATCAGCAGGCGTTGGGTGAGCCCAACCCAACAACAGAGCTACCACTAAAGGCAGCTGAGACCACGTTAGGCTCAGCACCTGCCTCTGGCCAGTCTGCCGCTGACACAATCCCTCGACCCTTGTCACCCGAGGCGACGGCAAGGCCGCCCCTGGTGACAGACCTTGCTCAGTTTCGCCGGCCGTCTTTGGACTTCACCGATATCGGCGTGCCTCGACTGGAACGGGTGCAACGCCTCTCACAAGTTAGCGCAGCTGCGAGTCCAGAAGCCAATTACTTGCGATCTTGGCAAAGAAAAATTGAAACCATCGGCAATCTAAACTATCCCGATGCAGCGCGCCGTCTCGGCATCTATGGGCAACTCAAACTGCTGGTGGTTGTCGAGGCCAACGGTGGTCTGCGTGACGTTCGGGTTTTAGTGAGCAGCGGCGAGCCAGTACTGGATCAAGCTGCAGAAAATATTGTGCGTTTGGCGGCACCTTTTGCACCGTTCTCTCAAGAACTGTTGCAATCAACCGACGTACTCGAAATTGTTCGAACTTGGCAATTTAGAAAAAACGCCCGCTCAGTGAGCGTCACTCGATGATGCAACAGCTAATCAATCAAAGTCTGCTGATTGCGCATCCTCATGCTAGTGATGATTTCTTCAGTGGCTCGTTGGTGTATGTTTACGAGCATCAGACGTCGGGTAGCATGGGCTTTATGCTCAACCGGCAAGCCTCTATCCGCTTAGAAAAACTCATGCCAACCGCACCCACAAGCCTCTGCGAGCAGCCGGTTTTGATTGGCGGACCTGTTCAGACAGACCATTTGTTCTTCATTATGGTGCCGCTGAACGAAGGCTCTAACCCCCAAATCGAAATTGCCAATAATCTTGATGAAGCCGCTGCCAATGCTGAACATCCAGGGCAATTGGTGTTACCAATGGTAGGATATGCTGGCTGGTCAGAAGGCCAATTAGAAAGCGAAATCCAAAGAGATGTTTGGCTGCTGACCGAGCCAAACCTGCCCACTCTCCTCCGCGTACCCAGCGAGCGTCGATATCCTGCCGCAACAGAAAACCTCGGCTTTGATCCAGCGCTCATGGCCCCTTCCGCAAGACGTCCACAATGACCAGTGGTGTCATTTTCGGGTTTGACTATGGCACCCATCATATTGGTCTTGCGGTAGGTCAAGGGGTCACACAAACGGCCTCTCCACTGACCATTCTTCCTGCCAAACAAGGCATTCCTAATTGGGATACCCTTTCTAAGCTTGTTTTGGAGTGGTCCCCGGATCGTTTTATTGTTGGCCTACCTATCAATATGGATGAAACAGATAGCCCCATGTCAGCCAGAGCGATTAAGTTCGCTCGACGACTCTCCGGGCGCTTTGACCTTCCTTATGAAATGATCGACGAGCGCCTCAGCAGCGTCGAGGCCAGGGCGTTATCATCTAAGGCGCGGGTCGATGATCTCTCGGCGGTGTTAATTCTGGAGACTTGGTTTCAAAACCAAATTCCTGTCTCTCCCTAGCCGTAACCGCAATTAGATAAAGTCCTCGGGTATTTTTGCTTTCTCGCGCGCCTGTTCTTTAGTGATCAGTCCCTTTTGAAGCAGGTTCTTCAGACACTGATCTAACGTTTGCATGCCCAGCTGACCCCCGGTTTGAATCGCCGAATACATTTGAGCAACTTTGTCCTCACGGATCAGGTTTCTTATCGCCGGCGTGAGCATCATGATCTCGTGAGCCGCAACTCGGCCGCCGCCGACTTTTTTGAGCAGCGTTTGGGAAACCACAGCTTGCAGTGATTCTGACAACATCGATCGCACCATGGACTTTTCCGCCGCTGGAAAAACGTCAATGATTCGGTCAATGGTTTTCGCCGCAGACGAGGTGTGCAGCGTACCGAATACTACATGGCCTGTTTCTGCCGCTTCAAGCGCCAGTCGAATGGTTTCGGTGTCCCGCATTTCACCAACCAATATGATATCTGGATCTTCACGCAATGCCGATCGAAGCGCTTCATTGAAGCCTAAGGTATCGCGATGCACTTCCCGTTGATTGACAAGGCATTTTTTACTTTCGTGTACAAATTCGATCGGATCCTCGATCGTCAGAATGTGCTGGTAACGGTTGGCGTTAACGTAATCCATCATCGCCGCCAAGGTCGTGCTTTTGCCCGATCCGGTCGGCCCTGTAACAGTGATCAAGCCTCGAGTGCTTTGAGCGATTTTGGCAAACACCTCTCCCATGCCTAGATCTTCCATCGTTAAGACCTTCGCTGGGATGGTTCGAAATACCCCCCCTGCACCTCTATTTTGGTTATAAGCGTTGACTCGAAAACGTGCAATACCTGGGATTTCAAACGAAAAGTCACACTCTAAAAACTCCTCAAACTCTTTGCGCTGCTTATCGTTCATAATTTCATAAATGAGGGCGTAGACTTCTTTTGAGTCGAGCGCAGGGACATTGATTCGTCGAATATCCCCATCGACCCGTATCATCGGCGGTAAGCCCGCCGACAAGTGAAGATCTGAAGCACCTTGTTTGTGGCTAAACGCCAATAGTTCCGTTATGTCCATGCTGCATTCCGTCTAAATTGTCAAACTCGTCTGTTGTGCTGCTTTACGCTGCCCTTCCACCTTGCTCTAGTATCTTAGTATGCGACAATAGCTTTCGCCATCTCTCAGCGATATCTAACCTTGATCCAAGAAAATTTAACAGCAGTTATTGCGAGAATTGAAAACGCTTGTAGGGACGCCAGTCGTAACCCCAAATCCGTATCGTTGTTAGCGGTTTCAAAAACTAAACCCATCGAAGCTGTTCAATCCGCATATCATCTGGGGCTCCGACATTTTGGCGAGAACTACTTACAAGACGCCTTGCCGAAAGTTGCCAATTTTCCAGCGCCGACGTGGCATTTCATTGGTCAAATTCAATCAAACAAAACTCGAGATATTGCAGCCCATTTCGATGTTGTCCACGGAGTCGCCTCAGAAAAGATCGCCTCAAGATTAAATGCCCATCGCCCTCAGACAAAGCCTCCCTTGGGGGTTTTCTTACAGGTCAATTTGGTGAACGAGGCGAGCAAAGGCGGCGTATCACCGGAGACATTACCGAGGCTTATCCATCACGTACTAAGCTGCGAGCATTTAACGCTTTTAGGGCTGATGGGGATGCCACCTGCAAGCTATGATCTAACCGAGCGAAGTCATTTTTTTCAAAACCTTCGAGCCTTGCAGCAGACGCTAAAAACCGACTTGCCACAAGACTGCTTTACTGAGCTGAGTATGGGCATGAGTGATGATCTAGAGGTCGCCATTGCAGCTGGCGCTACTTGGATCCGGGTAGGGTCCGCGTTATTTGGTGACCGGAGTCACTAAGGAGAAATTATGACGATAACCCAACTGGCTTTTATTGGCGGCGGCAATATTGCCCAAGCCATTGTCGGAGGTCTCGTTGAGTCAGGCTATGACAGAGGCGCCATTACCATCTCAGACCCAAGCCCGGTGCAAGGTGCTAAAGCTGAAGCCATGGGCGTGAATTGGTCTCAGAACAACGCAGCCGCAATTAACGTATCGGACTTAGTCTTTATTTGCGTGAAACCTAACCTTGTGGAAACCGTTTGCCGCGAGGCCACAGAACAACTAGCGTCTAAAACCTTAATTAGTGTTGCCGCAGGCATTACCACCCAGCAGCTTATCAAATGGTCTGGCTCGTCAGAGATTGTCCGTTGCATGCCCAATACACCGGCGTTGGTGAGCCAAGGGATGACCGGTTTATTTGCAACCGCTACCGTGGCAATGACGACCCGCGATAGCGTCGGGGAATTGCTATCGACGATTGGTAAGGTGGCATGGTTCGATGCAGAATCTGACCTTGATGCCGTGACTGCGATCTCTGGTAGTGGGCCCGCTTACTTTTTCTATCTAATGGAGGCCATGGTTGAAGCTGCTGAAAGCTTTAATATCAACCGCGAGGTTGCACAAACACTGGTGCTTCAGACGGCATTAGGCGCAGCTACTATGGCTCAGAACCACGACTCAGCGCCAAAGGCCCTGAGAGCCCAAGTCACATCGCCTGGCGGTACTACCGAAGCGGCCTGCCAGTTACTTGAGGCCGCTGGGCTCAGTGATACCATTCAAGCCGCTTGCAAAGCTGCGTTGGATCGGTCGATAAGCTTGTCGAATGATCAGTCAGCATAACGAGGAGAAGTCACGATGGATTATCTAGCTGATGGGGGCATCTTCCTCGTTCGATCAGTGACAGGGCTGGTCGTCTTGTTCTTAAATCTTAGATTTCTGATGCAAGCCAGTCGAGCTGACTACTATAATCCCATTGCACAAGGCATCGTTCGCGCGACAAACCCGATCATCACACCTTTCCGTAACCTACTGCCAGTGGTTGGTCGATTCGATCTGGCCAACATGTTCGTCGCTATTGCCTGCCAAACCCTGGGCATCATCGTGATATTTTTTATAGCTGGTGGACCTGCTTTTGCGCCTGTGTATCCCCTCTGGGCGGTCGTCGGTATCCTCTCGAGCATCTTAAACATTTACTTTTTTGCGCTGATTGTGATGGTGATTGCCAGTTGGTTGGCGCCCTACTCAAACCACCCTGGACTCGCGTTAATTCGTGATATCACCGAGCCAGTATGCGAACCGGTACGACGGCTTATCCCCGCCGTCGGCGGCTTAGATTTCTCGATCATTGTGGTATTTCTGGGTATCAGTCTGCTCGAAAACAGTCTACTGGTCCGCCCTTTAGCGGCGATCCTATCCATGCCCAGAGGCCTGATCATTGGCTTTTAGTCGATGGCCAAGGCGTCTCGCAATTGCCCTGCTTTGCTTCGGCCTCACATGCAAGGCTGAGCAGCGGATTGAAACAGGGCCCTACGATATCTACTACACCGCATTTCCCTCCATGTTGGTTCCTGCAGAGACGGCCCAACAACATAAGATTACTCGCTCGCCGAACCGAATATTACTTAACATAGCTGTCCGCAACGACGAAACACCTACCCAAGTTGGCATTACCGGCACCAGCTTGAATCTTTTGAATCAGTCTCAGATCCTCAACTTTACCGAAATCAAAGAGCAATCTGCCATCTACTATTTAGCAGAGGTAATCAACCACGAGCAAGACACCCTGCGCTTTTCTATTACCATCGAATTCCCAACGGACCATCCCAGTTATGAACTCACCTTCCAACGCCAATACTATTAATCTTGCTAAAGACCCATTAGTGATTGCCAGTAGTAATACACACAAAATTGAAGAGTTACGTGCGCTGCTACCTGACGGCATCCAGCTGATCGGTCAGGATGCACTCGGCGTTGTGGGACCCGAGGAAACCGGTTGTACATTCATTGAAAATGCGCTCCTCAAAGCCCGCCACGCTGCCGCTGCAACAGGACTGCCGGCGATAGCTGATGACTCTGGGCTCGTGGTTACCGCATTGAACGGCGCACCGGGCGTCAAATCTGCCCGATATGCCAGCGAGGATGCCAGTGACCACGACAATTGCCTGAAACTCCTTCATGCCCTAAACAATCAAAGTGACAGGCGCGCATCATTTCACGCGAGCTTAGTCTTTTTGACGCATGCCGATGATCCAGATCCGATTATTGCGCAAGGTCGCTGGCCTGGTGAGATCTTGTCCTCGCCCCGCGGGTCGGAGGGGTTCGGCTACGACCCGCTATTTTTCATCCCTCACCTTGGGCGCTCAGCCGCTGAACTCTCCCAGCAGGAGAAAGGGTTGCTCAGTCATAGGGGCCAAGCCCTTACAATCTTGATTGCTGCCCTGATGGAACGATACCCTCAATGACCAATGACATTAGTCTTTATGTCCATATTCCTTGGTGCGAAAAAAAGTGTCCGTATTGTGACTTTAATTCTCATGCAACGAGCGCCTCCAAGGGTTTAGACCCTATCCTGGAGCGTCAATATATTCAGCAATTGCTCGTTGATCTCGATCGAGACCTTGAGACACATGCCATAGACTCAAAGGTAGACACCTTATTCATCGGCGGCGGGACACCAAGCTTGGTATCAGCAGGCGGGATAGCAGAGCTGATTGCAGGGCTCAAAGCCCGTATCCCCTTCACCGAAACTGCCGAATGTACCTTAGAGGCCAATCCAGGCTCTAGCGATCGGGACAAGTTTTCCGGCTATCGCCAGGCGGGCGTTAACCGTTTGAGCCTGGGTATTCAAAGCTTCTCGGATCACTCGCTGTTGCAACTCGGGCGAGTCCACAACGGCCGGGACGCAAAAACGGCGATCGCCGCTGCACGAGAGGCAGGCTTTGATAATATCAATCTCGATCTGATGCATGGCCTTCCCGGCCAAAGCCCTAAAGACGCACTCTTCGACCTTGAGCAAACCGAAGACTTCGCGCCTGAGCATGTGTCTTGGTATCAATTAACGATCGAACCCAATACCGCTTTTTATTCGGCGCCGCCCGTCTTACCTGATGAAGAGTCGCTGATCGAGGTCGATGAAATTGGGCTTGAGTGGCTGCAGGATCAAGGCTATCGCCGTTACGAAGTCTCAGCCTATGCCAAAGAACCTAATTATCGTGCCCGGCATAATCTTAATTATTGGTTATTCGGCGATTATCTGGGTATTGGGGCCGGTGCCCATGGCAAAATCAGCGGTCACCAGCAGCACAAAATGATTACCCGAACCCAAAAAACCCGGGTCCCTCAGCATTACCTTGCTGACCCGAGCGCCAGCCTCCGTCGGCTCGACCGGGCCGAGATCCCAATCGAGTTTCTGATGAATGCTCTACGACTGGTTGAGGGCTTCACCCCTGCTCAATTTGAATCAACCACCGGGCTGCCCTGGTCAACTTTGCAGGATTTTATCGAAGAAGGCACGAAGCGAGAATGGCTGGCCTTTGGAGGAGAGCATCTACGCACGACATCCACGGGGTTTATTTTTTTAGACTCTCTGCTGTTGCTGATCTAGGCAGTCAATCGCGCCGCAATGTCCGTTACAGTATGGCCAAGCCTGAGGCCCCGCTTTTCATACTTCGTAACTGGCCTGGGCGGTGGTTCACAAAACTCAAAAGCGTCATGGCCTTGTAAGGTGGTCTCCATGACTTCTGCATAAGGCAACCAATCCGTTGCGAGATGCAAAAGCCCATTTGGACTCAGTTTAGCGGCCGCACAGTCTAAAAAAGCGGTATCAACCAAACGCCGCTTGTGATGTCTCTTTTTATGCCATGGATCAGGAAAAAAAACCTGTATACGCGCCAAGCTTTGATCGGCTAACTTTGGCAACACAGACCATACGTCAGCGTTGATAACCCGCAAATTGGTCAAACGTCGACGTTCCGTTTCTAAAATTAAGTGTCCTACGCCGGGACCATGCACTTCCAACCCCAAAAAGTTTTGATCCGTCGCCTCTGCAGCCATTTGCACTAACGAATCTCCCATCCCAAAGCCAACCTCGAGCGTCAAAGGTTGCTGGCTAGGAAAGGCGAGTTGGGGCGAGGAAAAATACGACGCCTCGAAAAGATAATGTGGGTATTGCTCCTCAAGAGCCCGCTTCTGCCCCTTGGACAAACGACCTTGCCGAATCACATAGCTTCGAATGCGGTTTTCAGTTGGGATCGCGTCTTCGAACACAGACTAGGGATGGCTCTGGCCAATGCCGCCAGAAACTGCGCCAGTGACGATTGCCAGCCAGCCAATAATAAACAGCACGCCTCCGATCGGCGTGACCGGCCCTAACCATCGTAACTCCCAGAGCGCCAGTCCGTACAAGCTCCCTGAGAACAAGATAAGCCCTAAGGCAAAGCTTACGCCAGCGACGAGAAACGTCGTCTTGGGCTCTAACACCATCATTAGCAGGCCAACCAAAACCAGCGCCAGACTGTGTGTCATTTGGTACTGCACCGCCGTTTCATAGGTTCCTAGGCTTGCAGCAGTTAGCTGAGATTTCAGAGCGTGAGCTCCAAAGGCCCCTAGAATGACCGATAACGCCGCACCTATCGCACCTACTGCAACAAAAATTTGCGCTTGCATCAACTAAGCAGGTTCCAGGCGTAGGCGGAGCTTTTTCAGCGCTGCTTGCTCTAACTGGCGAACCCGCTCCGCTGAAATCTGGTATTCATCGGCCAATTCTTGAAGGGTCGCCTTCGGCTCTAGCAGCCATCGTTTCGTCAAAATCGCTCTGGCCCGATCATCTAACTCAGCCAAGCCGTCGTGAAGCTGGGTAGTTGCATCACAATGGGTGTCAAGCTGCTCAACGATTTCCGCAGGATCAAACCCTGATTCGGTCAGAAACTGCGATGGAGATGCCACAAAAGTGTCATCAGCATCGCCTTCTGGCATATCGAAGGAGGCATCTTGGGCACTGAGTCTGCCCTCCATCTGCCGAACGGCCTCTGGCTTTACCCCTAGCGCTTCAGCGATATCCGAAACCTCTTGGGCTCGAAGCCAACCTAGACGAGGCTTTTTGCTTCGTAAATTAAAAAATAGTTTGCGTTGGGCTTTTGTGGTCGCGACCCGAACAATGCGCCAATTCCGAAGAATAAACTCGTGGATTTCAGCTTTTATCCAGTGCACTGCGAATGACACCAAGCGCACTTGGTATTCGGGATTAAAGCGCTTAACCGCTTTCATCAGGCCCACATTGCCCTCTTGGATGAGATCCGCCTCGGACAGACCGTAGCCGGAATAGCTTCGGGCAATGTAAATCACAAACCGAAGGTTGGCGAGTACGAGCCGCCGGGCTGCCTCAACGTCCCCGAATTCGTGCAGCCGTCGTGCTAATCGCTGTTCTTCTTCTGCGGACAAAACCGAAATCGTATTGACCGCCCGGACATATGCCTCGAGATTAGATCCCGGAGCAGAAATATCAAACGGTATCGGCAACGCTTCCATGTAACACACCCTTTTATTGGGGGCGCAAATTTTAGCACCGCCCCATCTTTATGCCAATCGTACGATGGAATCCTTATTTCGGTTGAATTTGCTTAAGATGACGCCAGACCGATACCCAAGAAGCGGCGATCCCAAGCCCCCCGCCTACCAAGAGCAAGCGCAAAGACTCAGAAAAGGTTAAAACGCTGAGTGCAAAACTACTGCGATACGCCTGGGCCATTTGCTCAACCGGACCAGCGAGAAAGATCAAACTGACCTGCACAATCAACCAGGCCATTACGGCTCCACCCAGTCCTAACCAAAACCCTCGATAGATAAAAGGTCTCTGCACAAAACGATCACTAGCACCAAAAAGTTTGATGATTTCAATTTCGCTACGTTGGCTGGCGATCGTCAAGCGCAACGTATTACCGATAATTAAGATAACGCCGACCGAAAATAGCAACGCCGATGCAAAAATGACTCGATCTAAGAGGATCACAAGCGCTTGTAAGCGAGCCATCCAAGCGGCATCAAAGACAACCTCGTCAACGCCTGCCAAACCAGAGATCCATTGCACCAGCAGCTGCACACTCGCACCATCTTTTGTTGCTGGCAGCACTTCGATCATCGCTGGCAGAGGGTTTTCAGACAATGCATTCAAAATTTCGCCAAACCCTGATTGTGCAGCAAAAGTTGCGAGCGCCTGCTGTTCAGTAATCAACCGCGCTGTGCTTACCTTGGGTGAGCGGCGGAGCGTATCTAGAAGGCTAACCGCTTCTGGACTGTCGCTGGCCACCGATAAGTAGACACTGATCGAAGGCTCCAAGGCACGAGCACTGTCCGTTTGGGCGACCGCCCTCAGGCCAAGGCCTAATAAAATAGGCATGCTGAGTGCGATTCCGATGACAAGCCAAGTCATGGCCAGTGTTCCAGGGGCGCTAACAAGAGCAATCAAAGTTTGGCTCACCAACCGCCGATGGTGCCTCCCCCATGCGCGGGCCCGCTCAGACCGCCGAACGACCGACAGTTCAGCGCCGCCCTCAGATCGCTTATTCATCAAAATGCACCACCCTTCCGGCTTCTAACCCCAAGGTCCGAGCGCCCATCGCAGCCACGAGGTCAACATCATGGGTTGCGATCAAAACCGTGACCCCAAGCTGACTGAATTGCGAGAACAAAGCCATGACCTCCTTACTCAACGCAGGATCAAGATTTCCAGTCGGCTCATCAGCTAGCAAAAAGGGAGGTCTATGGACGACCGCACGGGCAATGCCAACCCGCTGCTGCTCGCCCCCTGAGAGCATCTCTGGCATCTCAGTTTCCCGACCCTCAAGTCCAACCTTGGAGAGCGCCGCTCTTATCCGCCGTGCGATCTCTTTCGGTGGCATGCCAGCTATATGCAGCGGTAGACCAACATTATCTGCAACCGTGCGATCAAACAGCAGCTGATGATTTTGAAACACAACCCCAATATTCTGCCGCAGGCTCGGCAACTTCCGTGGCGATAGGTGGGTGATGTTCTGACCGCCTACAACCACCTGACCTCGAGACGGGCGCTCCATACCATTGATCAATTTGAGTAGGGTCGATTTTCCCGCACCGGAGGGGCCGGTTAAAAATACTAATTCGCCGGTATCGATCTGCAGCGATACGTCCGATAATGCCTCGTGACCGTTGTCATATCGCTTTGAGACATGATCAAACACCAACATTATTCAGCAACATCCAAAATGGCTTCAACAAATAGCTCAGGATCAAAAGGCCTCAAATCATCGATGGCTTCGCCTACGCCGACAAATTGAATCGGCAAGCCTAGGGCTTTGGAAACCGCAAACACAACCCCTCCTTTTGCCGTTCCATCCAATTTGGTCAGCACAAGACCCGTCACAGAGACGTCTCGCATAAATGCCCGAGCCTGCTCGATGGCATTTTGTCCCGTGGTAGCATCGATCACCAACAGCACATGATGAGGTGCAGACTCATCCTGCCGCTTTAGCACCCTTACAATTTTAGCAAGCTCTTGCATCAGGTTTTGTTTGTTCTGCAAACGACCAGCGGTATCGGCAATCAGCACATCTGCCGAGCGAGCCTTCGCTGCAGCTAGGGCATCAAAAATTACTGACGCGCTGTCAGCGCCGGTGTGCTGAGCAATGACTTCAACCTCGTTACGCGTGCCCCAGGTTTTTAACTGCTCTACCGCCGCTGCCCTAAAGGTATCACCAGCGGCAAGCAATACCGAGCGCTCTGAGGCTTTGAAATAATGCGCAAGCTTGCCCGCGGTCGTCGTTTTGCCTGCGCCATTGACCCCCACCATCAAGATAACTTCTGTAGCCTCAGCTGATAGCGTGAATGGGTTGCTCGACGGCGATAGCAAGGCCAAAAGTTGCGTGCGCAACGCCGCTTTTAACGCGGCAGGGTCTGAGAGCTTGTCCCGTGCCACTGCTTTGGTGAGATCATCGATAATCTCGGTGGTCACCGGCATGCCAAAATCTGAGGTGATTAGCAGTGTTTCGATGGCCTCTAGCAGCGTCTCGTCAATCGCTTTGGCACCCAGAAACAGCGTTGAAACTTGTTCTGAAAACCCTTGGCGGGTCTTTGCCAGGCCTCGCTTTAAGCGGGCCAATAATCCTAACTTGCCTTGAGCGCCTTGATCTGCAACATTGTCCATCGTTTTACTACTCATCTGAGGTTAGTCGCTGTGTCCAAGCCTATTGCTGCTTCCACACTGCGGATTATCGGGGGTTTTTGGCGTGGCCGCAAAGTTTCCTTCACGCCAATAGATCAATTGCGGCCCACACCCGATCGGGTTAGGGAGACCTTATTTAACTGGCTTCAGGGTCAGGTTGCTGGGAAATGTGTCCTTGAGCTCTTTGCGGGCAGCGGAATTTTAAGCTTTGAGGCACTATCCCGAGGGGCAAAACAAGCAACCCTCATTGATCGATCACCGAAGACTGTTGACCAATTGCGGCGGAGTCGAGATCAGTTGGGCTTAACCGAGGCAGAATGCTTGGTTCAGCAAGAGGATGCTTTTACTAAAATAACCACCCCAGCAACCGATCCCTTTGATCTTATTTTTCTGGACCCGCCCTTTCAAACGGACCGCTATCTAGAGCTCATTGCTTTACTCAAAGCCAATAATTACCTCAAGGCCCAAAGCCTTATCTATGTAGAGTCGCCAACTGCCGAAAACCTCGAAGCCATCGGATCCGAACATCTCCCGATGATCAAACACAAAAAAGCAGGCCAGGTGCACTTCGGGCTTTTCGGCCATGCGAACGGGTTTTGAGTCGACTCACTCTAGGGTATCATTTGCCGCTGATCCAGGAGACCCATTATGAGCACAGTCCTCTACCCAGGCACGTTTAATCCCATTCACAATGGCCACGCTGACCTAGTCCAAAGGGCCGCTGCTCTGTTTGACAAAGTCGTCCTGGGCATTGCTACCAGCCCTCAAAAAGACCCAAGCGTTTTGACGCTACGGGTTGAGCTGGCTCAAGAGGCGCTCTCCCATTTAAGTAATGTCGAAGTGATTGGTTTTAATACGTTGACCGTAGATTTTGCTAAGGAAATCGGTGCAAATGTCATTTTAAAGGGCATTCGTACTGTTACCGATTTCGAATATGAGTTTCAGATGCTCAACATGAATCGGGTTCTCGCACCTGGTCTTGAGACTATTTTTCTTGCACCCTCTGAAGCCTGTTCTTACATCTCGTCAACCCTCGTCCGACAAATTGCCTCTTATCAAGGCGATGTCAGCAATTTTGTCCATCCCTGTGTTGCCAAAGCGATCGCTGAGGGCAAAATTGTTTAGCGCTGGCACCTAGAACAATAGACCGTCGCGCGGCCAGTGATCTTGATCAGTTTTAGCGGCTGCGCACACTGCTCACAGGGTTCATGCTCTCGGCCATATACCTTGAGCTCGTGACGAAAATACCCTGGGGTGCCATCTTCTTTCATGAAATCTCTTAAGCTTGTTCCGCCGGCATCAATGGCCTTTGCCAGCACCGCTTTAATCGCGATCGCCAACCGCTCGTAACGTTGTCTCGAAATTTTTCCTGCTAACACCGTCGGTTTGATGCCAGCAAGATAGAGCGCTTCATTGGCGTAGATATTGCCAACACCGACCACAATTTTAGCATCCATAATGAAGCTTTTAACCGGGCGCTGCTTGCCTCGACTTTTCTCAAACAGATTCAGGCCGGAAAAACTATCCGACAAGGGCTCAGGTCCTAAGTCCGCTAACAACGGGTGCGTTAAGGCATCAAGCCAAAATACAGAGCCAAATCGCCTTGGATCACGAAATCGCATCAACTGACCTGAATCCAAAACCCAATCAATATGGTCATGCTTCTGAAGACTTGCATCGAGCGGCAAGATTCGCAGGCTACCTGACATACCCAAATGAATCATGAATGCACCCTGGTCTAAATCGACCAAAAGGTATTTCGCTCGCCGCCGAACCGCCTTGACCCTCTGACCCGTCACCATCTGTGCGAGCTCTGGAGACACCGGCCAGCGTAAGCGCGGTTCTCGGACTGACACCGAGAGAATTCTAGCCCCCTCAAGGTGCGGGGCGATGCCTGCTCGTGTCGTCTCAACTTCAGGGAGTTCTGGCATAACAATTCGACTTTCAAACTAAACTGGGTGACTTTCACGGAGGCGGTCGCGATAAGGCTTAGGAATCTGCTACATTGAGACCCTCCAAGCATTATTACACAGCTCATGCCTGAACATTATCTCGGGATCGATACTGGTGGTACTTTTACCGACTTTGCTTATTTACATAAAGACCAACTGATCACCTACAAACGACTATCCACCCCTGCCGCACCAGAAGAAGCAATCCTAGCTGGCATTGAGCAACTTGGCCTCGTCAATCTCTGTCAAGCCGGCGAGCTCACCATCATCCACGGCACAACGGTGGCAACCAACGCTGCCCTAGAGGGTAAAGGCGTTAAAACAGCCTACATTTGCAACAAGGGTTTGGGCGACATTTTAGAGCTTGGACGGCAGGACCGCGCGTCCCTTTATCAGTTAATGCCCAGCAAAGCCCGCATCGCGCTATCGCCTGAAGCTATATTTGAGATCAACGTTAGACGATCGGCAAAAGGTGAGTTATCTGAACCACTGACAACCGATCGTCTTGAAGATCTTAAAACCCGCATAGAGGCTTTTGGACCAGAGGCCGCAGCCATTAACCTTTTACATTCTTATCTGAACCCAACCGAGGAAATGGCGATCGCCGATTATCTTGGGCCCGAGATCTTTGTCAGCCAGTCCTCAAAAATTTTGCCCGAGATGGGCGAATACGAACGCGGGGTGGCTACCTATCTCAATGCATCACTTGGACCATTAGTTGCGCACTATCTCAAACGGCTCGCGGCCGCAGTCGCGCCTAGTCAGCTAGCCATTATGCAGTCCTCTGGCTTGACGCTCGCTGCGAGCCAGGCGGCAACACAATCCGTTCGGCTGCTGCTGTCAGGACCAGCCGGGGGATTGATTGGCACCCAAAATGTGCTTCAAGCGGGCAAAATTATGACCTTTGATATGGGCGGAACCTCAACGGATGTATCCCTCATTGATGAGGATTTAAGGGTCAGTCAATCACTAACGCTTGGCGGGTTGCCCATACCAATTCCGGCAATTGACATCGAGACCATTGGCGCGGGCGGCGGTAGCATTGCGACCATTGACCCTGGCGGACTCCTCCAAGTTGGCCCCGAATCTGCCGGCGCCGATCCAGGCCCTGCATGCTATGGCCAAGGCGGTTCAAAGCCGACTGTTACGGACGCTAATGTGGTCCTAGGTAGACTGCCTACCGGGCATCGGCTCGCAGGTGATCTTGTTCTCCACGTCGATCTCGCCAGAGCGGCCGTCAGTGAACTGGGTGCGCACTTAAATCTCTCAATGGAGGAAACTGCTTTAGGCATTATTCTCCTTGCCAATGAACGCATGGCCGAAGCCTTGCGGCGGATTTCGATCCAAAGAGGCTACGATCCTACTGATTTTAGCCTTTGCTGTTTTGGTGGCGCAGGGGGCCTACATTTGTGCGATCTTTGCGATCTACTCGATATCAAGCGAGCACTAGTGCCTGCTGAAGCGGGTATATTTTCCGCCCTCGGCATGTTGGTGGCTCGGCCAGGACGGGAGCGGTCTCAAGGAATTCATCAGCGGCGAGAGGATTGTTCCGACGAACTGATTGCTAAACATTTGAAAGATCTGATCAAGGTAAGCCGGCAAGAACTTGCCGAGGAAGGCGTTGTTGAAACCGAGCACCAAGCCTTTCTGGACATTCGTTACCTGGGTCAAACCCAAACTCTGAGCGTTGCCTATCAACAGGATTTGATCCTAGCTTGTGATCAATTTGAACAGCAGCATAAAGCCCTTTATGGGCATCGGTTGGATGCACCAACGGAGATTGTCTCTGTTAGAGTGAGGGTAACTGGCGCTGCAAGGCTTACCCAAGTAGACGAAGCTTTAAGCGCTTCAAGCGGGCGCACCAAGTCTGAAGGCCTAACCGACGGCAGTATCACAATCCAAAAATCCGCTTTAGCGGTCGGCCAGCCCTGCCCAGGCCCAATGATTGTCATCGACCCACACACTACAATCTGGGTCGCGGAAGGTTGGCAAATTCAACGCCTGGCTACCAATCATCTGGAACTCACCCGTTTGGGCGACCGTTGCTAACGCAAAAAAAAGGTGGCTAAAGCCACCTTTCCTCTCGACCAAGCAGTACCTACTTAATCTTTGCTTCCGTATAGATCACGTGCTTGCGAACCACGGGATCAAACTTTTTGATTTCCATCTTATCTGGCATATTTTTTTTGTTTTTACTGGTGGTGTAAAAATGTCCCGTTCCAGCGGATGACACTAATTTAATTTTATCTCGCATCGAATCCTCCTAGTCAGCGTTGCCGTCATCGACCCGCCTATTATTGTTGATTTAAACTCGCTGCCCTCGGCTACGAAGATCAGCGATCACTTGCTCGACACCCAATTTGTCAATAATGCGCATCCCTTTTGCAGAAACCCGTAATTTCACAAAGCGTTTCTCGCTTTCTAACCAAAACCGATGATCGTGAATGTTCGGTAAGAAGCGTCGACGATTCCTATTGTTGGCATGAGAGACGTTGTTCCCGGTCATAGGCCGTTTGCCAGTGACTTGACATACTCTAGACATGATTCTTTCCTTCTCTATTTCGGGCTTTCTTTGATTACTGCGCTTTCTTTATCTACTGCGCTCTCTTTATCTACTGCGCTTTCTTTATCTACTGCGTTTTCTTTTATCTACTGCGTTTTCTTTATTACCTGGGCTTCTTTTATCGGGCTTTTCCTGCCTTGGCGGTGTCGTTATCACAACTTTGCCACCAGATACAGCGCCCTACAACCGGCTTAACTCTTAGGTGCTCTGATGTTCACCCAAT
>JADHNJ010000038.1 GCA_016779565.1 Pseudomonadales bacterium
AAGACACAAGACGAAAGAGAGAAGTTAAGCGATAAAAGATAAGAGATAAGAGATAAGCGATAAAAGAGAAGAGATAAGCGATAAGAGATAAGCGATAAGAAATAAGAGATAGAAGACCGCTATCAACAAAACTAGATCAGAAACTAGCTATAACTTATGACATTCACCATAAATAGAATTAATCACTAATAAAGAGGCGCGCCCAAACGATGGATTCCACAGCCCAAAAGACCGAATTAAAAGCGATCACAGCCAAAGTCACTGATATTACCCTCCAGCCTACGTCCTTAGACATTTGGGAGAACAAGTACTGCCTTAAAAGTAAGCAAGGCGATCGCATTGACGAAAATATTGACCAAACCTATCAACGCGTCGCCAAAGCGTTGGTAGAAGTAGAAGAGAAAACGATCCGACAAGAGTGGTATGAGAAATTTCTTTGGGCCCTTCGCCAAGGTGTTATACCCGCGGGACGGATCACCTCAAATGCTGGGGCTCAGGCCCATAAACCGGCGACTTCAACGATTAATTGCACGGTCTCAGGAATCATCTCGGACTCGATGGAAGACATTTTACAAAAAAACTTAGAAGCCGGCCTCACCCTCAAAGCGGGTTGCGGTATTGGATATGAATTTTCAACCCTTCGTCCCAAAGGCGCTTACGTCTCTGGTGCTGGCGCCTATACCTCTGGTCCTTTGTCCTTTATGGATATTTATGACAAGACCTGTTTTACCGTTTCCTCTGCCGGTGGCAGACGCGGTGCGCAGATGGCCACCTTCGAAATTGGCCATCCAGACGTCATGGACTTTATTAAAGCCAAGCGCGAGGATGGCAGGTTAAGACAGTTTAACCTGTCGCTGCTGATCACCTCGGAGTTTATGGAAGCCGTCAAGTCCGACGAGGACTGGCCATTGTCTTTCCCTTTAACGCAGGCCGAGTTAGATAGCGACGACCTTGATCTAGCAGACACATCGCAAGTGCTGTGGCGAGACTTTCCATCTAAAGCGAAATATGTCACCAACGACTCTGGGCTTGTCGCCTGCCGAGTAACAAAGGTCATCAAAGCGCGCAGGCTCTGGGATATGATCATGGCCTCGACATATGACTTTGCGGAACCGGGCTTTATTTTGATCGATAAAGTCAATGAAATGAATAACAACTGGTTCTGCGAAAACATAAGAGCGACCAACCCTTGCGGCGAGCAACCCTTACCACCCTACGGTAGTTGCTTGCTAGGGTCTGTCAATCTAACTCGTTTCGTGGACAAACCTTTTACCGCCGATGCGCAATTCGATTGGGACACCTTTAAAGACGCCGTCGCCATTTTTACCCGAATGCTTGATAACGTGGTTGAAATTAATGGCTTGCCGTTACCAGAACAGCGCCATGAGATCGAACGAAAACGTCGACATGGCATGGGCTATTTGGGCCTCGGCTCTACAATTACGATGATGGGCATGAGCTACGGAGACGCAGACTCGGTTGCCTTTACAGAGGAGGTTACCAAGGTCTTAGCCATGGTAGGTTGGCAAACCGGGCTTGAGCTTGCGAAAGAGAAAGGCGCCGCGCCGATTATGGATGAAATTTTTGAGGTAACCGGGGAAATGTTAAGGCTGCGGCCTGAGATGGTGTCCGATGGCATAAAACTTGGTGATAAATTACCCGGGCGTGTCTTGCATGCAAAGTATTCCCGCTATATGCAGAAAATTGGCTCGGAAAACCCTGAGCTGATCGCTGACCTTGCGTCATCAGGCTGCCGATTCACACATCATAGCTCGATCGCGCCAACCGGTACCATTAGTCTGTCGCTAGCCAATAATGCGAGCAATGGGATCGAGCCCAGCTTTGCCCATCATTACTCGCGCAATGTCATACGAGAAGGTAAGAAGTCGAAAGAGAAAGTTGATGTCTACTCTTTTGAACTTTTGGCCTATCGAGCAATGGTTAATCCGGCAGCGGCGCCCTATTCCGATGATCCAGCTGCAAAATTACCGGATTACTTCATTACCGCCGATGACATATCGCCCATTCAGCATGTTGATATTCAAGCAGCAGCGCAAAAGTGGATTGACTCGAGCATCTCGAAAACTGCCAATGTACCTACTGAATATCCTTTCGAGACTTTTAAGGATATTTATCTTTATGCATATGAACAGGGGCTCAAAGGCTGCACCACTTTCCGCTTTAACCCCGAGGCGTTCCAGGGTGTTTTAGTCAAAGAACAGGATCTTGAGAACACGACCTATCAGTTCGAACTCGAAGATGGAGAAGTGGTCGAGCTCAAAGGCAATGAAGAAATCGAGTATGACGGTGAGATTCATTCAGCTGCCAACTTATTTGATGCTATGAAAGAAGGCTATTACGGAAAGTTTTAACCCAACAAACTAAAGGCTTCAAAGCAAATTAGACTATTAGTGGGCGCGCACTGCCCAATGACTACTTAGCCGTGCACGCGCACTAGCAAACCGAGGATTCTCATGGCTGTAAAAATCGCTAAAAACATCGTAGGCTTTTCTATCAAGAAAAAAGATGCTCCAAAGGCTTCGACCCAGGCAGAACCTGAGATGATGCATGAAGAGCTTCAGCGTCCTGATGAACTCAAGGGATATACCTATAAAATCAAAACGCCGCTTTCCGACCATGCAATGTATATAACTATCAATAATTTAGTGTTAAATATTGATACCGAACATGAGCAAGAATACCCTTTTGAGATCTTCATTAACTCGAAAAACATGGACCAATTTCAATGGATTTTGGCATTAACGAGGGTAATCTCGGCGGTCTTTCGTAAAGGCGGAGACGCAACCTTCTTAGTTGAAGAGCTCAAACAAGTCTTCGATCCACAAGGTGGCTACTTCAAAAAAGGCGGCCGATTCATGCCATCCTTGGTTGCAGAAATTGGTGATGTACTCGATCGCCATATGCGCAGAATCGGACTTATTAAAGATACCGCCCTATCATCAGAACACGTCGCCATGATCAATGAGAAAAGGGCTCAAGCAGAGGGTCAGAATCAAGAACCAGATTCTACCGAGCAGTACCCGCCAGGCGCGCAACTTTGCCAAAAGTGCCTAACGACTGCAATGGTCATGATGGATGGTTGCATGACGTGCTTGGCGTGCGGCGATTCAAAATGCGGCTGAGCTAAGCCGACAACGAGACATGGAGACCTACCTTAATCAACTGCGCCAAGTTATGGAGCACGGTACACGTACCGATGACAGAACAGGCGTAGGCACTATCGCCTACTTTGGCCTTCAAGCGCGGTACGACCTGAAACTTGGGTTTCCAGCGGTCACCACAAAGAAATTGGCCTTCAAAGTCATGGCCTCTGAATTACTTTGGTTTATCTCTGGATCAAGCAATATCCAAGATTTAAAGCGAATTTACCCCAGCAATAAAATTTGGGATGCCAATTACGCGGATTACTTAAAGCGACTCAATCTTGATGCCAATGACGGCGACATGGGGCGGGTTTATGGTAGCCAATGGCGATTCTGGCGAACCCCATCAGGCGACACGGTTGATCAACTTGCCGAAGCCATCAATCTGATTAAGCACAACCCAGACTCTCGGCGCATCTTGGTCAACGCTTGGAATCCTGGTGAGATTGATCCGAAACAAGTTGCCCTGCCGCCCTGCCATAATTTTTTTCAGTTTTTTGTAGCGGACGGCACGCTATCTCTCCAGATGTACCAGCGCTCTGCCGACATGTTTTTAGGTGTACCCTTTAACATTGCCTCCTATGCGTTGCTCTTACATATAGTCGCCAAGGTCACAGGACTTGTGGCTGGCGAGTTCATTCACTCAATTGGCAATGCCCATATCTACCTAGACTGCATAGAACAAGTCAAGCAACAACTCGAGCGAGCGCCACTGCCGCTTCCCACGCTTGAAATCAAAGATCGAGGCCAGGTAACCATTGACGATTTTGAGTTAGCCGACTTCGCACTCGTCGATTACCACAGTCATTCGGCAATTAAAGCAAAAATGGCCGTCTGACCGCGCATCAACGATCCCAGTTAGAGCAAACTAGCATTTCTTTGCAGCCATTAAAGCGCCCTTGCTAACGCCTTGCTGGTTTACGCATTCAAAGTTCGCTAGACCTGATATTTGGCTTTCCATTCCTCATATGTCATGCCATAAACCCGCTGTCTGGCAGCTTCATAATCGATGGAGATTCCTTTATCCTCTGCTGCAGCGACATACCACTTGCTCAAGCAGTTCCTGCAAAAGCCTGCCAGATTCATCAAATCAATATTCTGGACATCTTTACGCTCATCTAGATGCGATAATAAGCGCCTAAAGGCGGCGGCTTCGATTTCGATTTGTGATTGCTCATTCATAGATCATCCTTACAACATGCAAAATAGGAGTATTACCCAAGCATGGCGGAATTTAAACTCGGACAGCGCTGGGTCAGTCGAAGTGAACCAGAATTGGGCCTCGGAGAAATCATCGAAATCGCCGACAGGCGGGTCTCATGCGCCTTTCGGGCAGCCGACACCGTCAGGCTGTATGCCGCTGCCGATGCTCCTCTGGTCCGTGTTCAATTTAGCCCCGGAGACCAGATCCAAACACATGACGGCGAAAGTTTGACCGTCAGCGCACTCACCGAAAACAACGGCTTAATATTTTATCAAGCCGCAGCAGAGGGCCCTCAGAAAACGCTCTGCGAGACAGAATTGAGCGCCAAACTACAGTTCAGCCAGCCCCAAGATCGACTCTTTTTGAACCAGCTCGATAGCAACGATGCCTTCAATTTGCGATATCTCAGCTTAAAAGCCCAGGCAGCACTCGATCGCCAACCCTTTCGTGGACTACTTGGACCACGAACCGCATTACTCCCGCATCAGTTATTCGTCGCCCAGCAGGTTGCTGAGAACGCCACCTTACGAGCGCTACTGGCTGATGAAGTCGGACTAGGCAAGACCATAGAAGCTGGGTTGATCCTAAGCAAAATGCTACATACCGGGCGTGGCGAGCGTGTTCTGATATTAGTGCCTGAAACCCTCAAAATTCAGTGGCTCGTTGAGATGGTTCGACGTTTTAATCTGGAATTCACCCTCTTAGATGAAGCCCAGTGTGTAGCGCTCGAGAGTCAGCATACTGCCCAACAACCTGATAAAGATTTATCCCCTGAAACGGTCTTCGCACCAGAGGCTGCGACTGCCACCAACCCTTTTGAGTCTCAACAATTATTTATCGCGGATTTTGGGCTTTTTACCCATAACCCCATCAGAATAGAACAAGCGCTCGCAGCTCATTGGGACATGTTAATCGTTGATGAGGCGCATCATTTGAAATGGGGGGTTGACCACGTGAGCCCTGAATACCGCATTGCCGAGCGCTTGGCCAAACGAGCAAAAGGGCTTTTATTGCTGTCGGCCACACCCGAACAATTTGGTCAAGAAGGACATTTCGCGCGCTTGCGTCTGATAGATCCGGATCGCTACCCCAGCCTAGAAGCCTACCAAAGTGAGCAAGCAGCTTATCAAGCTTTAGCGGCCTTAATCACAACCTGGCAAGCTGGTGATGAAGGTCATGAAGCTGCGCGCTCAGCCTTGCTCGAACAACTGGGGCAGAGTGAGCCGATCAGCGATACGGACATGCGAAATAAATTATTAGATCAGTTTGGACCCGGCTTCACACTCTATCGCAATCGTCGACAAGCGGTGGTGACCCAACCCCAGAGACGCATTGAACCCGTTTATCTGACCAATGCAACCAAGCGGTCAGAGATTGAAACCCCAGCGGAGGATCAGCGATCCATACAACTCAAGCTACAGTGGCTTGGTGCCCTGCTAGCCAGCAGCCCAGAAAAATACTTAGTCATTTGTCGTGAAGCTGCCCTTGCGATCGCCATTGAAAAGCGCCTGCGCTTGGATTTTGGGGTCAAAAGTAGTTGTTTTCACGAGGGTCTCGATCTTATAGCCCGTGATCGCGCTGCAGCGTTTTTCAGCGACCCAGAATATGGGGCTCAGGTGCTTATCTGCTCAGAAATCGGCTCGGAGGGCCGAAATTTTCAGTTCGCCCATCATTTGGTTATGTTCGACCTCCCTGAAAGCGGCGACTTAATCGAGCAGCGAATAGGACGCTTAGACCGAATAGGGCAAACCGGCGTCGTCACCATCCATATCCCCCTGCTGCAAGACACTGCTGATCAGGTTCGGTTTCACTGGTATCACGAAGGTCTAGATTTGTTTGCGCGCCCAAACCCGGCCGCGGCAGAGATAGAGCGGCGTTGGCGGTCTAAATTTTTTGAGGTCATGGCGACCCCTGATTATGAGACATTCGTAGCAGAGAGCCGCAATGCCGTCTTAGATCTCGAGCAAACTTTAGAGGCCGGAAGAGACCGACTCCTTGAAATGGCGAGCTTTGATCGAAAGACGGGAGAGCAGCTTAAGGAGGCCGTGAGTAATGCAGCCATGTCGCAGAGTCTCGTTGAGTACTTGTCAGCTTCTTTTAACTATTTTGGACTGGCAGACGAACCGCTCACAGACGACATTCACCTCGTTAAACCCACCGCCGAATTACAGTCACACAATTTAGCCGCTCACGACAATATGCGTTATCTCCAATATCCTGAGCTGCCTGAATCCGGCGTCGCTTACACGTTTCGACGGGAAACAGCGCTCATTCACGAAGACGTTCAATTTATCACTTGGGAGCACCCCTTGGTATCCCAGGCCCTTGACAGAGTGCTTTCAGAGCAACTTGGAAATGCTGCCGTTACCCTCATAAAGCGACCTGCCTTTCCATCTGGAACGCTTTTACTGGAGGCTTTGTTTCGAGCAGATTGTACTGCGCCCCGTTGGCTGGGACTGCAACAACACATCCATCATCCTCTACTACGTCTCGTTATTGGCCCTGATCTGCAGGATTTAACCGAAGCATTGCCTTTTCACACGTTCACGGACGCAATTCCTGCAAAACCAGATCCAATCGCACGATTAATTGGTCTAAAAAGGGCAAATATACAGGCCATGCTTCGCCGAGCGACCGAGCTTGCTACTCAGCAGGTAGAAACCGACCGCGAACTCGCTATCGCGGACTATACGGCCCAGACCCTTGCTCGCCACGACCGATTACAGGATCTATCGGCTCGGAATCCCAACCTTTCGACATCTAACGCTGCGCTGGTTCTGACTGAACAACGAACGGGCCTCACATATCTTGGTGAACTTAACCCGAGGCTAGATGCCGTTAGAGTCATTATCACAGTGTGACTGGGGATTGGCTTTCATGCAGTAATTGCCGCCAAAGCACGGCTTGTCGCTGCCAAGTATAACGCTCGACGAGCATGCTCGGATTCTCGGGTGCGTCTGTAACAAGCAGTTCAGCTGCCTCCTCCGGCGATTGGTAGCGACTGGTGGCTGGCACATATTCTGGGTAGACCAAAGCATCAGGCACCACGGGAGTACAACCTTCGGCCATTGCCTCTTGCACCGCTAATCCTTGAAACTCATGATGCGCCGTTGAAAGTACATAACGACTTTTTCCCAATAGCGCGAAGTATTTAAGCCGATCTTCGATAAATCCAACATGGCCAAGCAGGCCATGGCTCCGAAGCAATTTGATGGATGCTGACATAGCCTCTGGTACGACCCTAAACTGTTGCCCCAAAAGATGAAAAGGGCCCGAACCCCCTCGATCAACGTAGGCCGCCACAATGGCATACAACTGCTCGGGCCCTTTGTCATGCTCCCAGCGATGATTCCAGATGATCCCACGACGAGCGTTTCTAGGGATTTGGGGCGATTTGGTCGACTCTGCCAAAGGTACTGGCAATACTTTTGTCGATGAACGCACTTGATCGAAAAAGCCCTTAGGAACAGCGTCCGGCATTCGGGCCAATAACGCCCTGGCACCTGAAAAAAAAGTATCTTGATTAAAGACAGAATTAAAGACCACGCGATCGGCCGCAAGCGCCGTATAAATGCTGGTAATTTGCGCCGCGATACGGTGGGCATCCGGCTCTTTAGCCGGAAAAGCAAATTGGTTTTCATGGAAGTAAACCAGACTGGGGATCGAGTTGTAACTGGGCACCAACCCCTTAAGCGTCGCAAGATCGGTCATCGAGGTTGCCAAGATCAAATCTGGCTTTGGTCGCTTTTCTGCGTTGAGCAAACTCGACAGTTGAAGCGCGTTGCCCCTGACTCGCCAATTAAAATATCTAGGCGCCATGGTCCAGGTTGTAAATTCAAAATCTGGCAACCCCTGCACCAACTGCGTCCGCCAGTAACGATGGGAGACCGCATCATAAGGGGACAGCAAATCAACACGCACGTAGACATAATCCTTAGGAAGCCTACTCAGCATTCTATGATCACAGCCTTAGAGACGCTAGCGCCGGCCCGCCCTCCCGGTCTTGCAGATTCTAAGTTGTACCCTCGGAAGTAGCTTAGGTTCCCGCAAGATCGCGCACAGCTCGACGATGGCATGGTATTCTTGTAACTCAGTCACAGGGAGTATAGATATGACGAAAATCGTCATTATAGGCGGCGGTCAAGCCGCGGGACAGGCAGTTGCCAGCCTTCGGCAGGAAGGATTTGAGGGTGCAATCGATCTTATCGGCGCGGAGCCTACCCTACCCTATCAACGTCCACCGTTGTCCAAACAGTACTTATCAGGGGCAATGCCTGCTGATAAGCTTCTTGTGAGACCAGAAAAATTCTATGAAGATCGAAGCATCACGACACATCTTAATACCCAGGTTTTGAGCATTGAGCCCAGTGAGCATACTGTGACCACCGAAAGCGGCCAGTTCAGCTACGACAAATTGCTCATCGCAACTGGCAGTGAGCCTCGGCGACTGTCGATCCCCGGCAGTGAATTGGCCGGGATTCATTATCTTAGAACCATGAAGGATGTCGATGATATTCGCGATCAGATGCAAAGCGCTAAACGGCTTTGTATTGTCGGCGGCGGCTACATAGGGCTTGAGGTTGCCTCAGTAGCGGCGACCTCAGGATTATCCGTTGACGTTCTTGAAATGGAATCTCGGATCCTACAGCGGGTCACCACACCCTTCATGAGTGACTTCTATCATCAATTGCATACTGCACGCGGGGTCAACATCCACACCGAAACCGCCTGCAGCGGTTTTAAAGGCGATCAGGGAAAGGTCAGTCACGTAATTTGCGGGGAGAAAGAACTCGAGGCAGACCTTGTCATTGTTGGTATTGGTATTATTCCGAACACTGAACTCGCAGCCGCTGCTGGTATCGCCTGTGACAATGGTATTTTAGTGGATGATCACTGTCAGACATCCGACCCTGACATTTTTGCCGCCGGTGACTGCACCAATCACCCCAATGCCATCCTAGACCGCCGCCTCCGCTTAGAGTCAGTACCTAACGCGATGGAGCAAGCGAGGACAGCCGCCAGCAACATGCTTGGTGGAGACAAAACCTACGCAGCTGTCCCCTGGTTTTGGTCTGATCAGTACGAATTAAAATTGCAGATGCTCGGGTTCTCCCAAGACGGCAATAGCTCGGTTTTACGAGGCGACCCAGAGGCCCTGCAATTTGCACAATTTTATCTTGCGGACGGAAAAATTGTCGCTGTCGATGCGGTGAACAGCCCTAAAGAATTCATGGTTGCTAAACAACTCTACGGTGTCGAAGTCACGCCCGAAGACCTTGAAAACCCTGAAATCGATTTAAAAACATTGATTCCAAAACCCTAGCCCGCAAGATTCATTCAGTGTAACCCTGTGCGGGATGAGTGCAATGACTATACTTTTGCGCAGAACTATCGAATAATCGAATCCGTCAATTTTAACGAGCCTTTGGAGTAAAGCATGCCCAGCGTAAAGTTTATTGAGCACAACGGCACCGAACATGTCATTGATGGCAACAACGGTGATAGTTTGATGGTTATTGCGACCAGCAATCTTGTTCCGGGGATTGATGCGGACTGTGGCGGCGAATGCTCCTGCGCTACCTGTCACATATTGGTTGATGACGCCTGGGTGGGTAAGCTCGCGCCTGCCACCGAAACCGAAGAATCCATGTTAGACCTAAATCCCGATCGAGAACCAAATTCGCGATTGAGCTGCCAAATTCCTATGAGTGATGAACTCGATGGTATCGTCGTAAACCTGCCAGAGTTTCAATATTAACGCGTAAGATGTGAATACTCAGGCTTTTGCTCTCTCGCTTGGCCTGCTAAGGTTTAACCTGTTATCTTTGTTGCGATGATCAGGAAGGCGCCATAGGGGAAATGGAACCAACCTAGTATATCAATCATTTACTGAAACAAGATCTTAAGGGGACATCGATGAGTGAAGCCATTTTAACCAATCCTTCTGCATTGACAGATCCATGGTCGGTACCACTTTCTGAGCTGGATCCTAGCCAACCGGCGGTATTTCAAACCGATCGTCAGTTCGAGATTTTTGATCGACTTCGGCGTGAAGATCCGGTTCATTATCATGAGCAAGGTTTATTTGGCCCCTATTGGTCAATCACCAAGTTCAACGACATTATGACCATTGATAAGGATCATAAACGTTTCTCTTCCGATGCAGGGATTACGTTAAACGAACGTCAGGCAGACTTCACAACACCTAACTTCATCTCAATGGACCCACCTAAACATGACGTCCAGCGCAAGGCTGTGACCGGCGTTGTCGCCCCCATGAATCTTGCGAAAATGGAGCCCATCATCCGCCAGAGAGCGGCAAATATCCTCGATAGCTTGCCGATTGGCGAGCGATTTAATTGGGTTGACGCGGTATCCGTCGAACTCACGACTCAAATGTTAGCCACGCTGTTTGATTTCCCGTTCGAGGACCGCCGAAAGCTAACCTATTGGTCGGATATGGCAACCAGCAGCGAACTTGCTGGCGGACCGACACCTGAAGCCGATCGACGAGCTGCCCTCCTCGAGTGTCTCGAATATTTTCAAAGACTTTGGGTTGCTCGAGAAGGGGTTGCGCCCGAGGTAGGCATCGACCTCATTTCGATGATGGCGAATAATCCCGATACCCAAAATATGGACCCTATGGAGTATCTTGGAAACCTGATACTACTCATCGTCGGAGGCAACGATACCACTCGAAACTCGATCACTGGTGGCGTGCTCTTTTTAAATCAAAACCCAGATCAATACGCCAAATTAAAAGCAGACCCTAGTCTTATCACCAGTATGGTGCCAGAAATTATTCGCTATCAGACGCCGCTTACCTACATGCGTCGAACAGCCCTAGAGGATGTTGAATTATCAGGCAAAACCATCAAGAAGGGTGACAAGCTGGCAATGTGGTATATCTCTGGCAATCGAGATGAAGAGGTGATCGAGCGGCCCAATGATTTTATCATTGATCGAGCTAACCCACGGCATCATTTATCGTTTGGCTTTGGTATTCATCGGTGCATGGGCAATCGTTTAGCTGAAATGCAATTACGGCTACTCTGGGAAGAAATTCTTACCCGGTTTGATTATATCGAGGTGGTCGGTGAGCCCGAGCGAGTGCAGTCGAGCTTTGTTCGCGGGTATTCAGACTTGCCGGTTATTTTGCACGCAAAATAAGACGGTTGCCTCCTGAAGTGATTCACAGATGCGCGCTTTAGGAGGCTTGGGAGCCACCCCCCTTTAATCCTTCGTTCGGCAGAACCTGCAAGTCGGTCTATCCGGGTTGACGTCAACTCAACGCAGATGCCTCGTCAACTTATCAACCTCGGTCGCCTTGTTTACCACAACGATTCTTACCCGGTAGTCACTACCACCAAAGGCGCTGCCAATTCAACGGGACGTGTTTCGATTTAGCGCGCCCACCCGACAGTTACCTTAAAGCAACCGCGAGCTATGCGGCTGTTTTTAGAGTGCTAATAAAAATACTAGATACCCTTAGCACCTAGGGCTGGGCTAAACGAGACGTTAACAGAGACTGGGGCCATTTCAGAAGTTGTGGCGCTACTGCCGCCAAGAACATGATGTTCTAAAGAGCTCTGCAATCGGGCGTCGCCGGGGCTCCTCTTATCCGCGGGCACCCTCAAGCGTGAGCACTTGAGCCGAATCATCGATTAACCGAAGACTATGGGGTGTGCCTTGGCTTCGCTCGACCATCGCCCTGGCAAGTTCAAGGCATTGCCCGCAATTGCTCCCCAAGCCGTGATCGGCTTGCACAGCGCTGAGGCTCAATCCTCGATGGGCGTAATCTTCAATCACGCGGCTCGAGATTCTTTTACATAAACAAACAATCATGACCCAATTCTAAATGGGAATGATTCGTAATTGCAACAACTCTTTAGACGGTAGCTGTCTGAAGATTGAAGTTCGGTTAAACTAACCCAATACAGGCACTTTACGAGACTATTATGAAAGCGGCACATCCCGAGATTATTGATTACCTCAATCAGGTTCTAAAAAATGAGTTAACGGCCATTAACCAGTATTTTCTTCATGCCAAAATTCTCCAAGATCAGGGCTATATAAAACTTGCCGAAAAAGAGCGCGCGGAATCGATAGAGGAGATGACTCATGCCGATTGGTTGATGGAGCGTATCTTATTTTTGGAAGGTCTGCCGAATCTGCAGGACCTAGGTAAATTGTTGATTGGCGAGCAGGTTCAGGAGATGCTCGAGTGTGATCTGGCCCTTGAACATATTGGTATCCCAGTGCTTCGCGACGCAGTTGCCGCCGCGGAACGGCATGGCGACTTCGTCTCTCGAGATCTTTTTGCGAAAATCCTCACCAACGAGGAGGAACACGTCGATTGGCTGGAGACACAACTCAACCTCATCAGTGATATTGGTCTAAGCAACTTCTTACAAACCCAGACCCAATAGCCCCTGTATGGCAGCAAGCCTTTACTATCGCGCACGTGATGGTGCTGTAGTGCTGAGGCAGAATGGCACAGATGTGGATTGCTATCCCAACGCTAAGACTTTGGTTGAAACTCATATCAAGGGATTACTCGTCACCTGCGCGGACTCATCAACCGAATATCTGCGGTTGATGACTCTGTATCGAGCACACAATCCGAGGCCTCAAGACCAATGACATTGATCGAGATCGATCATCACACGCAATATCATTTTAGCGATCCCGTTGAGCTAGCCCCACACCGCTTGGTGCTGCGCCCCCGTGATGGATTCGATCTTCTCATCCAATCCTCCCTTCTAAGCATCGAACCGACGCCTGACATTTACTGGCATCGAGATGCCTTCGATAACAGCATTGCAATGGTGGTATTCCATCAAAAAACAGAGAAGTTAAGCATTCGTTCACGGCTAAGCATTGAACAATATCGATCGCAAACCTTGTCTCTAGACAACCTAGTTCCTGTAGGAGGCCCGTCGCAGCACAGCGATAACAGTTTCTTTGCGATATTCTTAGAACATCATTTGACCGCAGCCGAGCTTCCGCCATCTCTTAGGCTACAGCAGGATGTGAAGGATGGCGCCAAGGCCTTTTTGGCGATTTCACAACTGACCGAAACCATTAAAGCATCTTTTAACTATGAAGCGCGTGAGAATCCTGGAATCCACTCGGCGCAGCAGACCTTGTCGCTCGGCTATGGCAGCTGTCGAGATTTTGCCTGGCTGATGATTGAAATCGTACGATGCTTTGGCTATCCGGCTAGATTTGTCAGTGGCTACTTCATGAATCGCCAGTTTCAGCCAGAGGAAGGTGCTACCCATGCCTGGTTGGAAGTTTATCTTCCGCAGTTTGGCTGGCTTGGATTTGACCCCACAGTCGGACGTCCGGTGGGGCCTGAGCACATTGCAGTTGCCGCCGCCCCAAGCGCCGAACCCGTATCACCCATCACGGGGTCCTTCAAAGGCGCGGCCGACACTGTTGCCGATATGCGGGTGTCGGTACTGGTTAGCCCCGCAAGGGCGCCAGAAAACACGATGGCGAAGGCTTAGGCCGCCGCTACCAAACAATTTTAGAAAGCGTCTCTTAGGTTGACTCCGGGGACACCACTGACTCTACCGAAACCAGCATGGTGCTCTTCAAGGGCAAAGGCCCAAATTGATCCATGATGGCAACATCAGCCGCATCGCGTCCTCGAGCGACGCAAATACGCTCCCCATCATTAATTCCTGGGGTTGGATCGAACATCTGCCAATCCCCACCCACAAACGCTTCAATCCAAGCGTGTTGATCCGACGGCACTAAGTTTTCGAGATAACCAACAACGAATCGAGCTGGAATACTGATACTTCGAAGCATGGCGATAGCCAAGTGCGAGAAATCGCGACAGACCCCTTCGGTGCGAGTCGCAACGCTGTCTGCTGAGATCGCCCGCTGGCTGGTACCTGGTAAATACTGATATTTCTCGGCAATCATCTGACAAACGGCTTCAACTTGCGCCGTTCCAGGACTAGCGCCCTTCAATACCGCCCGAGTGCGTGACAAAAACAGATCCGACTCACAGTACCTTGAAGGTGCTAGATACGCTAGCGCTTCCAACGGCAACGACTCGATGGGCACATAGTCTCTGCCTACCTCTGGCCGAGCTCCTTCGACCGCTTTAAAAAGGATATTGATCGTCGATGTACCTTTCGGCATGACGGCACGAATCAAATTATTGCCATAGACGTCCTGAAACGCGATCAAATGCTCCGCGCCGCCAAAGTCACTGTTTAATTCATCAATTCTTTGGCCTTCCTGCTGCCTAGGCAGCAACCGAAAAATCATCGGTGTAGCACTTGCCAGCTCTAACTGAATCTGGGTCGAAATGGATAACATTTGAACGGCCTCTATAAACTATCTAAATTGTTTGGGCTTGCCCGCCTTCAGGCGTTGTTTCCCAAAACCTGTGTCAGGCAGCAATACCCTGCATTCCTCAATACCAACCTGGGACTAGGCGGGACCCTAAATGCAAATGGACTGAGTTCAACAGTTGCATCAACCCTGAACTTAATTAGACTGTCTGAAGCTTCAAGAGTTGGCATCCCATGTTAAAGCGAATTTGGTTAGAATGGCGAGGCTTGATGATCTTTCTGATCGTCATGGTGTTGTTTAGATCGGCAATCGCTGATTGGAACCAAGTCCCGACTGGGTCTATGAAACCGACTATCCTTGAGGGCGACCGAGTTATTGTCAACAAAATGGCTTTTGGTCTCAGAGTACCACTGACGGCGATTCAGCTCTTAAGCTGGGACAAGCCACTTCATGGTGACATCGTGACGTTTTTATCCCCTGAGGACGATCAGTTACTCATCAAGCGGGTAATCGGCGTGCCCGGTGACCAGGTGGCAATGATTAATAATCAATTAACCATTAATGGCGTACCGGCAGCTTACCAATCTCTTGATGACGTTAACTTTGACTTTAGCGAGCTGAGCACGATCGATCGTTATCGGCATCGGTTTTTCTTGGAAACCATGCCCTTTTCTCAGCGAGCCATCATGCTTGAGCCCGGGCCCAGCCCTGCCATTAACAGCTTTGGGCCGATCCAAGTGCCAGAGGAACAATATCTAGTTTTGGGTGATAATCGAGATAACAGCAAAGATTCTCGATTCATAGGATTCGTCGCCGCCAACCGCATCACTGGCCGGGCGCACACCGTTGCTTTTTCCGTAGACTACGAGGATTACTACTTACCTCGGTCAAACCGTTTTCTCAAAAGCTTGACGATCAATCCTTAATCTCTGCGGGGGGATTCTCGCCACTAGAATTTTGGCTCGATCGATGCAACTGAGTGAGCAAGTGTTCGGTCTTTCTACGACGCACTCGCTTAATCATCGGAGAGATCATCAAACCAGCCGCCATGGCACCCCCTACCATCATCAGCGATAGGACAAAAAGGACATAGACCACCTCGGTGTCAACCTCGAAGAAAACGACGGCGACCCAAATAAATGCCACAGAAAAAAACAAACTGGATAAAAAGCGTTTAATGCGACCCTCCGATATTGTCCTCACCGATGTGACCGATATGATGGCCATTGTTTTTCAGATTGAAATGCTCAGTTCGCACCTGGCATTGAAAAGCGACGATTAGCGGTATCTCATCACAATAACTGGTGCCGCCCTCCGCCCTCCAATGCGTCTTTTATTGCGGCAAAACAAGGTCAGCGCCTCATCCATAGAGGCGACCAGGACAGCCTCTCAGAAGACGCCCAGCTTGTAGGGCCATCCGCCCGACCGGTGCTTGCTAAAGGCGCGCTTATTTAATCTCGATCAGTTCGACTTCAAAGATCAACACCGAATTCGGTGGAATGCTGCGGACGCCACCAGGCCCATAAGCCAAAGCCGAAGGAATTGTCAATCGGGCTTTGCCGCCCTCTCGAATCAGCTGAAGCCCTTCTGTCCAACCTGGAATAACCTGATTAAGCCCGAACTCGGCAGGTTCTCCTCTGGCAATAGAGCTATCAAATACGCTGCCGTCTAATAATTTTCCCTCATAATGGACGACAACCGTATCGCTTGCCGAGGGACGATCGCCCGTGCCTTCCTGCAAACGTTCAATCTGAAGCCCAGAATCCGTGACCTCGATACCAGGCTTTTTAGCATTCTCTGCTAGATAGGCAGCCCCGACTTCAATATTACGCTCAGCCTGATTTTCAGCTTGGGCTTGTTGTTCGGCCTGAATCATTTGCTGTCGCTCTCGCACGATAGCCATCACCTGTGTTTGAGCCTCAGAATCCAGCGCTGGCGGTTTTGCCGCTAGCGAATCTTGTAATCCACGAAGCAACGCTGATACGTCGACGTCGGGATTACCGCCCTGCTGCAACATATTCCCAAAAGAATAACCAAAGAAATAACCTCGCTCTGACTTGAGGGTCTGATCGACCTCAGCAGCCTGCGCGACAGACTCCTCTGCAAGCACTGGGTTGGCGGCCCCCAAAATCAAGACCGCGAAAAGAAGTTGTCGTAACAGAGTGGCCCTTTCCTTCATGCTATATCCTTACTAACTGATAAATGCGTTGCGTTGTACGAAGTATGCCATAACCCTCTGAACTTTACTGATTCCAATAGCGCTCGACCATTTGCCTCATGAACCGAATAGGTCGGCCGCGCCGGAACTTCCGGATCTTTGCTTACACTAACCTTCAAGCTTATGATGAAGCCACTCGAACCTCTTATGCGTAACGATAAACGTATCAGAGACATTTATTCCAAAGACATTATCAGACGCATTTAAGTCGTCTGGGACAACCGCCTAAGACCTTGGCAACTTAGGCGTAAACCCGGCCTTGAGCACAGAGGACTGTGGTATTGTCGATGATAAACTTCAACAGCCTATCCTTGGCATGTGGGTGTTGAATTAACAGACCGGGGCAACCCTAGAACAGAGACCAAACCATGTTGCAGAACGAAAAACCGACGACTCGCCAAAGATGGTTGCCTATCTTCTCAAGCCATATCAGGCGTTTACTGGCAGCCGCTATCTTCATCGGCGTCACAACCGCATTATCGGGTGCCTGGGCCAACATCCAGGAAACGCCCACGTCGGCACCCGGCGCGTTGGTCCCCCTGCCAGAACACGAGACCACAACTCGCCACATTCTAAAGGCGCTTCGGGAACGACATTACGTCTATCAGCTTCTAGATGATGAGAGCTCGACCCTGGTTTTTGACGAATATCTTAGCGATCTAGACCCAAGCAAAAGTTACTTATCTCAGGATGACATTGATCGCTTCGCGGCGTTACGCTTAAACCTCGATAATGCCCTGAGACGCGGCGACTTAGCACCAGCTTTTGATATTTTTAACTTGTATCAATCTCGGGTGCACGACCGCCTCACTTGGATCATCGGTCAATTGCGTCTTGGCTTAGATCAATACGACTTTACCGTTGATGAAGAACTCAACCTCGACCGCAAAGGCGAGCCCTGGGCAGCAAACCAAAAGGCATTGGATGATCTCTGGCGGCAACGCATTAAAAACGACGTCCTCAACCTTAAAATGGCTGGCAAAGAGTTAGATAGCATCGCTGATCTGTTGTTAAAACGTTATGAGAACCGTCTGAATCGAAGCCGGCAAACGCGCAGCGACGATGTCTATCAGCTTTTTATCAACGCCTTAGCAAAAACCTACGACCCGCATACCCAATACTTCTCCCCCACAACTGCCGAAAACTTTAATATAAATATGAGTCTATCTTTGGAGGGCATTGGCGCCGTGCTGTCTGTGGAGGACGAATATACCAAGATCGTTAGCCTCGTACCGGCTGGACCCGCCGATAAATCTAAAGCGCTAAAACCGAGTGATCGGATTACTGCTGTCGGCCAAGGGCCGGAAGGCGAGCTCGTGGATGTTATTGGATGGCGTCTGGATGATGTTGTCGCGCTTATCAGAGGTAAAAAAGATACCGTTGTTCGGCTAGAAGTTTTACCTGCCAATGCGATGGACACATTTTCCAGCAAAGTCGTTTCCATCGTCCGTAACAAAGTCGAGCTCGAAGAACAGTCCGCGCAGGCCGACATTATCGACATCCAACATTTTGGCAACCCCCTTCGCATTGGCGTCATCGACATCCCAACCTTCTACATTGATTTTCAAGCGCTGCAGGATGGCGATCCCAACTATCGCAGCACCACCCGGGATGTTAAGCGGCTACTAAGGGAGCTCAGTGAAGCCGCAGTAGACGCGATTGTCTTGGACTTGCGTAATAATGGAGGTGGCTCTCTGCAAGAAGCCAAAACCCTTACTGGCTTATTTATAGACCGAGGCCCAACCGTACAAATACGCTCCAAAAGTGATCGGGTGGACGTCCTAACGGATCGCGACCATCGGATTGAATACAGTGGACCCCTCGCGATTTTGGTGAATCGGCTGAGCGCCTCAGCATCTGAGATCGTTGCAGGAGCTATTCAAGACTATGGACGTGGACTAGTAATTGGCACCCAAACCTTCGGAAAGGGTACTGTGCAAACGCTTCAACCCCTGCTCCGAGGCCAATTAAAGATGACTCAGGCAAAGTTTTATCGCATTAGCGGAGAATCGACCCAGCACCGGGGTATTATTCCAGACATTCTTTTCCCTGTTGATTACGACCCCGAATCAATTGGCGAAAGCACCCTAGATCGGCCTCTACCCTGGGACAAAATTACGCCGGCGCTATACCGTGCCAAAGATGATTTCAATGCCTTGCTTCCGGAGCTGAGTCGATTGCATGCCGAGCGCGTCGCGACAGATCCAGAGTTTCAGTATGTTACGGCGGCCTATGAGTACCGCAAAGCACGACGCGACCGAAATTCGGTGACTTTAAATGAAGCCGCGAGACAAGCTGAGCAGAGCGAATCGAAGGCATTCTGGCTAAACCTCACCAATCGCAAGCGGGTCGCTCAAGGCTTACCTGAAGTTGCCAGTCTTGAGGAACTTGAAACCGACGGCGCACCAACGGCATTGCAAGATAATTTAAGTGATTCCTTGGGGCTTCCTGGTCAAGACGCGCAACCTGCTGGCAGCAAGGAAGATGGCGACAAGCAAACTCCGAATACCCAGGAGGACCCGTCAGCCTCTGAAAGCGAACTTTCTGTGGCCGTATCGAGTGACGATACGGAGGATACTCCCGATGCCTATGTGATCGAAGCGGGCCATATCCTAGCGGATTTCTTAACCCTGCGCCGGCAAACGGCGCAACAAGCGCGAGCAGCAAGCTGATCAGATTTGGCTGACAACCTCTGAAAAAGGTCTTCGTTCAATAACCGGCACTTCCGCATCGGCAGCGGGATAACCCACGACCAACAGCAGAAAAGGTCGTTCTGTTTTCGGACGATGCAAAATCTTCTGCAAGAACTTCATAGGGCTTGGCGTATGCGTTAGACAAGCCAAACCGGATTGATGCAATGCGCTGATCAACATGCCAGTAGCAATACCTACAGATTCCATAGGATAGTAATGTTTGGCGGTTCCCCCGCCATCAGCTTTTCTTGTCCGCTCCTGAAACACAGCAATGAGATAAGGCGCCGCTTCTAAAAAAGGCTTATTCGCATCCGTGCCAAGTGGTGATAGCGCATCCAGCCAAGCATCTGATGCTCGGTGATCATAAAAAGCTCGCTCCTCTTCCTCGGCCGCTTTACGAATTTCGGTCTTGGTTGCAGGATCGGAAACCACAACAAAGTGCCAGGGCTGACCATTGGCACCACTTGGCGCGCTACAAGCGACCCGAACGCAATTTAAAACGATGGATTCGGGAACAGGATCCGATGAGAAAGCTCGCACAGATCGCCGTTGGGTCATAATAGCCAAATGATCTTCGGCAAACGTTTCTGCCGCTTGGCCGGTTCGGCCGGCAAATCTCAGGGGTTCAAACGTCACTTGGCGCTTCTCCGTTGAATTTATTTCGTGATCTTACTGATCCTTAGTGAGGATTTCTGACTGAGCAACACAAAAAATCCTCCCATCGATATTCTAACCCTATAACCGATAGCTATCTTGATTGGACAGCGCTATCGGGTCAGACTATCCCTTTATTCGGAAAGACTCACCCAATGATCCAAAGCACAACCTTGTTAGTCCGGCTGCGATGGCCCATGGTTGCGCTGCTGCTAGCAGCAGTCGCAACAATCTCGGATGCCCTGCCCCTTCCAAATCAGGGGGTAAGTAGGATTGCGGTTGGTAGCTGTTTAGATCCTCAAGAACCGTTAGACATACTAAACACTATCGACCGAGCTCAGCCTGAGTTAATGATCATGAGTGGAGACAATGTCTATGCCGAGGACGAATCCGCTGATCCTGAGCTTGCTTCCTTAGCCACGGCCTACCAAACGTTGGCTGCGGCTCCGGCTTTCAAACAATTAAGACAATCGACACCAATACTCGCTACCTGGGATGATCACGACTACGGTCTGAATGATGCTGGTGGAGAGTTCCCTCACAAAACTCAAGCAAAAACCTTGTTTCAAGCTTTTTGGCAAATCCCCCCAGAAGATCCTAGTCGAACGCGTCCAGGGATTTATCGATCCGTCATGCTGGGCGATCCGCCCGAACGGGTCCAAGTCATTCTTCTCGATACTCGCTCATTTCGTAGTCCGCTCAAGAAGCCCTGGCTGCCTTTACTCAACGGTCGATACATTCCCCAGGATGCTGACGACCAGTCCATGCTAGGGGATGCCCAGTGGCTGTGGTTAGAGCGAGAACTCAGCAAACCCGCCGACGTTCGTATCTTGGTGAGTTCCGTTCAGGTTCTGGCTGAGGGACACAATTGGGAAGCCTGGCGAATGTTGCCTAAGGAGCGGACAAAGCTCCTTGACATGGTAGCCGACGCCACGGGGCGGGTCATCATCCTCTCTGGTGATCGTCACTTAGCCGGTCTATACCGGCTTCCCCAATCTGACGGCGGCAGTCTCTGGGAGCTCACCAGCTCATCGCTCAATCTACCTCTATCTAAGATTGCCACCAACATCACCCGCGAAACCGGGCGCCACCTTGTGGACGATCCTTTTTACGACGCTAATTTTGGCTGGATTGAGTTCGATTGGCACCAACGTATATTGAACCTCGAGATCAGAGACGAAAACAACCAACCCGTCAGGCAGGCCAAACTTCCCTTGTGATTGAGAGGGTACTTAGACCATGCGTCATCTAAATGCCGAGATGCTCTCAAGAATTTTGGGTCAAACCGTCGATGTTGAGATTGAACCCCTTAATACCGGACATATTTCAGATGTGGCTCGGGTGCATATTCGCCCAAATTCGATCCATTCTAAACCGGTCCCAGGCACACTCATCTACAAAGCCGCCCCCTCAGGGGTTAGTTCTAGCATCGAAAACGCCTTTGCCAGCCAAGCCAGAGAGCGATCTTTTTATTTGGAAATTGCACCCAATTTGTCTATTCCTACCCCTAAACTGTGGTACGCGTCACCTGTAACGGACCCCAGGAAATGGCTGTTAATCGAGGATGTCCAGCCGATCGAAGGTTTGTCGCTCACTGAAGATCAAGCGCTAAATCGGCTAGGCGAGATCCATAGGCACACCGTCGGGAGGCCGATAACCAAGATTTTATTTGCTAATAATATTAGTGCCTTATATCAACAAATTAATTTAATACCTACAGAAAAAATCAATCGTTTACTTGAACATAGCGCCAGTGTGAGCCCGAAATTGGCCGCTCACATGATGCATGCGCTACAGCAAAAGTTAGTGCCCGAAACTACCGCGAACAAGGCTTTGATTCACTGCGATTATCGCTGGGATAACCTGAGTCCAGCGCGAGACGGAACTGTTTTCGATTGGGGAGATTATTGCTTTGGGCCAATTTCCTTTGACCTAAGTTATTTTGTTATGACGTCTATGGGGCATCTCCATCCGAGGGATAACCTAGGTTGGCAGCGACTATTTGACGCCTATAGCGGCAAGCAGCAGGCGGAAACTGCTTCTCTCACGCTTGGCATCGAATCAGAGGCGCTAAAGCTGGAAGTAAAACAATTAGCGGCACTGGTGGCCTGGACCCCTACGCTGTTGCTCTTGAGCAACCTAGCGCTTAGCCCCACACAAACATTGTATTGGCAAAAGACGCTTCAAACCTGCTCAACTTGGTTTGCTTCATAGAACTAAAGGACCTAGAGCTGGAATTATAGGGGGCTAAAACTCAACCCTCGCGTTTGGCCTCGAGCAAGCCGCCCTGTCGCGAGTAAGCTTTGAGAATATTCGAAACCGTAGTGACTGAACGGTTAGTCATTGAACACCCTAATCTTTCGATTTAATCGCATGAGCGCTTTTCGGCCTATGAGGTTTAGGGGTTCAGAGGTTTAGCGGTTTAGAGGTTTAGAGGTTCAAAGGTTCAAAGGTTCAAAGGTTCAAAGGTTCAAAGGTTCAAAG
>JADHNJ010000039.1 GCA_016779565.1 Pseudomonadales bacterium
TGGGATAAGACCACAAGCACTGGCAAAGATTTGCAATATTTTAAGATCTACGAAAACAAATACGGCGAGCTAACACTGCAACACACAATCGATTTTATTGATAAGAAACTAGGTTATCCACATCAAATGCGATTTGGCGCCTATTCGCTTTATGGTATGAATGTCCCTAGGGTCGCTCCCAAATTTGTGGGGCTTGAATGAAAGCCAACCTTCTGCAAGGGGTAATCCAAAGGGTCTTTCAGGCCCTTTGTTTTTTGGTGATGGCCGTCGGCGGGCAGGTTTGGGCTTCTGCCGATCATGAAGCGCATCAGGCCAAGGCCGCAGTGGCCCCACGAGCACCTGGCTATGGGCCGCTAGGTTTTGAATTGCCGCCGGTTGGCAGTTACGAGCGGCCTGTGATTGGCAGAGCTGCGGATGCTGAGGTGATCGACAGTTTCGGTCGCAAGACAACTTTGCACCAGCTCATGCAAGGCAAAGTGACTTTGTTGAGTTTTATGTATACCTCCTGCAGCGATGTCAATGGCTGTCCGCTAGCGAGCTATGTGCTGCATCGTGTGATGCAAAGATTGGCGAACGACGAACGCTTGCAAACAAAGGTCCAGCTGCTGTCGCTCAGTTTCGATCGGATCAATGATACGCCCGAGGTATTGGCACGATACTCGGATCGATTTGAGGCAAGTGAGACGAAACATTGGCAGTTCTTGACGACGCCGAGCGATCAAGCGCTCGCACAAGTTCTTAAAGATTATAATCAGTTTATAATACAAGATGTTGATTCTGAAGGGAATGTTATTGGTAGTATTTCACACTTGTTGCGCGTGTACTTAATTGACGACGCGAAAAACTTGCGCGAAGTCTATTCGGTATCGTTCCTGCACGCCGATATATTGGTGCAGGATATGCTTACCATTATGAGCGATGCGACGTGACCAACCTTTGGTCTTCCGTCAAAGCCGTTGCTTCACTGAACGGTTAACTCAGAATCGTCCTAATACGTAGAAATCAAGTTCCAGCAGATCACATTTACTATCAAGGGCCACTCAGCGTGATCGATCGAGGTCATGAGGCCCGAGCTTTTAAAGCAGATCCCGCCGGGACATTGTGGCTGGACCATGCGTTGCGGTTAGAGCTTAGCGCGGCTGAGAGTTTCTGGGTAAAGGTGGATCACGTTCGCGGGCGACGCCGGGTGAGTCGCCGCCAAGTATTGTCCGCAAGACGGGAGCCTAAAAATGGTCGCGTCATGCGATAGACCCGTCCAGGAATCACGATTTCCCGATTCGCTAGAGACGCCTTCTCGGTCTCTGCAACCACCGTATCCGGTTCGAGCCACATCCAACTTGGTATTTGTCGAATCAAGTGATCTAGACCCGCCTTTGCATGAAGGTTGGTACGCACGTAACCTGGCAGACTGACGGTGACATTGACTCCAAAGGGTTTCAGCTCTCGATGTATCGATCTGCCATAAGCGGTGACGCCGGTTTTGGCGCTCGCATAGATCGATGACTTTGGCATAGGTGTCTCGGCGGCGATACTTGAAATGATCACGATTCGGCCAGACCCTCGGGCTTTCATGATTGGCGCTGCCCATTGAACCAAATCAATGATGCCGCCGCACAAAAGATACTGCAGCGCTGCCGATTCCGGTTGGCTGATACTGCCAACTGCACCAGAGCGGGTAATCCCAGCGTTGGCAATCAAAAGATCTGGCACCTCGACCATTTCAATTAATTGGCCAACGTCTAAAGGCGCTGCTAAGTTCACAGGGTAGATTTGTGCAGAAGGGCCCAATTGCTTTTTCGCCGCGCTCAGCCTTTGTGCCGATTGTGCGGCTAAGGATAACTGCCAGCCTGATCGGTTTAGGTGTTGTGCATAAGCGAAGCCGATGCCGGATGATCCGCCGGTAATGAGAGCATGAAGAGCCATGCCCGCAGTATAGAAGCTTTTAAGGATTTAGATATGACTTTGCATCAGGGTGTTGGGCAAAATGCTAAAAAGGACCAACAAACGGGAAACTTATCAGATCTTAAATGCAGCGGCAGTCAGTGCTCTTTGTTGAGCATGGAGAACATACATGCGCGAGTTAGTGCTAAAGTTGAGCCAATCATGCGATAAGCTAGGCAGGGTGCCAAGCTGAGGCCGCACCAGAGAGCCTTGGCGTACCTTCTTATAGAAACGGTAAACGGAAACGGTAAACGGAAGCGTTAAATAGAAACCTAAATAGACACCTTAAACAGAAACCCTAAATAGATACGGTAAGTAGACACGTTAAATAGACATGTTAAACAGAGACGCTAAACACGAACCGCTAAATAGGATCGTTAACTGTTAGCGATATCGTCCAAGCCGTGCAGAAAAAAAACACTGACACAAAAAATGTTGAGGAGAATAGATTGAATACGAATAGACAGTGGTTATTGGCAAGACGTCCTGATGGGATGGTGTCTCGCGAGAATTTTGAATATGCCGAGACGCCCATTCCAGAGCCTGGTGACGGCGAGGTCTTGGTTCGAAATCTTTTTCTGTCTTTTGACCCAACCCAGAGAGGTTGGATGGTTGACCGCGAGAGTTATTTGCCGCCTGTCGCTATTGGTGCACCCATGCGAGCGGGTTCGGTAGGGCAGGTAGCACAGTCTAATCATCCGGATTTTTCGCCGGGTGATTTGGTGCAAACAACGGGTGGTTGGCAAGATTTTGTGGTTGCAGCCCCCAATCAAGGGCCGATGGGCTTAAGTAAGGTACCCCAAGGTGTAAGCCCCGAGATGATGCTATCGGTATTGGGCGTGACTGGGCTGACGGCATACTTTGGACTTCTGGACTTAGGCACACCCAAAGCAGGTGAAACGGTATTGGTATCCGGTGCCGCAGGCGCAACCGGATCAGTAGCGGGCCAAATTGCTCGGATTAAAGGCTGCCGGGTTGTGGGTATAGCGGGTGGGCCTGATAAGTGTGCTTGGCTTAAAAACGAAGCAGGCTTTGATGAGGTAATCGACTATAAATCGGAGGATGTGGGGGCAGCGATCGCGGAAACTTGCCCTAAGTTTGATGTGTTTTTCGATAATGTTGGCGGTCATATTTTAGAATCTGCACTAGATCATATGAACATGAAAGCTCGAATCGTGCTGTGCGGTGGGATCTCTGGCTATAACGCAACCGAGCCTACGCCAGGGCCTGCAAACCTGATGAACTTGATTACCCTGCGAGCGAGAATGGAAGGATTCATCGTCCTTGATTATATGGCTCAAGCCGGTGAAGCTGTCGCTGAATTGTTGGGTTGGATTGGTTCAGGCGATCTGAAATACCAGATAGACTTGCAGGAAGGGTTTGACAACATTCCCGATACGCTGCAGCGATTGTTTACCGGTCAAAATCTTGGAAAGCAATTGTTGAAAATTGCCGACCCGAGTTGAGAGACCTGATCTAACCTCGCTGGTGGGTGGTTTTGCGGCTATGACAATAAGCTCCGCACCAAAGCTGTGAGCGACTTCGGGAGCAGAATAAAGTTTCGCGGTAGGACCGGCGTGGTTCAGGGACTGATGTTTCGGCCGTTTCTCGGTTGGGTTCGAGATCCTTACCGTAGCTCAACGGCTAATAAGGGGTTTGTGGATGACTGGTTCAACGGCGACTTGCAAAGCTGAAAGTCTCCAGCAAGTGCATGAGCTGTTTTGCTCCAAATAGTCGTGCTGCGGTAGCGCTTTGATTGGCAATTGGTAACACGAGCCAACCGATTGGAGGCGCCGCGGCGCAAAGGTTCGCACCTCTTATTGAGGGCTTACAGCCTGCAGCTGCTCGAAGTAGTTTTGTGCGCTCTTTCTCAGTTTTCGCATCTCTTGCCCTCATTTGCCGGTGACGGCGAGTCCGATTTGCCTGTCAGTTGCGGTGAAAATTCTGAGTTAACCATCAATAAATTAAAGATTTCTTAACCAGGTTTAACATCTCGAACCTGATTTTAATTTTTCTTATTTTTGTCTTTATCGGGCTGCTGTACTGGCTCTTCATAATGCGCCGAATCTAAAACGAGCCTTAGGATCAGTCCATGAAATCTAGATTTGTTGCAACGTTAACCTTTTGTGCGGCCCTTGCGGCCTGTGACAGCGGCGACATCAATATAAATCCCTCGACGTCGGACAACTCGACCGATAACTCTGTTTCAAATTCTAATAATACTACTGCAGCTCCGGTTGCTGAAGAAAACCCCTGCGCCTCGTATGTCAATTCTGGTGGCCAGACCATCGAGGGAGATTTTGACGGGAAAAATTGTACCTATTCGCCGGCTTTTGCTGATGCTGGCAACAACATCACCACTGACATCACGATTCCCGAATTACCAGCTGGTGGCGTCCACGTGTTTAGCGGAAGCCTGTTCGTGGGAGAGGCCCATTCAAACTCAGCAGAACTCGCTGCCGCTGGTATAGCAGAGGGTGGCGATGGACCGACATTGACGATCGAAGCTGGCGCGACCTTGGCATGGCCTGATAACACCAAGTTCGTCATCATTAACCGAGGCTCCCAACTTTTTGCCGTTGGAACTAAAGAAAAGCCTATTACGTTCACCGCAACCAAAGATGCCGTTGAGGGCACGGCCGGGCCCGAAGAGGTGCAACTCTGGGGCGGCATGGTTATCAATGGTTTTGGCGTCAGCAATAAATGTGAATACACCGGTACCCGCGGTGATGACTTAGCCCTAGTAGGTGAGTGCAATATTGCTGCCGAGGGTGCGGAAGGGCTAGATGAGTCGTATTACGGTGGCGCCAATGACGACGATAGCTCCGGAAGATTAGAGTATGTTGTTGTGAAGCACACAGGCGCCCAAGTGGCCAATGGCGACGAATTAAATGGCATCTCTTTTGGGGGGGTTGGACGAAATACAATTATTAAAAATCTGCAGGTCTACTCCACTTACGATGACGGAATAGAAATGTTCGGTGGTGCGGTTAATTTTGAAAACTTTGTCGCCGTTTATGTGAGGGATGACTCTATTGATATAGACGAAGGCTACATCGGATCAGTTACCAATGCGCTGGTTATCCAGCAGGAGACAGATGGTAACCGCTGTGTAGAGGCTGATGGTATCGGCTCTTACAGCAGCAAATCTGCTGACTTCATCCAAGATATGTTTGCCCGGGGCCTCAATTCTCGCCCATCTATTACCGGTCTTACTTGTATCTTTTCTCCGAGCGAGGGAACCCATGATCCTGGCGCAGGGTTGCGACTGCGTGAAGGTCTGTGGCCAACGATCTCCGGTGCCGTTGTGTTTGGCGGCTATGGCGACGAGGTGAGTGCTGGCGATCACTGGGCAATCCGAGTTGATGATACCGTGGCTTCCGACGGATTTGTGTTAGGTAATGCTGCCATTTCGGATTCCGTTTTTGCGGCGGTAACCAAGTCGGACAAATCCATTGGGGGTGATGATGTGTCGGACTGGTTGCAGGCTAACAGCAATACCGTTTTTGCTGATCTAACAGCGGCAGTAGACCCTACTCAAGCTGCGAATACAGACTTGATTTTGTTCGGCGGCAACGGTTTTTACTCGGTGCCCGTCAGCGAGGTGGTAGTTAATGACGCATCGCTTCCTGAACAAGGCGTGGAGCGCGAAATTCTAGGCGCCGTCGCCGAAACCAGTGATTGGACAGCCGGATGGACCTTCGGTTTGGACCAGACTTTCTGGTTTCAGCAGTAAGACATTCGACATTCCGCAAGTACGAACCTCAAGCCGAGGTTCGTACAACGGTCCGACTAAATTATTGAGGTAAGGGAATGATGTCTAATCTAAAGACGCGAGTGTTGATTTATTCTCAAAGCTTTATTTTTATTGTGATAGCACTTTTTCCAAAAAGTTCGCTAGCATTGGAGGAAGAGAACCAAGGCCAGAACGCGCGATCAAGTAACAGCGTCGAAGAAGTCGTTGTGGTTGGCAGGTTTTTAAATGCGGCCCAGCAGCTGTTGAATGAACGCAGAGACTCCGATTCAGTGGTTGACGTACTCGATAGCGAGTCGATCAGTCGGTTAGGAGACTCGACCGTCGCTGGCGCAATGCGACGGATAACGGGTGTATCTCTAGTCTCTGATAAATTTGTTTATGTCAGGGGTTTAGGCGAAAGATATTCGTCAACTACCTTAAACGGTGCCTACATCCCGTCTCCTGATTTGACTAGAAATGTGATTCCACTGGATATTTTCCCGGCCGCTGTGGTCTCTGGTCTGTCCGTGCAAAAAACGTTTTCGCCCGACATTCGCGCTAATTTTGCAGGCGGTTCGATTGACGTACGTACAACTGCTTTTCCCGACCAGGGTGCCAATTTGAGTATCGAGTTGGGTTCAGGTTTCAATGCCGAATCCCGTGGCAATCTTATTACCTATCCTGAAGGTAGTGATGATGACTTCGGTAAAGACGATGGAACTCGGGCGCTTCCACTTGGCCTGTTACAGGCGACAGACGAGTATCGAGGTAATTTAAGTGCGGCTTCTATACTCACGGCGCTCTACGCCAATGGCCAAGCTGATGCTTCTTTTGCTGAAGCACAAGCGATTAATGCTTCGCTTGGTACGTTGCTGAATCGCGATGTGGATATTCGAGAAACAGGGGATAAACTTGATCAAAACATTCGAGTATCAGGTGGCACGAATTGGTTGATTACGGATGACCTTGAATTGGGCGTTCAGTTGTCCGGAGGGTATGATTCAAGTTGGCGCCAACGCGCTCGAAAAACGTATAACTTCGCCGACCCGGGAGAGCGATTTTCGACCGAGTCTAGAACCACTCGTTCTGTGCGGCTTAATAGTATTGCGAACGTAGGGGTCGCCTATGGTAGTGAGCATGAGGTCAGTGCTGCTTACTTGTTCATTCGCGACACTGACAACGAAGCCGCTGTCGAAGATTTTTTCAATGAAAACCGCATCAAGTCTGACGGTATTGGCTTTAGTCGATCCAGTGTGGAGTTCGAGCAGCGCGAGCTATCGTTAATTCAACTCGTCGGGGAGCACACCCTGGGTGATGACTCACGTGCTTTGTTACCTGTGCTCGATTATCTGCCTTCAGATCTGGTTGTGACTTGGCAGTATACAGAGTCGGAAGCCTCCACAGACATACCGAATGCCGTGAGCTTTAACTCCGACACAGTTACAGATCCAGAAACTGCTGCTGTGTTGAGTCGAACTATTCAACGTGACAGCTCTGCAGCCGATTTTCGCTTCACTCAGCTTGAAGATGATGCGTTAAGTTATGGTTATAAGGCGCTTTTGCCTTTCGAGACAGGGCGGACGATGGTTGAGTTGGCTTTTGGGTACCAATTTGATCGTAAAGCCCGGCAATATGCGCAAAGAGAGTTTGGTCTGGGATCATCGAATGTATCCATTGATGGTGGGTTTGGCGAAGTCTTTTCAACTGAAAATATCTTGAATCCGGAAAATCAGTTTACGCTTCGGACTCAAGGTGCGGGATCTAGGAGCTACCTAGCAGCGACCATGACCACGAGTTATTTTGCCATGGCTGATATTTGGTTAGACGAAACTTATCGGATATCAGCGGGGGTTCGGCGCGAAGATTATGCACAGGTTGCGCTTCCCTGGAATCTTTTCGGTTATTCGGTTCAGTTACCGATGGTGACCACTGATCCAGAGGCTCTGTCTCGCGCAAGTTTCGAAGACAGCGAATTGTTTCCTTCTCTTACTTTGGGGTATACCGGCAACTGGTGGGCGGATGAATTTCAAGCGCGTGTAGGTTGGAGTCGAACAGCGATTCGGCCGGACCTTCGAGAGGTCTCGGAAACGAGTTACGTTGACCCTTTAACCGACGAGTTGACCTTTGGTAACCCCGATGTTGTTCCCAGCGATATTGACAATTTTGATATCCGACTAGACTTTCTATGGGACGACGGTAACAGCTTTACCGTTGGGGTGTTCCACAAAGAAATCGACAATCCTATCGAATTCTATGAGTTGCCAGCTTCTGATACCAATCGTGCGAGGGGTATTATAAATGCTGAGTCATCAACCATGACGGGCGTTGAGCTCGAGGGGCTCTTAAGATTAGGTGTTCTCGGTGATCTGGGTGAACTGTTCTTTATTCAAGGCAACGCTACCATCCAAGATTCTGAGACGGTTGCTGGTAGTCGTGCAGACGCTCCGACCAACCAAGTCAGAGCCGCGGCAGGTGCCTCTGATTTCCTCGTGAACCTCATGCTAGGGTTTGACTCTGATGATGGTGCTCACACCGCATCATTAATTTACAATGTCTTTGGCGAGCGTCTGTACAAGGCGGGGCGTTTGGGTGCACCCGACGAGTTTGAAGAACCCTTCCATTCGCTGGACTTCACTTACAGTTGGTTCCCAACAGAACAGTTGAGTGTCAAAGTTAAAGCTCAAAACCTGTTGGACGATATCACTACCATCAGTGCGAGCAATGTGACAGTTTACGAGCGGAGACCTGGGTCTAGCATCAGCGTAAAAATAAAGTATCAGCTCTAGTTTGATCGAGTGACCCGCAGGGGTGAACGCCCCTGCGGAGTCCCTTAGGTTTAAGTGGAGGGCGGGTAATGAGTGTGTCGATGGTTTCGCCTCAAGACGTTGCTTTGTCTAAATGGCTCTTTGCGTACTGCGCTGTCTTAGATCTCGCTAGTCTCGATCTCACTGTCTTTCTGCCTTCTAGCCCTTATCTCTCTGCCTTCTAGCCCTTATCTCTCTGCGTTCTAGCCCTTATCTCTCTGCGTTCTAGCTCTTAACGCTCTGGTTTCGAACAGTTGTGCCTCGTTACCGTGTTACAGTGTTTTTGATGCGTTGGTTTGCAGGGGGTGTTCAAGCTTAACTGACTCAAGGTAGCTAAAGTTTTAAAGTTCGCCAGAGGCTTCAGTCAAGCCAGTTGCAGGTCCCTGCGACTGGCTATTAAGGTTGCTTAACATTATTAGCCTTTTCTCATCTTAGCGTCGCTCCCCATATCTAATGGTTTCAATAAACCCTAGGCGATCAGGGAGTTGTCGCTTCGCAACTAAATATTAAGTTTTTGTTAAGATTTTAAAGATTTCTTGACCTTGGTGCTAATGTTTTGCAAATATGTCCCTAAAGTAGCAAACAAATGATCAGCTGCGAACGCATTCTAAGATAAGTTACACCCAGAATGATTTTGCGATAAAGGAGGGATGAAATGATGAATAAGACATTATCTAAAGGTTTTACAACGCTATTGACGTCGGTGTTGGTTGCAGGATTTGGGCTCAGCGCGCATGCCGAAGCAGCTGTCACAGAAACCCGTCAGGTAGATCAGCAAGATGTAGCCGCAAAGCTCTGCCAAGTTGCTATTGTTTCTCCGGAGGTATTGCAGCAAGAAGCTAGAACGCTAGGGGTTTCCAAGCGAAAACTTAAGCAGCTCGAGTGCAATGATTTGCCGGTCTTAGTCCTAGCCGAGCAACAGCAAGAGGCGGCGATCTTTGATGCTCGTAATTTAGTGAACATCGAATAGCCAAAAAAAGGCTGCTTAAAATATAGCGCAGCGATCAGCAGTTATAGCAGGCAGATCGCTGCTGCTCCCTTGCTTTCGGGGCTTGGGTAGCCGTCTAAATCGGCGCTATCCATTAATCCGAGCGCTCCAAATTCCTTCTCAACAATCTCGTCTAAGCAATCTCGTCGATAAGCCTCTGTAATACCCAATGCTAGGGTCGGTTTCTACGCCCCAGCCGGTGTTACCGCCGCAAACTTCTTTAACTAAACTTAATATTTGTTAAGAAATTCATCTTTCAAGTTAAAGTTAGGTTAAACCTCTCGAGAGCGTCACCCATAATGTTGCGGTGGTTCTAGCATCTATTAAAATTCCTCCATGCAATACGCGCTTCGGAAAAGTTTAATGCACTGGTTGAATCAGTTCGGGTTCGCTCTTTTGTGTCTCTGTCTTGTCATTGTCATGCAGGCGAGGCATAGCGTGTCGTCGACCGCGTCTGATGCCATATGGGGCCCATTGTTTGGGGCTGTACTTACCGATCGAGAAAAAGCTGATGTGCTGGGAGGTCCTAACGCTGAGCCAGAGGATCACTTCGGTAATGTTCAGTATTTCAAGCGTTACATTCTTAGCCATCCCAAGCGCATCGCGTAGCCCATCTTTTTTCTTAGAGTTTTTGGGGTGGTGTCGAGCGAAGGCGGCAATAACGAGCCATTGGTGGCCTGCCAAGGGCCGTCACAATTTCGGATTAAGTACATCGAGGATAGCAGGGCAATGCCTAATCAGCTGATTGTAGTTGTTGAAGATGAAGAAGATATTCGCGAGATTGTTTTGTATAACTTGCGGCGTGAAGGGTATGAGGCCTTGGGTTTTGAGTCAGGTTCAGAAGGCCTTTCAGCCATTAAGGCAAAACATCCAGATTTAGTGATTCTGGATCTTATGTTGCCAGGTTTAGATGGATTAAGCGTATGTCAACAGATTCGCCTAGATCCAGCTTTAAAATCGATGCCTGTGATTATTCTTTCAGCAAAGGAAGAGGAGAGTGACATTGTCATCGGTTTGGGCATGGGGGCGGATGATTACATGACGAAGCCGTTCAGTTCTCGGGAACTGGTGGCGAGAGTCCGCTCACTGCTGCGGAGGACGGAGAACGCTGGCGTCAATCATGATCAACAAAAAATCACCATCGATGACTTGCTAATTGAAGTCGATCGTCACCAGGTATCGATGGCAGGTGTCGCGATCCCCTTTACTGCGACGGAGTTTAAATTGTTGTATCAACTCGCCTCCAATCCCGGCAAGGCCCTGTCTCGAGATCAATTGTTGTCGCGGGTCATGCGCGATGGAGTAATTGTAGTTGATCGTAATATTGATGTGCACATCCGCAGGGTTAGAAAAAAACTTGGTGACTACGCAGAGCGGATACAAACCATTCGAGGGGTCGGTTATCGATTCATGGGTTGACGGATAGCGCCCTGGCGCCAGGACGATTCGCTCTTAACTCATGTTGAATTCGCTCGAAGCCTACTAGTTGGTCAAGTTGATCAAACACAGTTAGCAAAGGTTTTGTAAATTGTTGCAATGCCTCTGAGGCGAAGAGATGCGGACCGTTGATCATCGACGCCGAGTTAGAGAGGTTGCTGAAAAGCTAAGGGATATGGAGGCTGGGGTCGGAATCGAACCGGCGTAAACGGTGTTGCAGACCGCTGCATGACCACTCTGCCACCCAGCCTCACGCAGCGCATGATATCGCATCTGCTAGGCAGAATCATCCAGAGATTGATATCACCTAAATTACTTCTTGGCTATGAGTGCGCCAATAGATGGTTTCTTCACTTACAAAACCAGGGTTGGTCAAGCCTGCTTAACCTCTGTTACCCTTTGCGCTGGTAAGGAGAATACTTATGGGGCGATTAGAAGGAAAAGTAGCTGTCATTACAGGTGGCGCTGGAGGCATTGGGATAGCGGCAGCTAAACGCTTTGTGGCCGAAGGAGCAAAAGTCCTCTTAGTGGACCTAGATGAGCAAGCCTTGGTAGAGGCCAGTAATGAGGTCGGTAGTAATGTCAGCGCTTATTGTGTCGCCGACGTTAGCAAAAAAGCTGACACTGACCGGTATGTCGAGCAGGCCGTTTCGGTATTTGGGGGGGTAGACATTTATCTTGCTAATGCGGGTATTGAGGGCGCTGTGACTCCATTTCTTGAACAGACTGAGACCATGTTCGATAAAGTGATGGCGGTCAATGTTAAAGGGGTTTGGCTGGGGGTTCAGTCAATGTTCCCAGCCATGCAGGCCCGAGGCGGCGGTAGCATCATTATCACTTCATCCGTTGCCGGTATAAAGGGTGCGAGCCTGCTAGCGCCATATGTTACCAGTAAGCATGCGGTGGTCGGGCTGATGCGCTCGGCGGCGCTGGCCGGCGCTGAGCATAATATTCGGGTCAATACGGTTCACCCATCACCCGTTGAAACACGAATGATGCGTAGCCTAGAGGCCGGTATGATGCCCGATGACCTTGAAGCGGCACATGACATGATGAGTGCGAGCATTCCGCTTGGTCGCTATGCGGATCCAACTGATATTGCCAATATGATGCTGTTTCTAGCCTCTGATGAGGGTGCCTTTATGACGGGGGGCGTTTACATGGCCGATGGTGGATCCTCTGCTCGTTAGATTAGACAGGCAAGGTGAATAAGGTGGCCTACGCGCCGCCGACGATAGCCTCTTTTTCGAGTCTTGGTCCGCTTGAGCGCTTACTGCGCTTGCTGGATTTAGAGCCTATTGACCGAGATCTGTTTAGAGGCTTTCATCCACCGGATCGTAATAGGCGTCTTTTCGGAGGACAAGTCATTGCGCAAGCGTTGGTCGCGGCTATGCGGTCAACGCCCTTAGACCGTTTGCCTCATTCATTGCATGCCTATTTTCTGAGGCCCGGTGATCCTAGTGTGCCGGCGATCTTTGAGGTCGATCGAATTCGAGATGGTAAGAGCTTTACCACCCGACGAATCAAAGTGGTTCAGTCGGGAAAAGCCATTTTTAACATGGATGTATCTTTCCATATAGAAGAGCCCGGATTAGCCCATCAAGATCCGATGCCGGACTTTTCGCCTCCGGACGAAGCGAAAATGGTAGAGGGCTTAAAACAAAGACCCTTTCTAAGCTTTCGAGAAGATCACAAGCGGCTGTTATCGGAAACGCCCCAGGACCCATCACAGCAGTTGTGGATTAAGGCAAACGGGAAGGTACCAGAAGACCCTAGAATCCATCTTGCGCTATTAGCTTATGAATCAGATGAGGCCTTGCTTGGTACCGCGCGTATGCCTCACAGGGGCCAATATCGGCGCGAAAAAATGCAGGTTGCCTCCTTGGACCACAGCATTTGGTTTCATGCGCCGGTGAGTGTTAGCGAATGGTTGCTCTATTGTGTTGATAGTCCGGCTGCCGAAGGGGCGAGGGGTTATACTCGAGGGTCAGTTTTCACCGCGGATGGAAAATTAATTGCCAGTTGCATGCAAGAGGGGCTGATTAGGTTACATTCGTGATAAACTAGAAGTCTCTGCCCGGGTGGTGAAATTGGTAGACACGCAAGACTTAAAATCTTGTTCCCATTAGGGAGTGCCGGTTCGATTCCGGCCCCGGGCACCAACCCCTGACTTATCCTCTGTTATGCCCCTATCAATAGAGTAGTTCCAGTTGCTCAAGGGCCGCCTCAGGTCTACTTTTCTGTCACTTTTGTAGCCCAAGTTACTTTAGGCGCGAGGCTGGGTATACATCTGTCTGAATATGACTTGTACCCAAGCAGGTGCCCCGGAAGGTGTCTTAAAGCCGCTCCCTAAACATAAAACGAAGCTCATATCGTAGGCGCACGATCGCGCGTTCCCTTGAAAACGTGTTGTGGTCACGACGCGTTTGGCGGTAACCCAAGACAACAACCAATTTGGCGTCGCAGGCCGCAAAAGAGGTTGGCCTTGATCGCAGAATGTTGGTTATTGAATCGCGCCTTCTAGTTTAAGTAGCGCTCGCTTGGCGTCTAGGCCACCGGCGAATCCAGTTAAGGAACCATCACTACCAATGACCCGGTGGCAGGGCACCACAATCGGTAGCCGATTGCGACCGTTGGCAGCGCCTACTGCTCTAACGGCCCTCGATTTATTGAGGATCTCGGCGATATCGCGGTAGCTGCGCAGCTGTCCATAGGGTATGCCCGACAGCGCCTGCCATACGCTTTTCTGAAACGCGGTTCCAGAGGGCGCAAGCGGTATATCGAATCGCCGTCGTGTGCCCGCAAAGTATTCTTTAAGCTGATCGCGACACGCCGTTAACACGGCATCGACGCGCTCCGCCCCTTCCCTGATGCTGTTTTGCTGGTTTTCAAACTCAATGGCGATGAGAGAGGCTCCGTCGGAAACAAGCCTTAGTCTCCCTACCGGGCTATTCAGGTATTGATAATTCATGAAATGCAGTGCCTTAAGAGTGGGTTGGTCAGATTATAGTTTGGACAAGTCGCACAATTCCTTAAGGGCCGGAAGGCAAGTCAATCGCAGGATTGTGATCGAAGTAATTCCGAGGTTTTAACACAATTTCGTCGACCTTTGCGGGCATAACTGGCCAGTCTTCAGCCATTGGCACATGATGAAAGCCCATCGTTGGCCAGGCCACGAGATCGGTGCCCTCAATAGATTCGTCGTCATTGACATAGCTCGGTAGCCCTTGATCCGGTGCGGACTGATTGACCATCAGGCCCGCAGAAAAAATCTCATCCTGTTTGTATCGTGTTACCCAGAGGTTGTGCTCGACGAACCGCGCTCTACGGTGGGTGGCGTCCTGAAGGGTCACCAAGGGTCTGACATTCGGCATGATGACTTGATAGCCGGTTGCATATCCCATCGCATTTTGCCGCTGGCTGCTCGCGAAAACCAAAAGAGCGGGTTTACTAACCTCCATGCGGGTACGTGCGGCAAGCTCGTTAGAGACGCGTTCTGAGGTAACGCCCCAAATGCCTTGCCGCGGTGCGCCCTCGGGCTGTGCGATACTTTTGAGGCGATGACGCTCGAAATGATTGCTGGGGCCATCTACATCCATGTCGATTCGGTAACTGAAGTAGTGATCATGATTAATGCCAACCAGATTGGGCGCGATCAACGTGCCAGTTTCAGTGTCGGCCGGCGCGGTTGGATCGTCGAGAGTACGAGCAAAAACCCCTTTGGTGGCATCAATGCCTGTCGCCACCATACGTATTCGAAGTCGACCATCCTGCTGAAATATGTAGTCTTGGAAATAGTCATAGTTTCCGATAGTGGCAACCATTCGCACCACGAGCTCGGTCGCTGTTCGAGACTGGTGATTATCCATGCCGGGAATTCCATCATAGAGCGACTCGTGATGTCGCCAGATTGGGTAGCCGGGATCGTGTTCGAAAATGCAAATCCGATTTTCTGCGGTTCGTGGCTCACCGCTTGACGTGTGCAAAACCACAGGTTGATAGACGGCGTGGCTTGGGCAATCGCTGCCTTTAAGCTCGGTGGCCATATTGCCAAGGCCATATTCACCCATATCGAAGTAGGCGCGATAAAACCAATGAGGGTCAGTATCGTAATACGGCACGAACATCTCAGACATGGCGATTTCATAAGCCACCGAGCGAAAGCCCTCAGGTGTGACATGACCTACGCGATTTAAGATCGTACCTTGTCTGGGATCAAACCGAAGATAAAACTGCCAGTTCTGCCAGTCGACTCGGCTGCCGGCAATCTTGAAGTTCACCCCCTCAGGACGGCTGCTCCGCACCGGTCGAAGGCGCGGTCGGGTCGTCAAGGCGCCCTCGTGAAACTCCATAGCGCTGATATCGTGAGGGGGAGGGGGCGCATTTTGGTAGCTGTCCTGAATTTCAAGGATCGATTGCCGTTCCACATCGTATAAAAGGCTCAGGCCCTCGATGGGGCGTGCAAATGCGGCTGGTGATGGCAAAAGCCCCAGTCCGCCTTGACCAGCGATATAAAAGCAATCAAGTCGCAGTAATCGGTCACGCGCTGGATCGGCAAGGGCCGAAAAGAATCTGCCTGTTGTTCTAGGCAGGCAAATCGCATCGTTTTTTTGAATCCCCCGAGTAGCCAATGCGGCTAATACCGTCGCATCCTCGTTAACCTTTGCAACAGCAGCTGCCAATTCACCGTCGGCCGATAACATAGGCTGGCCAGTCTCGATCGTTTTGGTGGGTGATAATGTAGCCGTCGAATAATCGTATTGCGCGTAATGGGATTGTCCCTCGGCACGGAAAGATAGGGTCGCGGCGCGATGCGCCGTTTGCCCCGTTTGCCAACCTAGAGCTTGGCGTTTTAAAGGTTGTTGTAAACTGATTCGATTAAATAGCACGTCGTTGCCGTGTCGTGCTTTAACGGCTGCAGCTGCTTGCTCGATTTCAGTTGCGCTAAGACTATCCCAGGGGGAGCCACCGACAGCACTCGACATGGGGGGTTGGTTTCCAGCGCCTGAATTCTGCATCTGGAAAATGGCCAGAATCATTAGCGCGCCTAATATTGCGATAGCAAACTTCATAAAGAGGGTCCTTGATTGGAATACATGTTTTGGCCTCTTGCAAGGTGCGAGTTTTGATCCTAAGGGGATCATGAGTGAGGGTCAATTGAGAGCGCTGACGCTGAATGTGAAGGTAAATTGTGAAGCAATAACCTCGATCATAGAAATGGCTCTGGCGTCTTTGGTTAGGAGGGCTTAATAGCCCAGAATTTAGAGGCAATACGGTAAGCGCTTTGCAGGCCAATTAACGCTAGGTGTTGAGGTTCAATGAAGCCGGGAGATTGCCGCACGACTCGATTATGCGTGCTTGCCAAGTTGCCAGCCCAGATGATCAAGTGTGCTCTTGGCAAAGTCTGCAGGCTCTGGTTCCAGCATTGTCGCCATGGTGTCGTTCCAGCGATTAAGAGACCCAAATAAGGCGAGCACTGCCACCAATTCAACAATCTGACGATCGGTAAAATAGACCTTAAGCGCTGAAAAATGCTCTGGCTCTGTGGCGTTGGGTACCATGCCTGCATGCAAGGCGACTCTTAGCGCGGCTCTTTCTGCCGCATCAAATAGCGCGCTGGTTTCGAATTCAAATATGGCTTGAATTTTAGGCTTTGGAACACCTTTGTGCAGGGCGCCATGGGCGGTATGGGCTTGGCAATAGCGGCAGCCGGCTGCTTGGCTCACCACAAAAGCCATAAGCTGTTTAAGTTCTACTGCGACCTCACCGGGACCCATTACCGTGCTGGCGTAGCCCGAGAATGCGTTTAGCATCTCAGGCCAACGCGCCATGGTTAAAAAACTATTGGGTACAAAACCCATAGCGCTCTCGACGGCCTTGAAAAGCGGTTCAAATTCGCGCAGTTCCGAGCGTTCAACTGGGGTGATAGGGCTCATAAATGGGCGCTCCTTGTTGCCTTGCCAATACCGGGGAAGGGCAAGTGGGTTATATTCCCTTGGCCAACCATACGCTGACCGGTGGCGAAGGTAAATCGTCCTAAGGTCGGTCAGCATAGATCCATTGAGGGCAAATCGCTAAATCCGGACTATAAAGCGAGTCAACTTAAGTATAATTCCGAAACGGCTGGTCATTTCTGTGAGGTCTGTAATGACTCAGTATCTGATCTATGGTGTTTTAAGGAGCCCACTATGACAACTAGGCTGCAACCCAAGAGACGGCAATGGTTACTTGCCATGATGATTTTGCTCGTCCTGGCGGGTGCAAGCGCTCGGCTGATGGCGCTTGAGGTAGACCTTGCGGTTCTCGATCCAGTCTGTTTTGGCAGACAAGCGCCAGAGCAAGCCGCAAGCCAGCGTTGTCAGGTTCAGCAAAAGCGAGTCGCTGATGCTGCTAAAGCAGCCGAAGCGCGTGGTGAGACAACCGAGAGTGCCGTTGGGTTTGGGGTGTTTGAATTTTTATTAGAAGGTACCCGGATCGCGTGCTTACGGGCTGGCACGGAGATCAAATGTCTACTTGCAGATACCGTTGCGCCCAGCAGACCCTAAAGTCATGTCTCGTCAGTATTATCCACTCGCGCCAGTGCCCTTACTAAGGTTGTCGAAGCTAAGATTTAGTGCCGAGTGCAACCAGCCCATAGGGTTAATCGTCATGCTCATCCGCTACTAACAGTATGGTAATGCTGGTCTTGTCGCTGAATAGATTTACATTCGGTGGGGTTCATGTTTCAAGTGCCAGGTAAATTCTGGGCTTGGATTCAAGTGCGAATGAGGATAACGGTTAATTAGCATTTGCTTGCAGCGGCTTTTGTGAGTTGGACATGCGCTGAAGACGACCTACATGACTGCTCCTATCAGCGCGACAATGCCGAGATAGCGGGGCAAATCGGCATCGGTCTAACCAAGATTTTGAACAAGGCCTAAAGCGAGGTCCCGGGTCGTTGAATTGGCCTGCGATCTTCTCACCCGCCATGAAGCTGCGGGATGATAGGCCTCTTTAGCAAACCCTACTAAGTTGGGTCCGCGCTGACGCGCCAGACGATACCGCCGACATCATCTGCAATCAAAATGGCACCTGTTTGATCTATCGCGACGCCGACTGGCCTGCCTTGCGCCTGACCCCGTGCATTTAAAAACCCGGTGAGCACCGGCTTTGGTTCCCCGGCGGGCATCCCTTCATCGTTGAAAGGCACTGCGATCACTTGATAGCCGCTTCTAGGATTACGATTCCAGGACCCTCTTTGAGAAATGATAGCGTGACCGCGAAAGGCTTTGATGGGTCCATCTGCGGGATAAAAGGCTAATCCCAAGGATGCGGTATGGGCACCAAGTGCAAAATTGGGGATTCGCCGAGGTTGACGATCAGGTTCACCCACCGGGCGCGTCGGCGTTAGGGTGGCTGCCAGACCGGCATGCCAATCCTTAGGTACTCTAGGGTCATGGAATATTCCCCAGTAATGGGTGGGCCAGCCAAAATCGTCTGACTGCCGCACTTTGGTTAAATAGTCTGGAACAAGATCATTACCGAGCTGATCGCGCTCGTTGACGACTGTCCATAGTTCACGGGTGACAGGGTGAAGTGCCATACCAACCGGGTTTCGAAGCCCTGAAGCGAATGGCGTGAACGCCCCAGTCGCCAAGTCTAAGACGAAAATACCGGCTCGCCCGATTTCTTCGCTAGGACCTGCTTCGCCAATATTGCTGTTGGAGCCTATAGCAACGAACAGTCGGTTGTTGGCAGGATCTGCCAGCAGGTTTTTAGTCCAGTGGCTGTTCGCGCCGGCCGCGGGCAGTGACGCAATGGATCTGCCAGACTTTGCCGCTTTGCCGTCGACCGGATAGTCAAAGGCGAGTATCGCGTCAGTGTTGGCAACATACAGCGTGTCCTTCAGCAGAGCCATACCAAAGGGTGAATGCAGCCCTTCAATAAAAAGGTTTTCTTCTCCGACGCCATTGTCAGAGGGTGCCGCGAGGCGACGAATTCGGTTGGCCGAGGGATAGCCAGACCCAGCGAAGCGCATGATGTTGCGCGTCACCCAAGCGACAGGGCTTCTTTGTGCCTTGGTCGGTGCTGGCGAATCGGTCTCTGCAACCAAAATGTCGCCGTTAGGCAGCACGTATAACCATCTTGGATGCGAGAGCCCTTGGGCATAGCGAGTGACCCTGGTGCCGGGTGGTGCAATGGGGCCTTGAGTATCATCCCAGCCGATCGCACGAGCGGGCTTGATGGTTGGCAGTCGCTGTGGGGCTGGTGCAGTTAAAAGCGGTTTATTGCCCCAACCATAGGGGCTTACCTGGATCGCTGATCCATCTTGTACAGAGGCCCTTTGATCGCTGCGGTTAGGTTGCTGAGTGCCTGTACAGCCTAGTGATAAGGTCAAGACTGCAAACCCCAAAGCAAGATAAAAGCCTGTCACGACTTGTCCCGACTAGCTTCGTCAAGTGCATGGCGCTTAACCACGTTATAGAACTTGAAAAACCGTTTGAACGATTGGCTTTGGACTGGTATCCAAGGAGGGGGTGTCATGTGCTCAACGTCATGAGCATGAGCAATGTCCAGTACGCGCTGTCTTAGCTCCGGATCTCGCGGTTTAAAAGTTAAATATCGCTGCTCAGTTTTGTTTTGGCGTCGTGCATGAAGAATTTCGCTAGGCTCGCCTCGATAGATCTCGACAGCCTCGGGCAGGTCTAGCAGGGCCTCATAGATGAACTGTATACGTTTTAGACTGTATCGACGCTGGGCTAACCAAGTTTCATCAAAGATATAGATGAGCGTTGCGCCCGCTGGACAGAGCTCGGCAATCAGGGAGGCACTGAGCCATTCCTCTTGCAGCCAGACGCAAGTTGTCGTCACGATGTTGCTCGCTTAAAAAGCCGTAAGTGCAGGGCCTCATAGGTAGCGTCGAGCTCTGGGTTGGTCTCTGGTCGACAATCGACAACATCGCCACAATATTTGGCAACGTTCTCAAGGTTAAATATATAGGGCTTGCCGCCAAAGGTACTGGCAACCCATTGCCAAGAGAAGTTGTTGGCCGCAATATCGCCATCTAATAGGTGCTCTAAAAACCAAGCCGCGCCTGCCTGCCAGCGAACCCGCCGAAAATGGACAACATAGGCTGCAAGGTACATGCGAGCGTGATTATGTAGATATCCGGTGACGGTTAAGTCCTGAATAAAATGGTTGATGCAGGCATTGGGCGTCTCGGCCCTAAGGATGTCCTCAGGCAGGGTGTCTTTGTAGGTGTAGGCCTCAAAGCCTGTTTTGTAGGGCTCTGCGTCCTCCCAAAGGGCATCTGGCCGCTGGTCTGCCACGTGCTGCCAAAATTCACCCCACAGCAGCTCTTGAATAAATTTTTCAGCGGCCTTGGCGCCAACTTTTGCGAGCGCGATGTTTGCAAGATGCCGCCGCTCGATCATGCCTTGCCGAACAAAAGGCGACAGTTGACTGACAGCACCTTGATAGAAATTGCGGGTGCGTGCATAAGCAGCAGGCTGAATTTGCTGGTCGATGAATTGCGCGGTCGGGTTGCTGCCGTCGATCGGACTGGCTTGTCGATGGGTTTTGGGTAGTAGATCGTTAAACTGCGCTTGTAGATATTGAGTTAACGCTGCCCGGTCTGAAAACTGACTAGAGAGTATTTGCATGTCGGTGATACGTTGCAGACGGTCGCGTGGGTTACGGGCGGATTTCGATTTCTCATCACTGGTCTCAACGTGGCCCAGATTTACTTCGCGTTAGTACAGCCAACAATAGCCTCGTTGACTGCTATAGGGCCGAAGGTGCGGGTTAACGATGTTTGAGGGGCTTTTGCGAATCAAACAAGTCTAGGAGATGCGCTCAAAGCCGTCGATGAGGTCGGCGTATTCAACCTCAAAACCGTTTTCTAAGGACCAGGCTTTCATGGCATCTGAAACCGGACCATAGATACAGAGCCTCGCTGACACAGTTCTTTCCAGCACTTGGCTAATATACTCGCCCTGGGCAAATCGTTCGGCATGATGTCGTAAAGCCTCATTGCTCTCATGAGTTTCCCAGTAGGTTAGGGTTGACTGATCTGTGCTCATATACACGTTGTATACCAGGGTGCCTGGTTCGCCCGCTAGATTAAAGGCCACCATAGCCTTGACGATCGCTTTAAGTTCCTCTGCTTTGCCTTCGGCAACTTTTAATTCATAAAATATATTGAGATGAGTTGACATGATATAACTCCTTGAACGAGCCTTTTCAGAGGCGTTTGGGGCGAAAGCGCAATACTTCGTGAGTCTTCCGATCTTATCCCTATTTGAATCGTTAAGTAAGTTGCCCTGCTTATGGTGCCCGTCGTCTGTGCTGCGCTTCGAACTTTATTGGCGTAGCCTCAGCGTTTGATTGAGATGCGCTACCTGTGCTTGGTTTAAAAAGGCTTGAACTTGACTTGGGCTGACGATAACTTGATCACATAAGAGGGGAGCAAAGATCGCCGGTATGGGACTTTGTTCAGTGAAAAAGAAAAGCAATCGCAAGGAAGATTGATGAATAAATTTAATGAACTATTGGCCGCGACAGAAGAGCAGACTTACGCTTTATTTCGGATTGTAACGGGCTTTTTATTTATTTTTCATGGTAGTCAAAAGCTGCTCGATTTCCCAAAGGAGTTTACCTACGATCTAAGCCCTCTCATGCTGGCGGCGGGCGGCATTGAGCTTCTTGGTGGCTTGCTGGTGATGATTGGCCTGTTTACCAGACCAGTGGCGTTTATTTGTAGCGGTACGATGGCTGTCGCCTACTGGATGGCGCATGGCATGCGCGATTTGTTTCCGATGCTCAATGGAGGCGAATTAGCAGCGATTTATTGTTTCGCTTTTTTGTTTATCGCCGCAAAAGGCCCCGGTATTTGGAGCGTCGGCAAGTAGGGCCTGCACCCACGGCCAGGTGTTGAATGCATCGCAACATCAGGTGATGACGTCGCTCGCAGAAGCTTTGTCTAAAAGGCCTGGTTGGGCCGAATTTGCCATGCGCACGGACTTCAGCATCGATGATGATCGCCAGTAGAGGATTATTGCTCAATTTGCTTCATTTGCTTTTAGAGACGTTGTTGTTGCCACGGCCTTGAAGAGTTCCAGGCCCTTTAGCGCGCCCTATTCTGCAAGGACGGGTGCAAGCGGTTGATGAAGCTTGCTTTGCCCGTACAACATCAGCAACATTTTAAAAATGTTGGTCAATAATGTGGCTTTTTCACGCAACCACCTTTAGCTTTGGAGGGTCTGGCGCTTGGTAATCGTTTGCATTTAATTGCCGTCCCGGCCCGCAAGTTTTGCCAAATTAAGGGCTTTGTGCAGCACAAAATCCCTAAAGCCAGATAGGTTCTGGGTAAAGCCAGAATAGGGGGTATCTAGTGATCAAATTTTGGTAAAAAGGGTTAAAAAATCTGCAGTTAGCGGTTTTTGTCCTTCAGCTTTCTAAGGTGCGTCCGATAACCTTTATTTGTCACTT
>JADHNJ010000040.1 GCA_016779565.1 Pseudomonadales bacterium
CTGATATAACCGTCACTATCCATGCTTGCGATATCACCGGTCATAAAATACCCGTTGTCGGTAAACGATTCTCGGGTCTTTTCAGGATTCTCCCAGTAACCTTGAAAAACATTAGCCCCTTTCACTAGAAGGTCTCCTGGCGTGTTCGGAGGAAGCGCTTTACCTTGTTCGTCAACGATCAGACATTCCACGCCGGGCAGTGGCTGACCAACGGTACCAGGGCGCCTTTCGCCTAACAGAGGGTTTGACGTGTTCATGCCGGTCTCGCTCATACCGTAACGTTCAAGAATCGTGGTGTCGGTGGCTTGCTCCCATTGTGTAAATGTAGCCGAGAGGAGAGGCGCTGAGCCTGAGATGAACAGTCGCATCCGCGCACAATCTTGGTGATCGATGCCGTCTTGCAACAAGCGGGTGTAGTAAGTTGGTACACCCATGAACACGGTTGCTTTTGGTAGCGCTGCGATGACCGCACTGGCATCGAAGTGTTTGTGCAGCAGGATAGGGCTGCCAGCAGCAAGTGGCAGGTGTAAACCAACAAACAGACCGTGAACATGAAACACGGGCAAGGTATGCAGCATGACGTCATTGGCTGACCAGTCCCAGGCCTTAAGTAGCATTTTGGCATTTTCGCACAGGTTGCCATGGCTGATCATAGCGCCCTTAGGCAAGCCCGTAGTCCCGGAGGTGTAGATAATAACTGCGACATCATCGTCGGTTCTCGGGACGACATCAGTGTCTGCCGCACTGGCCGCGGCGAGGCTCGTTAAGCTCCCAAGGCCGTCTGGATCAAGGGTGACGACCTTGACGTCGCGGTGACGATGTATATTTGCCTTTGCTGGGTCGACGATGAACACAGAAGGCTTGGCGTCACTCAAGAAGTGATCTAACTCTTCGGGCCCGTAAGCCGTATTGAGGGGTAGATAAATGAAACCGCTTCGCAAGCAGGCGCAATACAAATAAAGTGCTTCTGGTGATTTTTCTATTTGTGCAGCAACTCTATCACCGGGCTTGAGACCAAATTGACGCAGTATGTGACTGTATTGCCCGCTCCTTTTATCTAGGTCGGGATAAGTCGCTAGGGTCCGACCATCGTCGGCGAGTAGCAGAGGCCGGTCGGTGGTCATCATGGGTTTAAAAAGGGCATAAAGATTGGTCATGGATACTCGGTCACGAGGGACGCCCTCATTTAGGGTTGATAATTGCCATTGGCTGCCGCTCAGCGGTATTCATCCTGCGGTTCTGATAAATTATAGCGCGAGCAATGAAACTTTGCTGTCTAACTTAAAAAGGAGTACTCGGTGGTGAGAGGGATTCAAATTGGGCTATTACTACTGCTTGTGAGCGGGTCGGCGAGTGCTATTGCTGAGCTAGCGTTAGAAAATGGCTGGGTGCGAATGCCACCGGATGGCGTATCGACGCTCGCAATTTATGGCGAGTTAACCAATTCCGGCGATTCTCCGCTGACGGTTGCAACTTGGTCTTTAGATAACGCTGGTATGGTCATGGTGCACCGGTCTGAACTCAATGGCGGGCGGATGCAAATGCGATCTGCCGGCCCGCTGACTGTACCGGCGCGGGGGAAACTTGTTCTCCAGCCTCAGGGCTTGCACATTATGGTGATGAAATTTAACGCCGAAATTGGCATAGGCGACGAGATTGTGATTAAAGCGATGACAGAGTCATCGGAATCTTTTTCGCTGACGGCCGCCGTCGTCCCGATAAATGCGATCGGTCCGACCTTGCCGTGAAGCTGACGCTTCAGCAATGTCTTGAGTTACATCGAGCTGGCAAATGGGGCGCAGCCGAGACGGGCTATCGAGCGATTCTTGCTGAAACCCCTGAGCAGCCCGATGCCTTACATCTTTTGGGCTTGGTGTTAGCGGCGCAAAAACATGAAGACCAAGCAATCGCGATGATTGAGCGTGCGATTGAACTTCGACCGAAAGCGGCAGCGTATCATCATAATATCGCGGGCATTTATCGCAGGCTCGGCGCCCTAGATGCTGCGAAAACTGAATTTTCCCAGGCGTTTAGTTTGAAGCCTGACTACGGCGAAGCGTATCAGGGGTACTCCGAAATGGTGACTTTTGAGCCCGGGAACGATTTTATCCAGCGAGTGGTCACCCAGTTGGCGGTTCCTGATCTTACAGATTCCGTGCGATCGTATTTGCATTTTGCTGCCGGCAAATATTTTGATGACACCGGTGATTGGAACCGTGCCTTTGAGCATTATCGGCAGGGCAACCAATTGGCGGGCAAATCGTTTGATCGAGATAAGCATCAAGGATTACTAAAAGACCTTGTTTACTTTCAGCCTGATTTGATGAGACATCAATCTTCGGAACCCATTGATGAGGGCCCTCATCCGGTGTTTGTCGTTGGTATGCCGCGGTCTGGGACAAGTTTGGTTGAACAAATCCTAGCCAGCCATTCCGAGGTGTTCGGTGCCGGAGAGCTCAACGATATGGCGCAAGTGGGCCAGCAGGTACTGGCGCAGTTAAAGCGTCTTGATAAAAGTGGATCCGAACAGGGATCATGGGCAGAGGCATTAGCGCAAGCTAAGCGGTCGGCAGCGTCGAAATATTTGGCTCAGCTTCGGCAGCAAGGCGAGGGCCAGCAGGTTCGATGGGTCGTCGATAAACACCCGCTCAATTTCCGCTTTTTGGGGATGATTAGAGCGTTGCTTCCGAGTGCAAAGATAATACACATCCGGCGACACCCCCTCGACACCTGTTTGAGTTGTTATTTTCAGAATTTTAGCGCGGGTCAAAACTATAGTTTTGATTTAAGCAATTTAGGTATTTTTTATCGGGACTATGAACGCCTCATGAGCCATTGGCGTGACTTGTTCGGAGCAGATTTGTTAGAAATCGATTACGAAGATTTGGTTAATAATGCAGAAAGCGTCATTACCGAGTTGTTGGCTTATTGTGGTTTACCTTTTGAGGCTGCTTGTCTTAAGTTTTACCAGACCGATAGACCTGTCAGCACGGCGAGCTTTAAGCAGGTCCGTCAGCCGATTTATCATTCGTCTAAAGCGCGCTGGCGGGCTTACGCTGAAAATCTAAGGCCCTTGGCCAGAATACTTGATCTTGAGGCCGAGCTACCGATCACAGTGACCGGACAGCAAATCTAGAGCTCAGGTCGTTATCAAGCCTATAATGCTGTCAAACGCGTGTTAACTAGGAAACATCATGAGGGGATTTAGCTGGGGAGAACTTGAAGCTTCGGATCCCGAGATTGCAAGTTTTGGCCGTCAGCGACTCGATGGCAAGGTGGCTTATCTGGCAACGGTTCGCGATGATCAAAAACCACGATTACATCCAGTGACGCCAGTCATTGGCGAGGGGCGTTGTTTTGTGTTTGTTGAGCCAAGCACGCCCAAGGCAAAGGATCTGCTTGATAGTGGTTGGTACAGTTTGCACTGCGGGATGAACGATAGTTCAGGTAGCAGTGGAGAATTCATTTTAAATGGGCAGGTGCAGGTGCTGGATGATCCGGATGCTCGCAGCCTTGCCGAATCCGTGTCGAGTTATAGGCCGGCGGCGCGCGCGCTGTTGTTCGAGCTCATCATTGATGAAGCGCATGCGATTGAATATCCCTTTGGTCGGGCGCTTCGCAAAAGGTGGCCCTCAAGTACACGCTAAGGCGGGTTAAGTTGGCGTCAAAGCAGTTTAGCTGCCGAATGGGCGCAAAATCCTGAAGCGCTATTTATTGGGCCAGGGTGACCGCGTGGTGGTCTTTTAGTCAAAAGATGTTGCAGTGTTGAGCGGCAGCCTTAAGATCGGGATGATGTCTGCGATGGTTGCTCGTAAGACAGACTTTGGGAGCGCTTGTGCTGACTGATCAAATTGGCTTTCAAGGCTAAAAAACGCTTCCGCAGTTAATCGGTGCAGGGTAGCGGTTTCATCGACGGCGTCAAATGCTTGGGTTAAACGAGCTGGATCAAAGTTTGTGTCTCGTAGCAGGCCCAGAAATTCTCCAAGCACCATTTTTGGTTGATAGGCTTTGAGCTGCTGAACTGTATGCAAGCGCAGGTAATCAAGGCGCACTGCCTGGCTGTAATCGACCCGATAGTATTCAAAGGCATTGGCGAGCTCGAGTAAAAGCAGAATCATCGCGGTTTCGTTGGCTTCAATATGAAGCGGGAATAACCTCGGTTTCGGCCTCAGCTGTTTGAAAAAATGTTGTCCCGGCAGGCCGGTCATGAAGGCAACTATCTCGGCTTCGGCAAAGGTTAATCTGGGTAAGGTGTCCACAGCCACACGAATACTAGCGTCTTGTGCTTGATAGAAAAAAGCTGAGTTAGACGGTAGATGAAAGGTCTTAACCAGTAACGACGGCAAAGACGCATAGTCTAGCTGAAAAGGGTTCGTGCGAGCTTGAATTGCAATGGCTTGTTGGACCAAGTTTAAAAACTGTTGCTGATTGGCGGGTGATTCACCCACTTTGGCGAAGATCTTGGGATCGATATCATTGAGAGATCGGCGTTCTCGGTTTAGCTTTTCAAGACGATGGCTGAGCTTACTAATCATCGCCAGTTGATGGCCCTCATCGGTCTGGGTCCTGTGGGTAAGCGGGTTTGTCAGGGCCGCGAAGATCATCTTTTGATCCGGCCTGATCAATGTAAGGTCAACGGATTGGGCCAGAGCCTCGCTCAGGGCAAGGTGTTGTGCTTGTGCGCCGACGAAACCGGCCTCACTGGCTGCTCGCGAGCTGATGTCGTCAAACAACAACTGCTCGAGTTTCGATCGGAGTGAGACTTGCTCTGGTGAAGGTGGCGTTGACTTGATTTCAGCGCGCTCGAGACTGAGTTGATTGCAGCCGGTGCCGAGCCAATAAAATAACAAGCAGAGTGTGAAGCTTGAACCTCTGCCAAGAGTACTCACGAACTCGAAAAGGTTTGAATCAACTCGCCAAGCGCAGACTGGGTATCACGTTGGGCAGCTATTCTGGCGTAAAGCGGTTGTTTAAGTGCATCCTGCTTACAGGCGTCAAGATTGATATCGATATTGAGTCTCGCTGAAGCGAGCGTGCACTGAAGGATTAAGGCCACCATTTGGGTATCAGAGCGCAGGTGCTGATTGGTTTTGGAATAGCAAGTTAGGAGTTGCCGGCCGAGTAAACCGGCCAGTTCAAAAATCAAGATTGGTGCGAAAGCAGCCTGGAGGTAAGCATCATCCCGCAGAGCGGGATTGTCTTTCGCCGTTTTTAATTGTCGTTGGCAGGCAAGGTATCCGGCCGCATCAGCTTCAGCAAGCCGTAAAAATTGTTTTGCGTGGTGATCGAGCGCTGTCGCAAAGGCGGCACTGAAGACCGGGCCGCGACTATAGCGGACCACCATCGCCATAAGGGCGGCAGCATTGGCGCCAAGATGGGCGGCAACGCCGCCGCCCCCTGGGGTCGCTCGCCGCTCACCAACCGCTTGCAGCCAGCCGCTAAGGGTTTGATCCATGCTCATGAGGAATCTGCGTGGAAATTCTGGTAGAGGCGCAGCGCATTTCGCAAGCACATAGCAACGGTCATCGGACCAATCCTAGGTAGATAAATCGACGCATGGTGGGCAACGCTCGGATCAAAGTTGTCATAGCTTGAGAAGTTCACGCAGACTGAGTCGGCGGATATTTCACCCGGTGTAACGCAAGGAAATTTTGAACTGGGAACCCCAGTAATGATGATATTGGACTCAGCAAGTGCCTGCCCCCGAGTGATGTGAGTCTCGCTGGGTTTTGCTAGGTCGAACTGAAGTGGGCCAAATTCGTCGAATGAATAAACTCTTGCGCCCTCATTTGACATCATAACTGCGAGCGGCCGGCCAATCACCTCGCTGCGGTTAAAAATGGTCACGGTCTTACCCGTTAATGGCCTTTCTCCTGCAGCAATGCTTTCTTGATAAACCCCGAGATGGGACAAAAGCTTTATAATGGCTAAGGGCGTGCAAGGTAGAAGCGCTTTTTTAGTGAGGTCACCGGCCACAGCAAATCGATCATTGGCGTAAAGTTTTCGAGTCCAGTATTGGCTGCCAGCTTCGACATCTTTGCTGTAGCTCACGAGATTGCGCAAATAATCGTCCTGCTGATTTCCAAAAATCGGGAAGTAAATAAAAATACCGTGAATGCTGGGGTCGTCATTTGCGACAAGGATCGCTTGTTCAAGTTCGAGGCGGCTGACCTGCTGTAAATCGTAGTCTAGGCCTGCATCAAAAAACCGTTGTTGTGTGGCTCGAGCATAAGCAAGAGAAGGTGCATCTTCACTGGCGATTAATCCCAAAACCTTTGGCCGCTCGGGCAGCCCTGCGACCTCCTCTCGGCAAGCATCGATAAACTGATTGGCTAAAGTTTTTGGATCATTTGCCTTCACGGTGATTAGGCCTAGGACTGTCTTGAAACGCTACCCAGATAGCCGCTGTGGTGACGTTTACCATAGGCCTCCCGGGTAAAACCCTTGAGTTCCATAAGGGTTAAAGCAATCGCGTCGCTCATCGCGAGCATGACGGCAATCGATGCGCTGGGGGTTAGTTCAAGGGGGCAGGGTTCAATAATATTTTCACCCATATCTAAAATGGGCTCGCAAAATTGACGCATCGGCGATTTCGGGTGTGATGTAATGCCGATAATTCGAGAGACGCCCAACTGTCTTGCGATCTCAAGGGTTTGAATCACTTCATTGGATTTACCGCTGGTTGAAAAAGCAACAATAGCGTCCTCTTCGGTAACCATGCCTAGATCACCGTGACCTGCTTCAGCGGGGTGGACAAAAAATGCCGGTGTGCCAGTCGACGCAAGGGTTGCAGCAAATTTACGAGCAATAAAGCCAGCCTTTCCAATACCGGTAGCGATCACCCGTCCACGCGTGGTCTGCAATAGTTCAATGGCTTGTTCAAATGCGGCATTGACTTGAATATTAGCAATGGCGTTGGCCTCTGCGTCGAGGATACGTTGAATGTTTTTTTGTATATCCAAGGGGCGCCCCTTTCATGCGTTAGTGCATTATAACCTAACCGCTATAGACTCGAATCAGCGTTGCGATATGATTTTGTAACCCAGGGTGGAAACTGAGCAGCTGAGTGGCGTGCTCGATGGGGACCCATAAACATTGTTTGATATCTGGCTCAGCAGAAACCTTGCTTGGTTCGGACGCCATGGGAGAGGCCAAAAACCAATGACCTTGGCAGTCGTACACTTGGCCGTTCCATTTGAACTGATACTGAAAAGGTTGGTCATCACCATGAAGCGAGACCTCATAGCCTGTTTCTTCTAAGGTCTCCCGCCTAGCGCAGTCCGCAGCAGTCTCCCCGGGCTCGATCCCACCGCCGGGCAAAGACCAGAATCGTTTTTGGCTGAGAGGATCCTGCAGCTCGATCATCAGTAGTTGATGCTCGCGAAAGCAGACCGTGCTGGCTCTTTGCCGAGGCACGATGCTCATGTGGAGCCTTCTAGGAGTAGGCAACGCGCCTCATGTTGCGGCTGTTTTCCCAAGAGATCGGGCGACGTTAAGCTGCAGCGAGCCTCGGCAATGGGGCAGCGTGTATGAAATCGACACCCTGAGGGCGGTGCAATCGGTGAAGGCACGTCGCCTCTCAAGACAATGCGACGAGTTTTTCTGTGAGGATCAGGGACCGGGATCGCGGATATCAGAGACTGCGTATAAGGATGCAAGGGATTGCGATAGAGCATCTCGCTGGGCGCGCTCTCGACAATCTGACCCAAGTACATAATTAACACCCGATCAGAAATGTGTTTTACCACGGCGAGATCATGAGCAATAAAGAGATAAGCAAGGTTGAACTCTTTTTGTAAATCCATCAAAAGATTTAGGATTTGACTTTGAATCGATACATCTAGGGCAGATACAGGTTCGTCGCAGATAATCAGCTCTGGATTCAGCGCGATCGCGCGGGCGATACCGATTCTTTGACGCTGCCCGCCCGAAAATTCAAAAGGGTATCGACTCGCCGACCGACTCGGTAAGCCAACAATATCCAACAATCGGGTTACCGACTGATGTCTGGACTGTCTATTGCCAATACCATGAACCAAGAATGGTTCTTCAAGAATCTCGCCGACGGTGTGCCTTGCGTTCAATGACTCCATTGGGTCCTGAAAAATCATTTGGATATTCTGACGGAAGGGCAATAACTGCTTATGGGTCATCGGTGCTAGATCGACCCCTTTAAACAAGATGTTACCCTTGGTAGGCGCATACAATCGGGTAATGCAGCGACCCAAAGTAGACTTGCCGCAACCAGATTCTCCAACAAGCCCAACAGTCTCTCCGGGCTTAATCGAAAAGCTAACCCCATCGACAGCAAGGTTAAAAGCTTTTGTTCGTGAGAACAGCCCTGATTTTACTGGGAAGTGCATCTTCAAATCGTTCACTGCGAGTAATGCTTCGCTCATAGGGCCGCCCATTTCAAACACCTGACCTTATGCGAGGCAGTGAGAGACTCAACCTCAGGTGGTTCGGCTTCGCAGCGAGCCTCGACATAGTGACAGCGATTGGCAAAGCGACAGGCTCGCGGCAGCTCATGCAAGCTTGGAACCATTCCAGGAATGATCTCAAGGGTAGACTTTGGCGCACTGTCCATTCTTGGGATCGATGCCAGTAGTCCCTTTGTGTAAGGATGTTTGGGCGAATCAAAAATCTCAAAAACTGTACCTTGTTCGACAACCTGTCCGGCATACATAACGACCACCTGTTCACAGGTTTCGGCGATAACCCCGAGATCATGGGTAATCATCACCATAGCCATGCCAGTGTCTTGTTGCAGCGATCGTATAAGCTCAAGGATCTGTGCCTGAATGGTGACATCCAACGCGGTAGTAGGTTCGTCAGCGATCACCAGTTTAGGCTGACAAATGAGTGCGATGGCAATCACCACCCGCTGACGCATACCACCAGATAACTGGTGGGGATATTCGGTCATTCTAATGCCTGGCTCAGGAATCCCAACACGAGCGAGCATCTCGGTCGCGGTTGCAATTTGCTCTTGCGCCGTTTGCTGGGTATGTAGGGCAACCGCCTCGGTTAACTGCCTGCCAATAGTGTGTACAGGATTCAACGCGGTCATCGGTTCTTGAAACACCATGGATATTTCTGCGCCGCGAATCGCCTGGCGCCGCGCATCATCCACTTGGGTGATGTCCTCGCCCTGGTATACAACCGCCCCAGAGGTAATCCTGCCGTTGGGTTGGGGTAGTAGGCCCATGATGGACAGGGCCGTAACACTTTTGCCGCAGCCGGATTCGCCCACGATGCCCAGGGTTCCGCCAGGTGGAAGATCAAAACTCACGCCATCAACAGCTCGGACCACGCCTTCATCAGTGGTAAATTCGGTAACCAGATTTTGAACCGATAACAGCGACATTAGAGCGCTCGATATTGGTCATAGATCGTAACCTCTGGAGGAAACGTGTTGCCCGTTTGTCTGGCTGACTCGGTCTCCGCCTTACGTGTCTCGTCAAACCAATGGACAAAAAACTGGGTTGCGCCTGCGGCATGTTTATAGCTGAAATTTTCAGGGTATCGAATCCAACGCCAGTGACCGAGTCGAAAGAATCCGGTCTTAAACCCGGGTACGAAAGAACCATAATCGAAGTGTAATTCATTCATTCTGTGCGAAAGATCGATCATCGACTCCGCGTCTGAGGCGGCCCGATAGCGATTGATCAATGAGTCCATCTCAGGGATCGCCACCAACTCTAGATTATTGGTTTGAGTCTTTGGCTTACGATCTGGATTGACTTCACCATCGCCTAGAAATGCCTTGTCGTAGGCATTATCTGAATGAAAGGTTTCCCAAAACCGTGGATACAGTTCCAAAGAATAGCCGAATGCAGAGAAATGGATGTCGTGCTGCTTTTCTTGCACTTTCTTCCACCCTGCTGTGGCATCGAGCACCTCAACCCGAAATTCTAGGCCAGCTTTTGCGGCCTCTTCTTTGAGGATGGTTAAAATGTCTTTGAGCGCCTCGTAACCTGATGAAAGCGTGAACGCCAGCCGAGTCCCGTCAGGCTTTTGTAAGATGCCGTCTGAACCACGCTCAGTGAAGCCCGCGGCCTTAAAATAAGCGAGGGCTTGCTCTATATCAAAAGGCCTTGCCGTTAATGTCGGATGACTATAGGGGCCGTAGCCATCATTAGCCGTATTTAATCTTGCAGCGTCGCCCCTAAAAAATTGATCGATGACAAGCTGCCAATGGGTCGCATGTTGAATGCCAAGGCGAACATTTTGATCGTTCAAGTAGGGTTGATTGCTGTTGATCCAAAGTCCATAGGGTGGTCGAGGCCTGACGTTGTAAAACCATTTCTTTTCAATATAGCCGCCAGCGACCGCTGGGTCCGTATCGGGAAGTTTGTCATACCAGTACTCGGCGAGGTTTAACCCAAACTGGTCAATGTCACCTCGTTTGAAGGCTTCAAAAACCTTTGGGGTATCGCGGATGACCACCAAATTGATATTGTCGAGGTTAAATCGATATCGCCAATGTTTTTTGTCCTTAGCCCACCAGTTGGGATCTCTTGTGAGCCGAACCGAACGGCCTTTGTTGAGGTCCTCCGGTTTTAGAATGTAGGCGGCGGTTGTGGGTGCAAAGCGCCACTGATAACGCTCTAAAAAGTCTTCCCCAACCTCACGATAAAAATGCCGAGGCAAGGGCCTTAGCTCTAGCACTTTGGAATCAGTATCGGGTTTTAGCTCGGGAATAGAGATCGCGATCACATGATCGCCATATTTGGTGATGCCGGTGTACTGACTCTCGTACCAATTGTTGTACCAGGGTGCTGTGATGTACTTGGTTCTGAAGAACCAAAAGATAAATACGTAGTCATCTGCCGTTATAGGCACGCCATCGGACCAGGTTGCTTTAGGGTCGAGTTCAACAAATACAGACTTGGAGGATTCGTCCACAGCCCAGCGTAATGCCAATCCAGGAAAGTAGGCCAACGTGTCTGGATGCCGATGCGCCATAGCCATGGTGGTGTCATCAAGGATCCAGGGTCTAAAGCTGCCATTTGAGTCTGGGCCAACGGTGCGTAAGGTTCTTGGGAAGTCAGCCAGTCGAACCGTTTCTGTGCCGCCTTTTTGCGCTTCGGGGCTTCCCACCTCGGGGAGGTCGCTACCATCGATCCAATTGAGGCCTTCTGGAAGGTCATCTATGGATTTAAATTTAAAAAAATCCGGGTTGTCTCGATAGAACGCCTCAACCTCGGCGGTATTGTCGATGATCGTTAGCGTCTCAGGTTCAGAGGCCTTATCGCTGCAGGCAAATACACTGAATATAGATACGAGAATAAGAAGTCGCTTCATAAAGGGCTACCGGTACAAGGTGAATTGTTTAGGGTCAAAAGATTCTCTAATGGCTTCGCCGATAAAAGTCACCAGCGTCAAAATTAATACAAGGGTGCCAAAGGCGGCCGTGACAATCCAGGGCGCTGTACGAAGGTTGGCTGTGCCTTGCTTGAGTAGCTCGCCGAGGCTGGGCGTTGGAACGGGTAATCCGAAGCCCAGAAAGTCGAGGGCAGTAATCGCTGCGATCGCTGACACCACGGTGAATGGCATAAATGTCACGAGGGTAGAGAGCACATTGGGCAGAATATGTTTAAAGATGATTCGCGGCGTGCCAGCACCAATCACCCTAGCGGCGGCAATATAATCCCGGGATTTCTCTTTGTAGGTCTCGGTGCGCATATAGTAGGTCATGCTGGTCCAGCTAAACAGCACCATGACGCTCAGAAGCAACATGATTCGGACAGGAATCGAGGCTTCCGCGGGGATAACAGAAAAAACGATGATGACCATATACAAAAATGGAATGTTCGACCAAATTTCAATGAGCCGTTGGAAAAATAAATCAAATACTCCACCGAAATAACCCATCGCACAGCCAATCACAATGCCAATGATGTAAACGCTGACCATAAAAGCAAAAGCAAACAGCAGCGCCGTTCGCGTGCCATAGACCAGACGTGCCAAAATATCGCGACTGGTTGTATCGGTGCCTAAATAGTGGCCGCGGTCAGCATTGGGTGGTTCCGGTCTCATGATGCCGCCTGTGGCGTCGTTTTCATAGGCATTGAAAGGGACGATCGGCATGATCACCCAGTTCCCTTGATCTTCGGTTTGAAACCTCGCTTGCAATGCTCGGTAATTGGTTTCGTAGGAGTAATCGCCGCCAAAAGCGGTGCCGGGGTAGTAATCGGCGTAGGTAGGGAAATACAGATTGCCCTCGTATTGCACCACGAGGGCCCGACTGTTAACGAACAATTCCGCGACCGCTAAAAGCGCAATCATTGTGCCTAGGATTAAAAAACTGACGTAGCCGAGCTTGATTTTTTTAAATCGCGCGAGTTTTTTACGGGTCTGAGGGTTCAAGGCGATCATGACTATTGAAAGCGCACCCTGGGATCCACCAGCGCAACTAGCAAGTCTGATAATACGTTGCCGATAAGCAGCAATAGGCTGCCTAAAAGTACGACGCCCATGACCACTGGGTAGTCGCGATCTAAAATCGAGGTCAACCCTAGCAAGCCAAAGCCATTAATATCAAAAATAAACTCGATTAAGAAAGAGCCGCCAACCAAGAGCGTGATATTTTGCCCAAAGGTAGTGGCAATTGGGATCATGGAGTTTCGTAATGCGTGTCTTAGTACTGCCCGACGAAAAGGCACACCCTTGGCGATGGCGGTACGCACATAGTCTGCCGCCAAGTTATCCATAAGATGATTTTTAAGTAGCAAGGTGACTAACGCAAAGCTGCCCACCATGTAGCAAATCAGCGGCATGACTGAGTGCGCCAAAAGGTCGGTGAATTGCCCCCATAAGGTCTTGTCATAAAAGCTAAAGCTGACAAAGCCACCCATCGGCAGCCATTCTAGCCGAACTGAAAAATACAGAAGTAGTAAAGACCCAAGGGCGTAACCTGGAATGGCGTAACCAACGAAGATCAGTACCGACGACGCCGTATCGATGGCAGAGCGGTGCCGCACGGCTTTAACCACGCCCAAGGGGATGCACACCAAATAAGTCAACACGAGGGTAATTAAACCGTAATAGATAGAGACCGGGAATCTCGATTTAATCACATCCCAAACTGGCTCGTTATAGCGGTAAGAAGACCCTAGATCGCCAGACAACACTTTACCGGTCCAAATGAGATAACTTTCAAGCAAGGGCTTATCAAAGCCGTAATAAGCTTTTAGCTGTGCCAATTGGGCTTCAGATATAGCCATGCCCTGCCCTGCACTTTGAGAAACACTACCCCCGGATGCGTCCATCATCTGGGATTCCATAATAGCTCGTTCGAGAGGGCCGCCTGGCACCAGCCGGGTGATAGCAAAGACAATAATCGTGACACCGATGAGCGTCGGCGGTATTAGGAGCAATCTTTTAAAAAAGTACTGCCGCATAGGTCTTGATCTAACGTGGTGAATTGGGCTGGGTGGCTATGTTGACGATTGCCTGTCTATTCTGCAAGTTGCAATTGCAATCATCGCGTTTACTCATCGTTTAAGAGGTATTTCATCAAAAAGGTTGCCAGCAAGGCACCTACAAGTTGCAGGAGGATAAACATCATCACGTGATTGGGACTGATGCCACTGAAGGTGTCTGTCATGCTTCTGGCCAGCGTGACAGCAGGATTGGCGAAAGAGGTGGACGCGGTGAACCAATAAGCGCTTGTGATGTAAAGCCCGACCGCGAGGGCAACAAAGTCAGGTTTAAATCTAACGCAACCCAAAATGGTCATGACCAAGCCGAACGTTGCTATTGCCTCTGAGAACCATTGTCCTGTGCCTGTTCTGCCATGGCTAGAAACTTGTAACAGCGCTTGATCAAACATCAGGTGGGCAGCCAGTACACCGAGCACGGCTGCGACGATCTGGACGGCAATGTATCCGCCCGCTTCGTGAACGGTAATTCGCTTTAACAGCAGCATCGAGCAGGTAACTGCTGGGTTAAAGTGAGCGCCAGATATTGGTCCAAAGATCGTAATCAGCACGGCGAGCACAGCGCCTGTGGCAAGCGTATTACCCAACAGCGCAATCGCATCATTGCCTCCCGATAGGGTCTCTCCCATGATTCCTGAGCCAACGACGGTTGCTAGGAGGAAAAAAGTACCGAGCGCCTCGGCGGTGAGTTTTTTAATCATAAACTAAAGGTTGCTTCTTTAAGTTAAAGGCTATATCTCGCCAAGTTGCCGCAGAGCGTTAGTCCCGATTATAAACAATCATAAAAAAGATCTGCGAGCCTCGGTGCTCGAGGCGTTAATCCTTCCGGTAGCATTTGATTTGGGACATAGGCAAAAGCGACTTGCGGTGAGAGCGCGGCAAATGCTGACGAACCGCCGGTGCCATTATGACCAAAAGCGCGAGGATCTGGGCCGTATCCGGCGCCTTCATTTAAGATAAAGCCCCCTTGGCTGCGTTTGATCTTGGTTTGCAGAATAAGGTCAGTTTTGTCCTCAACCGCAGTGGTTATCGCTGTTTGCAGCGTGTCTGTCCTGACAAATTGTGCATGTTGACTAAGGGCTGCTTGATAAAGGGTAGCAAGCCCCCGGGCTGACGCGTGGCCATTGGAGGCCGGAATCTCAGCGCGACGCCAATCTGCCGAACAGGCATCCGCAAAAGGACGAATGCGAGGGTTGTCCTGAGTTAGCGTCACCAGAGGTGTGCGAGATTTTTTTATGCCCGATGGGGTCGCTGGGGTTGCGCCAACTGCATGGTTCGGACCAATCAGATCCGCGCATTGGGCTTGGGCGCGAGCAGATAGGCCAATGTGACAATCTGCTTTGTGCGGCTCTGACAAGTGCTTGCGAAGATAATGACCCGGAAGCTCGCCGGTCACACGTCTGATTAATTCGCCGGCTAAGAAGCCCCAGGTGATTGAATGATACCCCGCGGCGCTACCAGGCGGCCATTTTGGTGCTGCCGCAGCCAATCGTTCAACCCTAGACTGCCAATTGTAAAGATCAGTAACAGCGAGTGGCTGATCAAAGGCGCAAAGGCCGGCTTGGTGAGATAGCAATTGCCCGACGGTAATTCCGGCTTTACCATTTTGGTTAAATTCTGGCCAGTAGCGACCGACGACTTCGTCATAAGCCAATAGATCTTCATTAACGAGTTTGGCGAGGGCGAGTGCGACAATGCCTTTGGTCGTGGAGTAGATATTCACCAGGGTATCTGGTGTCCAATCTCTTGTACGCGCTCGATCTTGCCAGCCTCCCCAAAGGTCAACAACTTTTTTACCTTCTAGAAATATGCACAAACTAGCGCCGACCTCGGGCCCTTGCCAAAGCTCAGTAAAGGCCTCCTTGACGCGAGTAAAGCGGGCATCGGAGGTGCCAAAGATGGGGGCATTCAAAATAGAAACTCTCCGTTATGATGGGGACAAGTTTAAATCAAAGCTGAATCGATAAGGAGAAAGATATGCCCAGATTAGCGCAGGTAGGACGGGATGGCGCGGCACCGGATATTCTGAAGGTCTTTGACGCTGTTTTCGGCGAGGGCGTGGACCCGATCGAAAACCCCGGCACAGCAACTGGCACGCCGGGCAATTGGTGGACTGTCTTTGCTCTAGTGCCGGAGTGCTTTCGACATGCGGTCGCGGGCTTTCAATTCTATCGAGGGCGATCTCGGAAAATCAGCCCACGATTGAGAGAGTTGGGTCAGGCGCGAGCGGGCTATGCTCGGGGGAGCCTGTTTGTGTTTTCTCAGCATTGTAAAGCCCTAAGGGGGGCGGGCTTTACCGAAGCACAGATCGCCGCTATCCCGGCTTGGGCGTCAAGTGATTGCTTTTCTCCTATAGAACGAGCGGTGCTCGCCTATACCGACGATCTTGTCCTTGCGGGCGGGCGAGTACCTGACGCAACCTTTGATGCTTTGAAACGAGAGTTGTCTGATGAGGCCATTTTAGAACTGACCTACATCACTTGTACCTATGAAATGCATGCCACTATGTGCCGAGCGCTCAGGCTTGAATACGACGATGTAGACGAGCGATTGGTAGAAGTTCCCTTGCCTGAGGGTGAAACTCGCAACATCGACTTTATGCGAGCGGTGGACCAGCGGGATCCTGCAGATCCAGCCTAATATCGCGATAGTGGCAAGGGTTTCGCTGCTTGATACGCTGAGCGGCTTTGAGCATCTGGATAAAATTCACCGGCAAGTCTGTGAGGTTGGCCTCATCGATGAGATTCGTAAGATAGCCAATTTGCTGGTCGCCCAGACGGTGAAATCCCCGGTCTAGCTCTGATCGCTCTGGAGGGCGTTGACTAGTTTCCCGGGGCGTTTTTTGGCGCTTTGGCATTCGAGACAGGTCAACGTCGCCACTGAAGACTTTTGCAAGCCATTGACTTTGGATCTGGAAAAGTGGGAACGGGACCACAAGATAGGGTAACCCTATGAATGCTAGATTGGGCTGCTGGATGGCTAGTATTTGTTGATACAGACCCTGTACCCGGTGCGCCTCAGTCTTGATGATTTCTGAATCGAGAAACGGGAAGTCGTACTGATAACCCGTACAAAACAAAACTTCGTCAATCCCGGTGAGCAGCTGTTTGTCTCTGAGGACAATGCCATCTGACGTGACGGCTTCAAGATCGGCACAGATAGAGACGTTCTCAAGGTCGGAAACGAAAGCGCTGCGCTCGTCGCTGTGACCGCACCAAAAAACGGCTCTGGCTTGCGGACTAATTTCCCGAACAAGGTCTATGCCAGAGGCATTGCTACCCCAAACCACAACGCGTTGACCGGCAAAGTCCCCCGGCTCGACGTAGTGTTTAGCGTGTCGCGGCGGATTTGCCAGATGTTCTAGGCCTGCAATCAAGGGTAAGTTCGGCGTGGTGTAGTGGCCATTGCATACGACAATCGCATCAGCAGTTAAGGGCGTATGTGCGTTGAATTTAATCAACCAACCCGAAGAATGCCGGGTGACCGAGGTTACTTTATGATCAAATTTGATCAAGGGTTGAAGGCATTTTTCTTCACTAAAAGCCTTGAGGTAATCGGCAACCGCTTTGGGTCCAGGATAGTCCCCAAGCTCAGGCGGGATGAGCTGCGGGTCAAACGGAAAATCAAGAAAGGCCATCAGCGCTGCGGGTAAATTGGTTCTAAGGCTTGGATACAGCGCCGTATTTTTGAAATCAACCTGAGCTTGCCACAAGCCGCCGAGGTCCTTGGACTGTTCGAACACCATGACATTATGAGTCTTGGTAAGGGCAGCGGCAGCGGCGAGGCCAGCGGCTCCGGCGCCAATAATTGCAATCTCCATAGCGCAGCGCTTCGTTAAATCTAGCGTAAGCTTAACAAGATGTTACGGGCACCGACATGGCATAATAGGTAGCCTTATGAGGGGGCGCTGTTGGACATTACGCATCGAGCAAAATTAGTCGACCAATCGGTCTTATCACCATCGACCAGATGGTTTCGCTTTGAATCTGTGAGCGCTGAATTACCTTTTGAGCCAGGGCAGTTTTATCGGCTAACGATGCAAGATAGTCGAGGGACTTTTGAGCGCAGTTTCAGTTTTAGTCAGACGGACCTCTTGTTACCTAAGAACCAGTTTGAATTGGTTGTTTCCGCGGTAGCGGGTGGACGGGCCACGAACTGGCTGTTTAATGCAGATTTGGGCGCAGAGGTGACTCTTCAAGGTCCCTACGGTCGGCTGCTGTTGCCGGAGCCCCCAGCCCAGAAGCTGTTGTTGATCGCGACCAGCGTCGGGCTTGCACCTTTTCTACCGATGTTGGCGCGCTTGCAAGCGCAATCTCCAGAGCATCCGCGCTTGGTGCATTTGCGGCTCGGCGTCCGGTCGCCGGATGAGTTTTTATATGAAGCGTATTTAACAGCGCTGCACCAGCAGTATAGTTGGTTTGATCTATCTCTTTTCTATTCTCGGCAAATGCCGGAGCAACCCGACCCTTGGGCCTATTCGGGGTATGTGACGGAAGGGCTCAGCGCTGAAACCTTGGATGCGGCCACCGACCGGGTACTCGTATGTGGTAATCCTAAAATGGTCGATGATGTCTATCAGATTCTCCGATCTAAAGGCTTTGGTCCAAAAACAGTGGTTCGCGAAAAGTATGTGTTTGCAGCTCAGGAGCGTACAGCAAAACCCAAGGCGAGTTCCGCTGCTGATGCTGCTCTGCTACAGGAAAAGATTAAACAGTACACGACCAAACAAAGGGACTAGATCGCGACCGGTTTACCCTGAAAAACGCCAGTGCCACGGCTCATAGACAAATCCTTGGTCATTGTCTCTTGGGTAGCTCATGCGAAAGCCAAATTTGCCTGCATATTCAGATAGGTAGTGAAAAGCAGCAGTTTGCTCGAAAGCCTCGGTGAGCATGGGCTGTCCCGGGGTAGCGAGATCTAGGGCCTCGCCCGTGTGATGTTCGCTGTAACCTGGCAGTGCTACCGATGCTAGGATGGCTGATAAGGTTTGTCCTTGGGCCAGTTTGCGCTTGATCAAGGTGGTTTGATAGTCGATGGAGCGAAAAGCCGAGACTGGCTGAATTAAAATGCCAGCTGCTTTGGCTTCATTGGCTAGCAATTGCCACTGATCTCGAGTTTCAGGGGTAGCCAAAAGCTGCGAGCCATCGTCTTTTCGACTCAACGGCGCTAAATGCTCAATCGACACTTCAGCCTGCCTAGGCGCTTGGTATAGCTTTATATCCTTCTCGGTCAGTCCGAGGGGTTCAAGATAGGTTGCAAAAAGCTCGGAGTCTTTCACAAGAATTTCCTACCCAGTAAAAGCCTCAAGATGGATGTTGGCGTTGCCAAACATGGCATCAATCACCATGAGTCTTTTGAAATAATGCGCAATGGCTAGATCTTCTGTCATACCCATACCACCATGTAACTGAACCGCGTTTTGGCCTACAAAGCGGGATGATTTGCCGATCAAGAACTTGAGCGCGTGAATATGCCTTTGGGCATCTTCAGAGGCTTGATTAAGCAACATCGTGGCTTTCATACAAAGCGATTTTGCAAGATTGTATTCAATAAACATCTCGGTTAGCCGATGTTTAACGACTTGGAAATCTGCCAGAGGATGATCAAATTGTTCTCGCTGCTTGGTGTACTCTATGGTGCTGGTATAGAGCACTTCCATCGCGCCAACTGCCTCAGCAGATATCGCTAAGATCCCTCGATTAATAACTTGTTGCAAGGTTTCAGCACCCTCATCGATGTCACCTAATAAGTTTGCGTTGGGAATCCTGACACGATCGAGATGAACCTCGGAGGCTCTTAATCCATCAACGGTAGGGTAGTCTTTGCGCGACAAACCCTTCGCCTCAGCAGGAATTAGAAATAACGAAATACCCTGTAAATCTTTGACCCCGCCCGATGTCCGAGCTGAAACGATCAAGTGGTCGGCAGACGCGGCATTAAACACCACCGATTTATGACCAGTGAGCACATAATGATCACCATCTTGCTCAGCGATAGTTTCAACATGGTTAAAGTCTGAGGGCGCGCCTGCTTCAAGATAGGCAATGGAACCTTTGATCGAACCATCAGCCAACGCAGGTAGGAGGGACTGCTTGGTAGACTCCGACCCGGCTAAGGTGATTGCGCCGCCAAATAATACGAGACTAGGTAAAATGGGTTCAACAACCAGGCCTTTACCCAAAGACTCGCAGAGAATCATTGTATCGACGAGATCGCCACCAATACCGCCGTAGGCCTCTTCGATCGGGAGGGCTAACCAACCTAACGAGGCAAAGGTTTGCCAATGTTCCTCACTGTAACCAAGGTCAGAGTTCGCCAACGCTTTGCGTGAGTCAAGGTCATACTCAGAGGACAGAAATTTTGCAATGCTCTCCTCGAGCATGTTTTGTTCTGCGGTGTAGGCTAAATCCATGGTTTTTCCTTAGCTTAATCCAAGTACGTTCTTGGCGATGACATCTTTTTGAACCTCGCTGGCCCCTCCATAGATGGTCGTCGCGCGCCCCCCTAAATAAGATTGTGTGGCACCATGGGCAAAGTCGGGGCCAAAGGCTTCAGGCCCCCAAGGCGCGGCGAAAATGCCCGCAGCCTCGAGATTGAGTTCGTTAATACGTTGCTGAATTTCGGTGCCTTTGAGTTTAAGGATTGAGCTTTCAGGCCCTGGATCGCCGCCAGCAGCAACTCGAGCCAAGGTTCTCATCTCGGTGAACTCAAGCGCCATCAATTCTGCTTCCAAAACCCCAACTTTGTGCTTAAAGCTAGAGAGGTCCATCAAGCTTGCTTCGCCAACAGCAACCTTTCGGGCATTTGACTTAGCTTTTTCAAGACCCATCACTGAGTTTTGAATCCCAGCTAGCCCGGATCGCTCATGAGCTAGCAAGCCTTTGGCATAAGTCCAACCCTTGCCTTCTTCTCCCACGCGGTTCTCAACAGGTACTTTGACATCGGTTAGATAGACCTCGTTAACCGAGTGGCTACCGCCCAAGGTGATGATGGGTCGAACTTCGACCCCAGGATCGTCCATGGGAATCAGTAAGAAAGTGATGCCTTCTTGCTTGGCGCCGGCGCTACTGGTTCGCGTTAGGCAAAACATCCAATGCGCGATGTGAGCGAGGGTCGTCCAAATTTTTTGGCCGTTGACCAGATAGTAAGTGCCGTCGTCGCTAAGTTCTGCTCGGGTTTTAAGATTTGCTAGGTCAGAGCCAGCCCCGGGCTCGGAGTATCCTTGACACCAATTGACGCTGCCATCCCGAATTCCTGGTAGGAACCGCTCCTGTTGTTCTTCGCTGCCGTAGTTCATCAAAATGGGTGCGAGCATTCCAACGCCGAAAGGCAACTGAGGAGGGGTTGACTGTTTGCCCATTTCCAGATCAAAAATATAGCGTTGAGTCGGCGTAAAATCTGGCCCGCCAAAGGCTTTCGGCCATTTCGGCACGTCCCAACCGCCTTCATCGGCGAGCGCTTTGAACCACTCCGAGCGCTTGGTCCAAAGTGCCATACCGGTCGGTAAATTATTGTCTATAAACGTACGAACCCGTCGTTGAAAGGCAAGATCTTCTTCGCTGAACGAGATGTCCATGATGGCTCCTGAGTAAAATCAAGGTTAAGTGAGGTGCTGAGCGCAACACGCAGGACTATTGTGCGTGATCTGCCACCACCCAACAAGGCCGCCGGCTGAGATTTTCGATCGACCGGCAAAAGCCCCTCGCTTGAACGACACTGCCGAAATCACCGACTCGTAATCGATAAATTTCGGCCTGCCCGGATTCGCTGTGTCGGCTGACAGTAACCGGAAGATCTTGGTCAATCTCGGGCAGTTCATCTCGAATTAATTGCCAAAGATCAATTGCAGCATCTTTCGTTGCCATCGCCCCCAGTTGGACTTTGATGCCAAGCCGCTGGGGCCGAGTCTCGACAGGTGCCAGGGCTTTTTTAAAATTATCGGGCAACGTTAAGTTCCAGCGTCTGCTGGGCTTGGTTTGCACTTGGGGTGAGCCGTCGTTTGGCTCAGTCAGCAGCGGTTGCGTTAGGCGGTCGATAGCCTTGTCATAGCCATTTTCCGCTGCTTGGGTAAACCAATACGCTGCACCTTTGTCGCTGGCTTCGACGCCTTCACCGGAAGCTAACATTAGCGCGACTTGATATTGCGCGGGGGGATGCCCAGCGCGCGCCGCCTCAAGGTAAAAGTCATAAGCCTTTTGCAAATCAACGGGACCACCCTCACCAAATCGAGACATCATGCCGAGGATGGCGCTGGCGCGCGCGCTGCCTTGGTCAGCGAGGCGGG
>JADHNJ010000041.1 GCA_016779565.1 Pseudomonadales bacterium
ACTCTCACAAAACTGCCCATCCTACACAGCGTCAAATCCAAGGTCGCAAAACCCAGGGGCAGGCAGACAGCTCGCAGGAGCGACGACGCAAAGCAAAAGGTCTGCGCTCGTCAACTTTCATCGGAGATTATCGCGGGCGTCTCAAGGTTTGACGGTATCGAAGTCAAACCGGCATCGCGGAAGGCTAGGAGCGGCAAGCTTAAGGCGCCGCATGAGTCGATCAATTATTGAGCAAGGCTAATGACGCGCTTTTGGGGCGGATAACAATATCCTGCATCGGCACAACCCTGATATCGAAGCAACACTGACCCGTCATTTTGGTGCGCAAGCAGCCCCAAATCAACGGCCACCGCCAAATCTAACCGATAAATGGTCACGTCTCCAAAATACTCATCTTCGTATGGCATCCCTTTAGGCAGTGGTAATTTAACGGCCTGGCCTTTGGCGTCCTCCAACTTAAAACGGTTCTGATACAAATAATATCCGGGCAAGATTTGCCACATTAAATGCAAATGACCTTCATCAATGTAGCTCGAAAATTGAAAGGCCTGGTCAACCGGCAGAACCGTTTCAGCTAAACCATTGGATCGAATCTGAGATTTAAAAACTGACGCCTTTGCAGCCGCCAGCGAGGTCGAGAAATTTAAGCATAGGACCACAAAAAACATAGTTAAAGATTTCATCAAACGTGGTTCCCTGTCTTTAAGATTTAGCGGTCACATCGACCGTAGCAACCGATCACATCGACCGTAGCAACCGATCAAGTCGACCATGGCAAAAGTCGCTTAATCGAAATATTTTCTGGGAAATGATTACCTTTTTCCCATCACCCATCTTAGACTACTGCTATGCACGCATACCTTAAACACCGATTTAGGGGCAACGCTTCGCTTCAAGCGCCGCCGCCAAGGGGCTGCGGCGTTGGCCTTTTTATTGGCCTCCTCATCACGCTAGCGCATCTTTCAGGATGCGCTTATATTACCTCTAATGCCCCTCAACCCGAAGCGCCAGAAGCACACTCGGAGGCCGTGGCAGAGCCCTTAAGCAACAGCCGTCGAGACTCAGCCGCTGTACAAGACTTATTGGCACTTGCCCAGGAAGCATTGGCCGCCCAGCGGCTGACAACGCCTTCAGCCACAAGCGCTTTCACGTATTTCTCAAGAATCCTTGATCTAGCCCCAGGACATCCCCTTGCCAGAGCAGGGCTGGAGCAAATCGTTGAGCAATATATTGCCTGGGCGCTAACAGCGATTGCAGAGCGGCGTTATAGCGACGCGACCCGTTTTCTGGAACGAGCAGCCTTGATTCATCCAAAATCGCCTGATATCGCAGCAACCGCCGAGCAGCTGCGTGAAAAACGACAACAAGCGGTCATGACAGAAGTCGTGCCCACTTGGGTCAAAGAGGCCCGTAAAAGCAACCAATCCAACCCTAATATGAACGAGTTAGTGAGTGATTACTTTCTTCAAATATCAAATAAGATCGATGATCTTAATGCCAAGGTCACCTTGTTTAGCAGATCCGATGCTGAGGGTAGATGGTTATACCAACAGTTGAACCAGGGCACTAAAACCCGGCTGCGGGCCAGCCTAAGAATCGATCGCCCAACTCGAATTGAACTACACTTCTTGCCCGAGGAACGTATACTCTCTGCGCAATGATCACAAAATGATGGCTATGAAAAACCCTTTTAAACGCGCCTTGGAAGAGAACCTTGAAACCCTCGAGACACTGCCCTCGGGATCGACCGTCGCAGCAAGCCTGAAAGCCGCGACTGGCGTGTTCGTATTGCTTGCTATCTTAGCCTTTGGACTGGGCTTTTATTGGAGCCGTGAGCCAGCCTTACCAAACGCCGAACTTGCCTTAAAAACAGGCTCCCTGGGTCAACCGCCTGTCACCGGCACACAAACTTTGCAGGCACTTATTTTCATCGGCGAAACCCTGCTCGAAAAACCCGGTGGTTACCTTTCTAATGATCGGCTTCCGCCCGGTTTATTGCTTGATAACATCCCCAATTGGGAATTTGGTGCCTTGGTTCAAATACGCGACTTATCCCGCGCTCTCCGCAACAACCTTAGCCGCTCTCAATCTCAGTCTCGAGAGGATCCCGATCTGGTGATTGCAGAAAATCAGTTTTATTTTGACAATGACTCTTGGATCTTGCCTGCTACGGAAGATGAGTATGGCAAGGGGCTGGCGGCCCTTAACCGATATCTCAATCGGTTGAATGATACCGATCAACAACAAGCACAATTTTATGCACGCGCTGATAACCTCAGTCTTTGGCTTGGCGAAATGGAAACCCGCCTCGGTAGCCTGTCTCAGCGGTTGAGCATGAGCGTTGGCAAAAGGCAGCTCGATATCGGCCTTGCAGGCGACGCCGCGGCCACACAATCAACCGCTACGCAATTTGACCAGGAACTTAAAACCTCTTGGCTGGAGCTCGACGATATTTTTTATGAGGCCCGAGGCTCCACCTGGGCTGCTTTGATTATTTTACGCGCCATTGAGCAGGACTTTGCCAGCGTCCTCGAAAAGAAAAATGCTCGAGTCAGTGTCCAACAAATCATACGCGAGTTGGAGCCTACGCAGGATCAATTGTGGAGCCCAATGATTTTAAACGGGAGCGGACTTGGCATCTTAGCCAACCATTCCTTGATCATGGCGTCGCATATTTCACGGGCCAACGCCGCCATGAGTGATCTTCGCCAGCTTTTGGAACAGGGATAAGGCCAGTCGCGCTCGTTCAACGTCAAGATCCCAGAGGGAACAGTGGCCGCCTGCATGAGTCGGCTTTCTCTGTGATTGATAGCGCGGCACCAATCTACAACTTAGCCCGTCTGCACCATCGCAGAAGCAACAACATCCTAAAAAACGTGCTGCCAATACACAGTATCTGTTGGTAAAGAGTTCCCTCGAGCGCCACAATTTTGTACCATGACCCCGCTTTGCCAAAGGGGACAAAGCGCCTTAACACAACTTATCGAGACTGCTTATGACTTTTGATCATCAACTGCCGCCAATGATCGGCGCTCTAGGCCTTGTTATTGCCTTCATCATCTATCTCGTGATGACGAAACAAGATGAAGGTGGAGAAAAAATCAAAAAGATTGCTGATGCAATCCACCGGGGCGCAATGGTATTTATGCATACCGAGTATCGCTACATGCTGATGTTTGCCGTTGCCGTAGGCATCCCGCTCTGGTACTTCCTTGGTAATAATACAGCCATCTCATTTGCCGCCGGCGCATTTTGCTCGGCTTTGGCAGGCTACCTAGGAATGTTTTCAGCCACTAAAGCAAACGTTCGAACTACGGCTGCCGCCCAATCTCAGGGTCAAGCAGGCGCACTCACCGTCGCTTTCTATGGCGGTTCCATCATGGGGCTCTGCGTGGCCTCTCTCGGATTGTTAGGACTTGGATCACTTTACTGGCTCTTTGGCGGAGATCCAGAAACAGCCCATGCGATTCATGGATTCGGTATGGGTGGATCGGTTGTTGCCCTGTTCTCGCGTGTCGGCGGCGGCATTTTTACCAAAAGTGCGGATGTTGGTGCCGATCTGGTTGGAAAAGTCGAGGCGGGCATCCCAGAGGATGACCCCAGAAACCCAGGCGTGATAGCAGATAATGTCGGTGACAATGTTGGCGATGTTGCAGGCATGGGTTCAGATATTTTTGAGTCTTACTGCGGGTCAATGATCGCCACGATCGCAATCGCCTCTACCTTGGTTATGAGTAGCCCAGAGGCGCAAATGCTCACCGTCAGTTTGACTGAAAGTGCTGCCCAAGCGGCCCTCATGTCATTTCCTTTGGCACTGGCGTCGCTTGGTCTATTTTGCTCAGTCATTGGCATCTTAATCGTTCGCGCGAGATCCAACGCCGCACCTGAGAAGGCCCTTAGAATGGGCCATCAAGCATCGGCCGTACTCTTAATGATCGGCGCCTGGTTCTTAATTGATGCCCTCAGCTTAAGCACCAACGTCTTCTGGGCAATGGTTGCTGGTACTATTGGCGGGATGCTAATCGGACTGATCACAGAGTACTACACTGCCCAAGGGCCTGTCGTGCGAATTGCGGAATCGGGTAAAACCGGGACCGCGACGGTGATGATTACCGGCCTTGCCGTTGGTATGGAATCGGTTGTAATTCCCATTTTGTCGATCGCTGCAATTATCTACGTATCCACCGAACTTGCTGGCTTGTATGGGGTTGGTATCGCTGCTGTTGGCATGCTTGCAACGGTTGGCATGACCATGGCGCTTGACGCTTACGGCCCGGTCGCCGATAACGCCGGCGGCATCGCTGAAATGGGCGGTCTTGGTGAAGACATTCGAAAAATTACCGATGGCCTTGATGAGGTCGGCAACACGACTGCTGCCATCGGTAAAGGCTTTGCCATTGGCGCTGCAGCACTGGCTGCCCTTGCACTCATTGCTGCCTTTGTCGAAACCATGCAAGCCAATAATCCTGATTTTGCTCTGTTGCTCTCTAATCCGAAAGTCTTAGTAGGGATCTTCATTGGCGGCACGCTTCCTTTCTTAATCGCTTCAATCACTATGACAGCCGTCGGTGACGCTGCGATGGAAATGATCGAAGAGATTCGCCGGCAATTTAGAGAAATCGCTGGTTTGATGGAAGGCAACGCTGAGCCAGATCATGAAAAATGTATTGAAATTGCGACCAGTGCGGCGCTCAAAAAGATGATTCTGCCTGGAATTATTGCCGTCGCGGCACCCCCTGTCGTCGGCTTTACCTTAGGTGCCGAATCCTTGGGTGGCATGTTAGCCGGCGCTCTGCTCGGATGCGTATTGATGGCACTGATGATGGCTAACGCGGGTGGCGCTTGGGACAACGCAAAAAAATACATCGAAAAAGGCAATCTTGGTGGCAAAGGCTCAGAAGTGCATGCAGCGGCTGTTGTTGGGGATACCGTTGGCGACCCCTTCAAGGACACCTCAGGTCCAGCCATGAACATCTTAATCAATGTTATGGCCATTGTAAGCTTGGTGATTGCGCCGCTTCTGTAAATGTCTGTTTCTTAAAATGTCTGTTAATGCACGGCCAAAGCCTCGGCTTTGGCCGTGCATAGGGCCGCCCCTGTTGTTAACCCTAGGCTCAGCTTTTCTACATCACCCCTCGCAAACTGGCTGTATTACTCAGGCTCAAAAGCTGGTAAACGCGGCTCTATAAGCAGATTTTTTAAACGCACGTATTGGGGCATGCCCGCTTTAAAAGGCGGGTAATCTTCGCCCTGGATTAAAGGCCTGAGGTACTCTAGGGCCGCAGCCGTGACACCAAATCCGGAGCGACTGATGAACCGTCTTGGCATTTTTTTCTCGACGTTTGCGACCTTTGCCAAGGCAACTTTTCCAATTCGCCAGCGGTACGGCTTGACTGAGTAACGTTCGATTGTGGTCATAACGCCACTATCCCCGGCTGCTGCAAATTTGACGGCAGCTTCACCAACCGCATAGGCTTGGGCCACGTCAACCGCTGAAGCGATATGTCGCGCCGCGCGTTGAAGATAGTCAGAGACCGCCCAGTGACACTTTAACCCAAGATCCTGTTTGATCATGTCTACGAGTCTCGGAGCCACACCGCCCAGCTGAGCATGACCAAAAGCATCTTTTTGGTCCGCCTCAGCTAAAAAACGTCCGTCCGGCCATTGCGCTCCTTCAGAAGCAACCACAACGCAATAGCCTTTTGAACGCACAGCCTTTTTGACCTGCGCAATAAATTTAGCCCGATCAAATACGATTTCAGGGAACACAATGATATGGGGTGGGTCTCCCTTCGTCTTTTGCGCCAGTGCAGAGGCAGCCGCGATCCAACCTGCATGACGCCCCATGACCTCGAGAACAAAAACCTTAGTTGAAGTTGCTGCCATCGAGGCTATATCCAGGCCCGCCTCCTCCGTTGCAACGGCGACATACTTAGCGACAGAACCAAAGCCTGGGCAAGTATCTGTTAATGGCAAATCGTTATCGACGGTCTTGGGAATCCCGATACACTGAACCGGATATCCCGCTCGCTGGCTGAAAATTGCGACCTTATTGGCAGTATCTTGGGAGTCGCCACCACCATTGTAGAAAAAATAGCCGATATTGTGCGCCTTAAAGACCGCCAGCAAACGTTCATACTCCCGCTGGTTGGTTTCTGGGGCTTTGAGCTTATAACGACAAGAGCCAAAAGCGCCGCCGGGTGTATGCTTTAGCATTGAAATATCCCGACGCGACTCTTTTGACGTATCTATAAGCCTTTCTGTCAACGCACCCAATATGCCATTCTTGCCGACAAAAACTTTACCCATCGTCGGTATTTTGCGAGCAGTCTCAATCACCCCACAGGCAGAGGCGTTGATCACAGCCGTCACACCACCTGATTGCGCATAAAAAATGTTTGAACCAGACATTGCCATTCCTTTTCGACACGAATTTCTCGATCAGACGCATTATAGCCAAAGCTGCAATCGATCGGCTGAATCTTTCGCTACCCTTGAAAATCGCGCAAGGCATCTTATGTAGTTGCTAACATCAATAAGGAGAAACACCGAATGCATTACGCAGTTGCCACCAACCTGTTCCCAGGCTTTCGTCCAGGGCTGATCGACTGGCTCAACCTAGATTCAAAAAACCGCTACCGGACTGTCGATCCACAGTCCGATCAGTCGAGACCAGCCCGATCCTCAGCGTCATTTGATCTGGTACAGCAACCAGACCAATACATTATTCGCCTTGCGATGCCTGGCGTTGCAAAAGAGCAAGTGGATATCACGATCGAGGAAAGCAACCTTTTGGTGACAGGAGACATTTCTCTTGCCGAGTCAGACGGGGACACCAAAATGCTTCATCAAGGGTTAAATCACCAAGGCTTCAGTCGCACCTTTTCCCTGCCCAAGGATGCCGATATTGAACAGATCAATGCTAGCGCCGATAACGGCATCATCAGTATCTGTATTCCGCGACATACCCGGACCGCTCGAAGAAAGATTGAGGTCGTTAGCTAAGCCAAGCAAGCGGGGCCTGAGGACGATCTCCGAGGCCCCGTTCAAATATACTTTTTGACGATTGGAATACGACGCCCCATGCCAAAAGCAACCTTGGATACTTTTGGTCCGGGGCACGTTTGTCGGCGCTTAAACTCCATCATCGATATAAGGCGAATGATACCGCTGTATGCCTCAGGTGAGGCTGGGTCATCCAACCAATCCTTGAGGTCCTTATCATTTGAGGAAATTTTCTTCTGGTGATTGCTCATCTTTACTACCCAAACCTGAAAGTCTTCAAAGCGATTCACGTAATCTTCTATGTAGGCTTGAACCAAAGGATCGAGCACGGAGTAAGGCAGCAAACTGGCCTCATCGGTTTGATCGGGGGCTAATTCTGCGCTGGGTGGTTTCGTCAAAATGGCCGCGGGTATCCGTTGACCCTCAGCAGCAAGACTAAACACTTGGTGTTTATACAAATCCTTAAGCGGGGCAAAACCGAAGTTCATATCAAAGTGAGTGTAATACCCACAGGCAGATTCAGTTTTATTACCCGTCGACAAGGCAAGCGCGCCAAAGGCGTTTGAAAAATGCATGAGATAGATATCTCTCAGCCGGGCCTGCATATTCTGATCCGCGATCGCATTGTATCGACCTGTAATTTGGATCTGGTGAACTAAATTATCTGGGTCGTCATAGTTCGAAAACGCACGATTTAGATCTGCAAGGACATGCTCATGAGCAATGGGCATCTCATAATCCCAACACCCTAGGCGCTCGTGAAGCGCCACCGCATCCAGATGGGCACCTTTTGAACTGAAGATCGAAGGCATTCTGATGGCGTGAACTTTTTTAGGCCCAACGGCATCGCAGGCGATCTGAATCACGAGCGCACTATCAATACCACCAGAACTTGCGATTACGAGCTGCTCAAAACCAGACTTTTCAGCGTAATCACGGACGCTAGTCACGAGCAGATCATATAGCGCTATCGGTTTTGGTAAGACTGCAGCAGGCAGAGGATCATGAGGCGTGGGGCAATCGACGACGGCAAAGTCGTCTTCAAAAGTTTTTGTTGATTGGTGAATAATGGCGCTTTGAGCCATTACAAAACTTTGTCCATCAAATACCAGTTCGTCTTGTCCACCCCACTGATTTACATAAACCAATGACATATCGCCCAAGTTTTCACTAATCACGCGCTGACGCATGTTGAGTTTGTCGTGAACATAGGGCGAGCTATTCAACGAAAGCAATATTTGAGTACCGGCGGCTTGATATCTTGCCAGAGGATTATTGCCTGACGGGTAATGTGATTCGCCTTTGTCATTCCAAAGATCTTCACAAATCGCAATGCCCAACTGAACGCCTAAAAAGTTGAAATGCGTTAACTCACTGCCTGATTCAAAGTATCGCTGTTCGTCAAACACATCGTAAAACGGTAAAAGATTCTTGCGATGGTTAAAACATTGCTCTCCACCAAGCAAACCAGCAGCAGCATTAAACAGCGGCTTACCCGCCCTTGTGTTTCTTTCCAAGTAACCCACCACAATCAGCAATCTCTCAAACCCTGACTTGGCCGACAGAGCTTTAATCGATTGTAAAGCCCGCTGGTTCTCTGAGAGAAAATGGTCGTGATACATTAGGTCTTGGCTTAGATAGCCAGGAATTGCCAGCTCAGGAAACACGACGACGTCGCATCCAGATGCCTGCGCGCGATTGATGCCTTCTTGGATACGCGCCAGATTGCCGTCAAAGTCGCCTGGCGTCGTGTTGATTTGAGCTAAACAGACGCGCATAGCCGTATCAGCGAGCTTTAGACGTCGAGGTTATGAAGTTCAAATAGGTTATGCCCAGGACCACGAAACACGCAAATACCTGATGCGACAACGCCCAGTGTAATGGTACAAAAGTCACGAGCGTGGTTACGCCTAATCCAAACTGAATGAACAGCAACCCTATACACAACACCGCTGCCCGTTTCACCGTCTGGCTGACATCTTGGCTGAGTGCGATCCCAAGCACAGCCGACGCAACCACCAACACCAACAACCCTAGCCAACGATGGATAAACTGAATCATGGCGCCATTTTCAAGAAAATTTTGCCAAAAGGGTGCTAACGTTAACGCCGCTTCAGCGATCCAAGCATCGCCCATCTTGGGATAGGTATTAAACCCTAAACCGGCTTTGAGACCCGCGGTAAACCCGCCATACACCAATTGGAGAACAAATAAACCGATCATCAGTTGTATCGCCCGCTTCAGACTTGGGGACACACTTTCTCTTTGTGTACTGCCCAGAGCCAAGGTCAAATCAAACAAATATGCGAGGATTAGAAGTGCCAAACAAAGATGTGCTGCCAGCCTAAAATGACTGACACTAGGGCGATCAACGAGCCCACTTTTCACCATGAACCATCCCATAAACCCCTGAGAGCCCCCCAGTAGCAAAGCAATTAGAAAACGAGGTTTAAAACCTGCAGGGATCTGCTTAACCGACCAAAAAAAGATGAGCGGCAGGACGAAAACCAGTCCGATCAATCGCCCCAACACCCTATGCCCATACTCCCAGTAATAGATGGTTTTAAACTCTGCAAGCTGCATCCCTCGGTTCAACTTCTGGTATTCAGGGTATTGTTTGTACTTATCAAACTCTGTTTGCCAGGCGGCTTCTGACAGGGGCGGCAGGATCCCCGAGATCGGATGCCAGTCCACCATTGACAAACCGCTCTGGGTCAATCGTGTCGCGCCGCCCACGCCGACCATTAATACTATCGTCGCGCAAACCACCAACAACCACTTCTGGACTGGGGTAACACCGGACTCGGTCATGTTGCGATTTCTCCTTACATCATCCCTTGGAATTCCCCAAGCCTTTTCGAGCGAGCTTCTAACCCGCCCTTTGGCTTGCCTTGCTACTACGCAAGTCGCTCGCAATCGGAGTATACCGAGCTGATTAAACTTTCAGACTAAATGACGGATTATAGCACTGGTCTATAATGGCTATAATCTCTGGACAATTCATCTGAGAGGAGGACAATCGTCCTCCATCTTCACAACCTTGCGCTTAGGTCCCGACCATGACTGATTTAAATGCTTTCCGCGAAGAAACCCGCACTTGGCTAGAGGAAAACTGCCCCGAAGGCATGCGAAACTTATCCTTTCACTGGGAAGATGCCCACAAAATCTATAACACCGACGTCGCAGAGGTGTGGCGGGAGCGAATGGCTGCCAAAGGTTGGATTGCCCCGATGTGGCCTGTAGCCTATGGGGGCGGAGGACTCAGCCGCGAGGAGGCGGTGGTCCTCTCGCAAGAGATGGGGCGCATCAAAGCCACTGCAGCGTCCAGCGGCATGGGCTTGACGATGATCGGACCAACGCTGCTCGAGTTTGGCAGCGAAGCACAAAAACAACGACATCTACCCAGCATTTGTGATGGCACCATTCGTTGGTGCCAAGGCTACAGCGAGCCAGGAGCCGGTTCTGATTTGGCCGCCCTACAGGCACGGGCGGTAATCGAAGGCGATCAATTTGTCATCAATGGTCAAAAAATCTGGACATCGGGTGCGCAGCACGCCGATTGGATGTTCGCCCTAGTTCGCACTGACCCCAATGCGCCTAAACACGAAGGCATTAGCTTCGTCCTACTCGATATGCATCAAGATGGGGTATCTGTTAAACCTATCGGGCTAATCTCGGGCTCATCACCTTTTTGCGAGACGTTTCTTGATAACGCCATCGCCAAGAGAGAAGATCTCGTCGGTGAGCTCAACAAAGGTTGGTCCATCGGAAAGCGACTACTTCAGTTTGAACGCTCCGGTATCGGCGGGCTATCAGGCGCGGCAAACAGGAAAAAGGTCGTTAAAACCAACCCGATTGCGGATCTAGCGAAGCGCTACGTTGGCACGTCCAATGGCCGAATTGCCGACGCTGCTTACCGTGAAAAAATTCTCAAACAAAGCATGACAGAAAAAGCTTTCCAACTTACCACAGCCCGCGTTGTGCAAGAAAATCAAAGCGGTCAAACCCCAGGAGCAACCACGTCAATCTTTAAACTGGTCGGGTCCACACTCGCCCGAGAAAGCGCTGCTTTGAAATCGGAGATCATGGGGATCAAGGGTTTAGGTTGGGAGGGTGAAGGCTTTGACTCGGGTGAGTTAGAGGCAACCCGCAATTGGCTAAATTCAAGGGCCGTCACCATTTACGGTGGGACCAATGAAGTGCAAATGAACATCATAGGCAAGCGCGTTTTAGGGTTACCAGATTAAAGGGGCGCCCTCTATCGCTCGACCAAGCTCCTTCCGAGGCATACAGAGCCTCACAAGCAACGCCCGCCACCTCGGACCGAAGGATTGGTGCGCTAACTTTAATCACCGCAGCTTAACCAGATGAACCCATCGGCGGCAGCACCCGACCCTGCAATCGTTGATAAACGCCTCTTCTCCGCGCTCAAGGTAAAGGATTATCTCTATCTTTGGCTTGGTATGCTCGGCTCTGCCTTTGCCATGAACATGCAGCTGGTGGCCCAAGGATGGTTAGTCTATGAAATGACGAGCTCACCGATTCAGCTGACCTGGGTCACGCTCGCCTTCATGCTCCCACAAGTGTTTTTCTCGCTGATTGGCGGCGTGCTGGCCGATAGAGTTCGGAAAAAGCCACTCATCGGATGGAGTCCTATTGCTAATGGCATCGCCACTGTTTATCTGACCGTGATTATTTTCTCTGGTGATGTTGTCTTTTGGCACTTCGTCGCGATCGGTTTTCTAAACGGCACTCTGATGGCACTATCGATCCCCGCAAGAACAGCGCTCATTCCTGAAATCGTCGGCGAGCACAGAATCTTTAATGCTATGGCGTTTAACACCGCGGCTTGGAATCTCTCACGAATTCTTGGTCCAGCATTAGCAGGTTTTATGATCGCCCAAATAGCCGATGGCGATACAACGTCGACCTTTGGCGTCGGCTGGGTGTATGTTGTGATCAGCGGGCTGTATTTTTTCTCGGGGGTTTCTGTGCTCCTGATCAGTCATGCAGGCAATCCAACGAACATAACCCAGAACAGCCCCCTTCAGGACACCGTCGAGGGCCTTCGCTACGTGATCGACTCGCCCATCGTCGGCGGGCTGATTTTATTATCTATTCTGCCGTTTCTCTTCGGACTGAGTATTAATACGCTGCTGCCCGCTTTTAACACCGACGTACTATTGGCAGGACCAGATACACTTGGACTATTGATGACCGGCATGGGCATCGGTGCCATTGCTGGGTCCTTGGTGCTTGCTAAACTCAGCGGTCTACGAAGAAAAGGGATTTGGTTAATCTCTACCAATATCCTTTGGGGCCTTGCGGTCGCTTTGTTTGGCCTCACGAGCACCTTTATCTGGGCTTTTTCAGTCATTAGCTTTATGGGATTTGTTTCAGCCATCAACATGTCAATGAATCGAAGCCTTGTTCAACTGCAAGTTGATCAACATATGCGCGGCAGGATTATGAGCATTGATTTGATGTCTCATGGCCTGATGCCCATAGGCATATTGCCAATCGGTTATATTGCGGAACATGTGAGTATTTCTGCCGGACTGGCAACCAGCGGTATCATTTTGGTGCTCACCACCGTGATTGCAGCAATTGCGCTGCCAGCTGTGCGACAAATTGATACTGGCTACCGGCGGGGATAGTGCCGCAGATGGCCTGGGCCAATTATCAATTTTCACAGAATCGCGGCATACTCAGCTATCACTGCTTTTTCATGCTGGAATAACCTTTTGTGCAAGCGATAGCGATCTATTTTTGGCAACTCTGTCTGTTCAGGCGCCACCCAGCCGAACTACCTAATCGGCTAAGCACGGCAGCGCTCATACTCGCCATCTATCTGATTGTCATCACGCCTGTCGGACTGCTGAGCTATCCCGCCAGAACTTTTGTGACCACCCTTGCCATCATTAGCATTGGGATTTGTCTGCAAAGTGCGATCCTATATCTGCTTCTTCTATTCAAAGGTGTTTCCACTCGCTTTCCCTCAGTCATCGGTAACATGTTGGGGACGGGCATACTTATGAGCGTCCTACTGTTGCCCGTCAATTTGGTGTTATTGCAAAGCGAGACTGAAATCTTGGTTGCGATCGCCAATGCCCTTACTTGGGCATGGCTTGGTTGGTGGTTATCCGTTAGCGGTTTTATCCTCTCCAAATCGATGCATATTAGTATCGTCCAAGGTGCGCTCATTGCCTTCGTAATTGAATTATTGAGCGTGATTACCAGTTTTACGCTATTCCCAAGCAACTGAGCATGCACATACATATTCTAGGTATTGGCGGCACCCTGATGGGCAGTATTGCGCAACTGGCGAGGGCCCAAGGACACAAGATCACTGGGTCAGACAATGTCCTTTATGAACCCATGCAAAGCCAACTCAAACGCGCTGGCATCGACATACAGTTACCCTATCAGGACAACAGCATTCCTAGTGCTGCGGATCTTATTGTTTTGGGCAACGCAGGTCTTGGACGAGGCAATCCTGCCGTCGAAGCGCTTCTTGCAAGTGGCAAACCCTTTCAATCAGGCGCCCAGTTTCTTGGCCAACACATCCTAGCGGACAAGTGGGTCATTGCGGCGGCCGGCACTCACGGCAAAACCACGACCGCAAGCATGATCGCCTGGCTCCTTGAATGTGCGGGCCTCAATCCGTCCTACTTAATTGGCGGCGTTCCGATGAACTTTGAAACCTCGGCGCGATTAACCGATAGTCCATTTTTTGTCATTGAGGCCGACGAATATGACACCTCCTATTTCGATCGACAATCAAAGTTTCTACATTATCGACCCATGACCTTGGTCATTAATAACCTTGAATATGATCATGCAGATATTTTTCCTGACCTTGAAAGTATTGAAAATCAGTTTCATCAATTAATCCGGCGAGTGCCCGCGCTAGGCCTCATTATCCGTCACGGACTTGATCAAAATATCGACCGGCTAATGAATCGCGGATGCTGGTCTGAGCAATTGCGTTTCGGCGTAGTAACCCCTTCGGATAGGGGGGACTTGGATATTGCCATTGAGCCAGCATCTGGAAACGTCGAGATTGACGGCCTTCAAGTCGGCACCCTCTCCTGGTCCCTTGCCGGCGCCCACAACAGTGCCAATGCGCTGGCTGCGATTGCAGCTGCCCGACATGTTGGCGTTCCCCCAGCCTTGAGTTTGGATTTTCTTGAGGGTTTTAGAGGTGTAAAAAGGCGATTAGAGGTCATCAACACCTCAAATCGCTACGTACTGTACGACGACTTTGCCCACCACCCAACCGCGATCGAGAGCACCCTCGAAGCCGTCAGAGCCAAAGTTGGCGCAGCACCGATTTACGCCATTATTGAACCCAGTTCACACACCATGAAATTAGGCACTCACCAACCACGCTTGATCGCAGCTTGTGAATCGGCAGATCAAGTTTTCTGGCTAGAGAGTCAGCCACTGGCTTTTGATTTAGCAAGCCTGGTTAAGCCCAGCGGTCACCATGTAGCCCAAAACCCCAGCACATTAGCGGCAGCGCTTAATACTGCATTGCAATCAGAGCCTAGCACAGCCCACATTGTCATTATGAGCAATGGAAATATCGATCAGCTTAAAGTGGTTCTAAGCGAAGCACTGCCCCATGCTTGAAGCCGAACTTTATCCGCCACTCAAAAGATGGTTTGAGGCACAAGATTATCAAGTGCGCGGCGAGGTTAAACACTGTGACTTGGTTGCTGAAAAAGCTGACGAGCTGGTGATCGTCGAGCTAAAAATAAAACCTTCCCTAAAATTGCTGTACCAAGCAAGTGAGCGTCTCAGTGTTACCGATCAGGTATTTGTCGGGCTTCCCGGGTCCTCGCATCGATCACGGGCACTGACGCCTTTTATTCGCCTATTAAAACTATTAGGGATTGGTTTGATTTTGATACATCAATCGAGCCTTGGAGACCGAATCGAGGTTCGTTGTCAGCCGAAGGTCGTCAAGCCAAGAAAATCTAGTCGGAAAATGCGTTTACTCAAGACAGAGTTCAACGGCCGATCGAGCACAGATACGCCAGGCGGCAGCGCTGCAAGACCGCTAATTACAGCGTATCGTGAGGAGGCTATCTTAATTTTTGCGGCACTTGAAACACTCGGCGTTGCCTCACCTAAGGCCTTAAAAAGTCTGGGCTGCAGTATCAAAACAGGTTCGATATTACTGGCTAATCACTACAACTGGTTTGAACGCATTGAACGTGGCCGGTACCAATGCAGCCCAGACGCCGCTTTAGAAATTGCAAACCGCTTTCCTGAGACTTATGCGCTAGCGCACCAGCGTGTAAGCGAAATCTCAGTTGCAGGGATGCGAGCCACTGACAATAATGAGGAAAAACATCCATAAGGTACCCTATGCATATTAAGGATACCCATCCGCTGGTTACTAACCGGCTAACGCCTTTGCTCGAATTTTGCCACGCTAAGGGCTTTGACTTAACGCCATCTACCTCTTTGAAATCACAGGACGATCATAGCGTCTCTGAAACCTGGCAGAGCCTTGAACAACAGCAGGACGCGCTTGCCACGAATATTGTTTCACAAGCGCTCCAAATCCTACCGGCGGAGGACTTTGATATCGCTTGCAGCGGTACGTGGCGATCCCCTACAGGTTTGTTTTGGATCGATATCGCCAAAGCCCACGGCGATCCCTTCGAACTTCTGCTAGATTTAATTGGCGAAGTCGGCTTTCTCGTGACTGATTTTCCCCTAAAGGCCGCCGTACCCACCAGGAACCCACACAAAATTATCGTGCACTTTAGCGCGCGATCAGAGCAAGTACCTGTTCATTTAGGTCTCCTTCGATTGATCCAAAGCGAACTCAAAAGCTTCGCAGCGATCACGGGTATTAAGGGTCTCAAAGTCTCGATAGAGCAGCGGAAGAATTCCTGCACCATGACATGCAGGCATGAAAACCAACAGGTACGTCGCCTACCGCGCATGATCAAAAGACGATTTAACAGGGTATCACCAAAACTCATCTCAGCCCTTGAGTTTGAACGAAGCCGAACCCGATACTGGCATGAACAAACCCAATCAGCGCATCGGACTCGGGATTTAGTCATCGAAGCTAAAACCATTACAGACCCTTTGCTCAGTGGACTACTTGCAAGGACCGCGCATTACCAGTTCGAAGTGGCAGACAATGGTCAGATTAAGGGCTGGCAAACACCCTCGGGTATCATCCTTGAGTCGGAAAACTTACCCGACAATCTTTCTCAGCTCATTGAAAAATTTGAGATCAAGGATCCTCATCCGAGACAGCGCCAAAACTTAACCGACGGTCTGCCAAAAACACCCGTCGTCCTTGAGCTTTTCAGCTCAGACCCTGACCTTGGGTTCACTTTATGTCTTTGCGCCAGTCACGATACGAAGACCATGGGTTATCTTATTCGCAAGGAGCACTCCGCGGCATCACCGGCACTGAGTCTCGCCGATGATGGCAACGCCTTCCTTCAACGAGCGACTGAAGCTGTTTGCATTACCAACCAACAAGGCTTAATCATGGGCTGTAATAATGCCTTTGCGGCACTTGCTGGGATGGCAAAAGAGGCCGTGTCAAAACTTCAGATCGATCAGTTTTTACCCCCGGCGCTCAGCGACCGCCGGCTTCGGGATCATTACCGAAGTACATCAGCACTTGCAAATTCCATTGAGTTGACTGCCATCTTTCAAACTGATGGCTCAAGGCAAATACCCGTCAACGTCTGCCTTAAACAAGTCAAGGACCCTTTGCTCACCGTCAACTGCTATCAACTGCAAGACATCAGCAGAACTATTGAACTTCAGGAATCCCTGCTGCAAACAGAACAAGCGCTAGCCCAACATGAACACCTGTCTCAGGTGGGCCAGATGACCCAAGGGGTCGCCCATGACCTAGGTAATTTACTGACTCTTGCACACGGTTATACGACAGAGCTTACGAATCAGAGAGATGGGTCGACGGATCCGAACCTTAAGGCGCTGACCGACGTGCTAGATGATGCCATCGCTATCAGTCGCTCAATCTTACGGTTGCCAAGTTCTGATAATCCTTCGTCAGTGAGTGATCTCAGGCAGGTGCTGCCCGCATTATCCGAACAAATCCGCATGCTCCTAGGGCCCGGCACCAGTTTTGAGCTTAACTTGCCAGCGGGCAATGGGCCTCTGCTCGCGAACATAGAATCCAGTCAACTGATGAATATTGTGATTAACCTTACGATTAACGCCAGGGATGCGATGCCCAACCGAGGACACTTCCAAATTCGAGTCAGTTCGACGGAAAAGCGCACTCAGTCACCTGGCATTTTAGGGTATTCAATAGAATTCATAGATTCTGGCGTTGGCATTCCCAGAGAATTGCAGTCAATGATTTTTGAGCAAGGTTTTACAACAAAAGCTTCACGCGGCGGCCGCGGTCTCGGACTTCATAGTATCCGAACACTTCTGCGTGCCCGAGGCGGCGACATCCAAGTTCAAAGTAGTCCGAGCGGCGGCGCGCTTCAAATGTTCATACCCAGATCTCTGCAACCTGCAAAAAGTCAGCTATCGAGGCCGTTCTCTAATGACTCAGCGTTTTCGAACACAAGCGCATTGGTGGTTGAACCAAACCCACACTTGCGCGCCTTCATTACGCTAGCCTTAAAATCAATGGGCATCGATTGCATCGCCACAGACAGCGGTAAGCAGGCGCTCGCCATCTACCGGGAAAAATCCATGTACCTCGATCTCGTTGTGTCCGAGCTGGTGCTCCCTGATCTCGGCGGGCAAGCGTTTCTTGCTGAGGTCGATCGTTTATCTTCACACCAATCGATCCTAGTGGTTTCAGCATTTAATGACGCACCACCCCATAACCATTTCCTTGCCAACAAATCCTGGGAGCAACTGGATAAACCCTTCGGACTTGAGCATTTAAAAACCGCCATAACGGCGGCCCTGGGAAATGCACAATCAGCTCCTCGCGCCTACCTGAGCGAATAAATCGGTAGCAGCATTTAGCAGCATGAATGAAGCTCGCCGCTGTTTAACGCTAGCTTTCGAGCGTGGTTGATTTGCATCGTAGCGACAACTGCTATAATACTTGATTCACTTCGCTGAGCTCTTCATGAAGATCAAACAAACCCTCGAAACGCTCATCAGACAAGCCATGGTAGACGCTGGCATCCCAGAACCGAAGCCAATTGTAAAGCAGTCTCAACGGGCAGAATTTGGCCATTACCAAGCCAACGGCGTGATGGCAGCAGCCAAGCAATTAAAGCAGGCACCGCGAGATCTAGCGAAAGCAATTTTAGCGATGCTACCACCGCAACCTGATTTTTCTTTTGAGATTGCCGGCCCGGGTTTTATCAACGTGCGGCTAAGCAATGACTGCCTGTCCCGAGCGTTATCCCAAGCCGCTTCAACTATTGCTCTCGCTTGCCCGGCCCCACGACGAATTGTAGTTGACTATAGCTCTCCTAATCTTGCTAAAGAGATGCACATTGGCCATCTGAGATCAACGGTCATTGGTGATACGATCGTTCGCGTTTTGGAACATGTAGGTCATACCGCTATTCGAGCGAATCATGTGGGTGATTGGGGAGCACAGTTTGGTAGTCTGCTCGCGTATTTAGCAGAGACCGGCCACAACGAATCAGCTCAGGCAGCCGCACTCTCCGACCTCGAAAAATTCTATCAAGCGGCGAGCAAGAAATTTAAGCAAGATCCCGAATTTGCAGAGACGGCCCGAGGCTACGTGGTTAAATTGCAGGCCGGCGACCCAACGCTGAAGCAGCTTTGGCAAGCCTTTATTGCAACCTCAATGGATCATGGGCAGGCAGTCTACGACAAACTCGGCATAACCTTGAGTAAAGCTGACGCTATGCCTGAGAGCCAATATAACGACGATCTCTTACCACTGCTTGACAGCCTTCAAAACCAAGGTTTGATAGAACGATCCGATGGCGCATTATGTGTATTTTTAGACGAGTTCAAAGGCAAAGATGGTAGTCGACTGCCTGCCATGGTCCAGAAATCCGATGGCGGGTTCCCCTACCTCGCAACAGACCTGGCAGCATTGCGATATCGCTATCAGACACTCAAGGCTGATGAAGCACTCTATGTTGTTGGCGCCTCTCAACAGTTGCACCTGCGACAGGTTTTTGCCGTCGCAAGAGCCGCGGACTTTATTCCTGAACAACTCACTACGCGGCACCTTGCCTTTGGACTTGTACTCAAAGCTGACGGGACACCGTTTAAAACTCGAGATGGCGCCGATGTAAAGTTAATCGATGTCCTTAACGAAGCCGTTGATCGCGCCAAAACGCTGCTGGCAGCACGCAGCGAAGGCCTCACTGACGAAGAGCAGCAAGTGATCGCTAGGGTCATTGGGATTGGCGCCATTAAATATGCGGAATTACAGAAAAATAGAACCACTGACTATGTCTTCGATTGGGATACGATGCTGTCTTTTGAGGGCAATACTGCGCCCTATTTACAGTATGCCTATACCCGAATACGAAGCCTCTTCCGGAAGTCAGGGGCATCGCCAATGGGACCCAATTCAGAAGTCGTAATATCAACCACCGAAGAAACCGCACTCGCGCTTAAGAATTTGCAATTTCAGGAGGCCATCGACACCTATCTCGATGACTATCAGGCCAACGTTTTGTGCAATTATCTGTTTGAGCTTGCGGGTACATTTATGACGTTTTACGAGCATTGTCCCATTCTCTCTGAGAACCAAACGCTGCGATCAAGTCGTCTTCGGCTGGCTGAGCTGACAGCCGATACCTTAAAAACAGGCCTCGGTCTTTTAGGGATCGAAACCGTGGAGCGTATGTGACTATCGATTACGCCCTCATTGCCGCTCGAAGTCGCAATAGCGTTATTGGCCGGGACGATGAGATACCCTGGCATGTCAAGGGCGAACAAGCACTGTTTAAAAAAATCACCCTAGGTGGCTGCCTTTTGATGGGGCGAAGAACCTTTGAGTCAATTGGTCGCGCCTTACCCGGTAGGATCAGCATCGTGATCACCCGACAACAGGACTATGCGCCTGAGGGATGCCACGTTGCCCACACCCTCGAGGCTGCCTTTCATTCGGCAGAACAAACCAAGCGGCCCATATTCGTCATCGGCGGCGGCGAACTTTATGCGTCAACCTTGGCTCAAGCAAGATGGGTGCATCTCACCACCATCGATCTTGAGGTCAACGGTAATGTTTACTTCCCGCCTTTCCCAACCGCCAACTTTACCTGCATCCACACCGAGCATTTTCAAAGCAATCATGCCTATTGCTATCAAACCTTTGAGAGAAATCCTACGGAGAACGTATGAAATTTGATAATCGCGTCACCCAAATGACCGGTGTTGAGTTACCCATTGTACAAGCCCCTATGGGGTGGATTGCACGATCTGCGCTCGCATCAGCAGTATCTAATGCTGGCGGTCTCGGCATTATCGAAACTAGCTCCGGCGAACTCGATGCCGTTAAATCAGAAATCAAAAACATGCGAACACTTACAGACAAGCCTTTTGGCGTCAATATCGCACAAGCTTTCGTCCGAGACCCCGATATCGCCCAGTTTGTGATTGATCAGGGTGTCACCTTTGTGACCACCTCTGCTGGGAGTCCGACGCGCTACACAGACCAGCTCAAATCCGCTGGTTTGACAGTATTTCATGTCGTGCCAACCCTATCGGCGGCGCTTAAGGCAGTTGCCGCTGGGGTTGACGGCCTCATCGTCGAGGGTGGTGAAGGCGGCGGCTTTAAGAACCCTAACGAGGTCGCCTCGATGGTTTTACTGCCCTTGGTGCGCGCCAAAGTGTCGGTCCCGATCATCGCAGCAGGCGGCATGGTTGATGGCGCCAGCATGGCGGCAGCTTTTGCCCTGGGCGCAGAAGGGGTACAGATGGGGACTCGAATGGTCTCAGCCTTAGAATCGCCGGTACATCAAAATTGGAAGGACGCCATCGTCAATTCCGCCGAAACAGGCACTGTATTTTTAAATAAGTTTCATTCGCCTGCCCTCCGGGCATTGAGAACCGAGCGTACCTCAAAGCTCGAAACCGCCAGCGAGCGAAATATTATGGGCGAATTTGGCGATGCACAGGCGCTTTACTTTGGCGGCGATATGGAAGCTGCTGTGCCACTTTCTGGCCAGGTTGCTGGCCGTATCGAAACCATCAAACCGGTCGCCGAGATTCTGGGTGAGACCCGGGACGAATTTTTTCGCATCTTGGAGGGGCTACATCAACAATATCTATAGTAGCTCGCAAGGCGCCTGACATGCGCGGGCTAATCATTCTGTCACTGATGCTTGCCTCCTCCTTTGCAGGTGCTGCGACCACATCCGCTTTTGAAGAAGCTGCAGAACTCTATCGCAGCCAGCAATTTCTTGAGGCCAAAGCGGCTTTTACCCGCCTCGCTGACCAAGGCAGCGCGCGCGCCAGCGCCATCCTCGGCATGATGTCTCGATTTGGTGAGGGTGGTCCCGTTGATTTGCAAAAGGCTTATGACTTTTACCTTGAGGCGGCGCGCGCTGGGCATCCCCCCGC
>JADHNJ010000042.1 GCA_016779565.1 Pseudomonadales bacterium
GCTGGTAAGGATTGCTTGAGGAATCTGAACATTGGTGCGGTGAGCCTAGTGATCGACGATAACGAGACGGCGCTCCATGAAATTTGCAGTATTGGCCAGTGCCCGGCGGAAAAATATGACAAAGGGTAGTGGAAAAGGTGACAGAAAGGGTAACAGAAAAGGTAATAGAGATGCGTCATGAAACTAACTGCTAAGGGCCGCTACGCTGTAACTGCGATGGTGGATTTAGCCGTTTATCAGGACCGAGGACCTATTCCACTCAGTGAAATCGCTGAGCGCCAATCGATCAGTTTGGCCTACCTCGAGCAATTGTTTGCGAAATTAAAGCGAAGTCGGCTAGTAGAGAGTGTGAGAGGGCCTGGGGGCGGCTATTGCCTGAGTCGAGATAGTAAAGAAATTTTTGTTGCGGACATTGTTGGATCTGTTGACGAGACGGTAGATGCGACGCGTTGCGCGGGTAAGGGTGATTGTCAGGGTGGCGAGATGTGTCTGACCCATGAATTATGGACCGATCTGAGCGATCAAATTCACAACTTTTTGAAAGGTGTTGATTTGGCAAGCTTGGTAGAAAAAGCAGCAACACGTCGGCTCGTTGCCAATAAAGCAACCAGTCGAGGCGGCCAAAGTAGTATTAAAACCGTACAAGTTCTCGACTGAACAGATGCACTGAGTGCAGGTAAGAGGTAATAAAATGATGAAAGCGCCAGTCTATTTTGACTATGCAGCAACGACACCTGTCGACCCCCGAGTGGCTCAAAAAATGAGCGAGTGTTTAATGACCGAGGGCAACTTTGGCAATCCAGCAAGCCGTTCACACAAGTTTGGCTGGGAAGCGGAAGAAGCAGTGGAGCTCGCGCGCACCCAAGTGGCAGCGTTGTTAAATTGTGATCCTCGAGAGATCGTTTGGACGTCAGGTGCGACCGAGTCCGATAATTTGGCTATCAAAGGCATTGCTCAATTTTACAAAGGTAAGGGCAAGCACATTATTACCTCGAAGATTGAGCATAAAGCGGTACTAGATACGTGTCGTCATTTGGAGCGAGAAGGTTTTGAGGTCACTTACTTGGAGCCAGGTTCCGATGGACTTATCCGGCCAGAGGCGGTCCAGTCTGCAATCCGAGAAGACACGACATTAGTGTCTATCATGCACGTTAATAACGAAATTGGCGTCGTGAATGATATCGAACGCATTGGCGAAGTCTGTCGAGCAGCAAAAGTGTTCTATCACGTTGATGCGGCTCAAAGCGCAGGCAAGATTCCGATTGACTTGTCAACGCTGAAAGTCGATCTCATGGCTTTATCAGGCCACAAGATGTACGGGCCAAAAGGTGTGGGCGTACTGTTTGTAAGGCGTAAGCCGCGAGTCCGACTCGAGGCACAAATGCATGGCGGTGGTCACGAAAGAGGTATGCGCTCCGGAACCTTGGCAACCCATCAGCTGGTTGGCATGGGAGAAGCCTGTCGGATTGCGCAAGCAGAGATGAGCAGCGAGGCAGCAAGAACCTTAGCCTTGCGTGAACGACTCTGGCAGGGTCTTAACGATATGGAAGAGGTTTACGTCAATGGCGATTTAAATGCTCATGTCCCTGGCATTATCAATATCAGTTTTAACTATGTCGAAGGCGAATCTTTGATAATGAGCCTACCTGAACTCGCGGTGTCCAGTGGTTCGGCCTGCACCTCAGCAAGCCTTGAACCGTCTTACGTGCTCAGAGCACTCGGTATGAATGATGAGCTGGCGCATAGTTCACTAAGGTTTTCAGTTGGGCGGTTCACCACCGAAGAAGATGTCGATGCTGCTATCGCTCAGGTTAGAAGGGCCGTTGAGAAGTTACGTGAATTATCGCCGCTGTGGGACATGTATAAAGATGGGGTTGACCTCGATAGTATTGAATGGGCGGCGCATTAGGTCGCAGAGTTGGCAAAGGTTAAATAAGGAGTAGCAAGATGGCGTACAGTGATCAGGTGATGGACCATTACCAGAACCCCAGAAATGTCGGCAAGTTTGACGACGACGATGCCCAAATCGGTACAGGCATGGTGGGTGCACCTGCGTGTGGGGATGTTATGCGCTTGCAAATTAAAGTGAATGATCTCGGTATTATCGAGGACGCGAAGTTTAAAACCTATGGCTGTGGGTCTGCGATTGCATCAAGTTCTTTGTTAACTGAATGGGTCAAGGGTCGCTCGATCGACGAAGCGGCTCAGATTAAAAATACAGAAATCGCGGAAGAGCTTGCGTTGCCGCCAGTTAAAATTCACTGCTCTGTGCTGGCTGAAGATGCGATCAAAGCAGCCGTCGAAGACTATCGCAAGAAGCTAAGCGACGCCTAGTCGTACATTGGGTTAGAGGAAATTATGGGTATTAGTTTAACCGCGGCGGCGGCGCAGCATGTTCACAATTATTTAGACGGTCGTGGAAAAGGCCTGGGCATTCGGCTCCTCGTAAAAACGACCGGCTGCTCAGGTTTGATGTATGTTATCGAGCCGGTGGATCAACCGGACACAGAAGATATGCATTTTGATTCCCAAGGGGTCAAAGTTTTCATAGATCCAAAAAGCCTTATCTATGTTGATGGCACAGAGATGGACTATGTCAAGCAGGGCCTGAATGAAGGCTTTGAATTTAGAAACCCGAATGTCAAAGGAGAGTGCGGCTGCGGCGAAAGCTTCACTGTCTAGCGGGTTAATCTTTTGAATTTTAATCAAAATTTTTTTGAGATCTTCCAGCTCACACCATCTTTTGATTTAAACCTTGACGTGTTAGGCGAGCGATACCAGACGCTGCAGCGGCGGGTCCATCCAGATCGGTTTGTTGGCCAAGGCGCCCAAGCAGAACGGTTAGCCACCCAGTGGGCGACACAAATCAATGAAGCTTATCGCACCTTATCGGATGGGCTTAGCCGAGCAATTTATCTGCTTTCAATGGACTCAATAGAACTCGAAGAAAACCCAACGCTATCAGGCGCGTTTTTGATGGAGCAGATCGATTTGCGGGAGGATCTAGAGGCTGCAGAGCTTTCTGGGGAGGCTTCGGTCGTGCTCAAATTTATGAACCGCCTGAAAAATCATATGGCGGAGGCAGAGATATGCTTTCAAAAGGCGCATACAGATGGCGCCTTCGAAGAGGCTTTGCAGGTGGTCTATCGGATGCAGTTTCTAAAGAAGTTAATGCTGTCTGCCCGGGCGGCAGAAGATAAACTTTTAGGATATTAGCGCATGGCACTGATTCAAATAACTGAGCCTGGACAGGCGCTGGACCCCCATCAGCGGAAACGGGCTGCGGGCATAGATTTAGGTACCACGAACTCCCTGATCGCGAGTGTGCGAGAAGGAAAAGCGCAGACGCTGGATGACGATCTAGGACAGACTTTACTGCCGAGTGTAGTCCACTACGCTCACGATGGTATTAAGGTGGGCGCTACTGCGATGTCCTCGGCGACGATCGATCCTATGAATACAATTGCCTCGGCTAAGCGGTTGATGGGACGCGGGTTAGCAGACCTCACCCAGACCGAGTCAGCGGGCCAGTATGCTTTTGTGGAAGGCACGCAAGGCATGGTGCAATTACAAACAGCCGTAGGGCCGGTTAGTCCGGTTCAAGTCTCCTCGGAAATACTGAAATCCTTGGCCCTCCGAGGGGAAGCCTCCCTGGGGGGAAGATTAGATGGCGTTGTCATTACAGTGCCAGCTTATTTCGATGACGCGCAGCGTCAAGCGACCAGAGATGCTGCAGCCTTAGCGGGATTAAATGTGTTGCGACTGCTAAACGAACCCACGGCAGCGGCTGTCGCTTATGGGCTTGATTCAGGTGATGAAGGCTTAACCGTTATATTTGACTTAGGAGGCGGCACCTTCGATGTGTCACTGCTCCGGCTAAGCCGAGGGGTTTTTGAAGTCTTAGCCACCGGCGGCAATGCCAGCCTTGGCGGGGATGATTTTGATCAGCGAATGGCGAATTTGATTCGTTCAATGTGTCCAGGCGAGGTATCTTTCGATGCATCGCTGAGTCGTCAACTGCTTGCAGTGGCGAGACAATGCAAGGAGAACTTGACCACCGAGACTTCTACCAGTTTTGAATTGGTCCATCAGAATCAAACGCTATCAGGCTTGATTACTCGAGAAGCGTTCGAGGCTGCTATCGACGATTTGGTGAGCGATACCATCAAAGCGGCCCAGCGAGTATTGAGAGATGCGCAGATTGCGTCCCATGAGGTAGCGCAAATTGTCATGGTGGGTGGCGCGACTCGAGTTCCTCTGGTGCGCGCCAAGGTAGAAGATTTTTTTGGGCAGGCGCCGCTGTCCGAAATCGACCCAGACCGAGTTGTTGCGTTAGGTGCCGCTCTGCAAGCGGATGTTTTGATCGGTAATAAACCAGATGAAGATATGCTGCTGCTGGATGTGCTGCCGCTATCGTTAGGCCTTGAAACCATGGGCGGCCTGGTTGAAAAATTGATCGCTCGAAATACACCGATCCCTGTTCAAAGGGCACAGGAGTTTACAACCTTTAAAGACGGCCAGTCTGCTATGTTGATTCATGTGCTGCAGGGCGAGCGAGAACAGGTGGTCGATTGTCGTTCTTTGGCGCGATTTGAATTAAGGGGTATTCCAGCGATGGTTGCTGGTGCTGCAAAAATTCGAGTGGTATTTCAAGTCGATGCCGATGGCTTGTTGTCGGTAACGGCAAGCGAATTGGGTACCGGTGTTACGGCTGCAATCGAAGTTAAACCTTCCTACGGGCTCTCCGATGAAGAAGTGACCCAGATGTTAAAAAGTTCCTTTGCACACGCGCAAGAGGATGCGGAGGCGAGAATGCTGCTTGAGGCAAGACTCGATGCTGAGCGGCTGATCGAAGCGTTGTCGGCGGCGCTAGCTCAGGACGGCGACGCATTGCTATCACCTATTCAGCGAGAAGAATTAAATCATGGCCTTGAGGTACTCGCTAAGGTGGCGTCAGGTGCTGATGTCGGCGCAATTAAGGCAGAGACAGAGAAGCTGAGCCAAGCCAGTGATCCTTTTGCCGCAATGCGGATGGATCAAGAGGTTCGGCGAGCGCTCGCAGGGCAAGCTTTAGATGAGGTCTTACCGACTGAATCCACGTGACGATCGAGCGACTAAGAGAAAACTATGCCTAAAATAATCGTGTTACCACACACTGAGCGTTGTCCAGAGGGTGCAGTGTTTGATGCCAAGCCAGGAGAGATCCTTATCGATGTGGCCCTCTCCCATGGAGTCAAAATAGAGCATGCTTGTGAAATGGCCTGCGCATGCACCACCTGCCACGTCATTGTGCGCGAAGGCTTTGATTCACTAGAGGAATCCGATGAGCTCGAAGACGACTTGTTGGACAAAGCTTGGGGGCTTGAGCCTGACTCGAGATTAAGTTGCCAGTTACAGGTGGGCGATGACGATTTGGTGATCGAGATCCCGAGGTATACCATTAATCAAGTTTCAGAAAACCATTAGTTCAGCTTATGAAATGGACCGACAGTTTAGAGATCGCTTTAGCGCTGATAGAGGCTCATCCGGAAGTAGATCCGTTAACGGTTCGATTTACGGATTTAAAGGCTTGGGTAGAAGCCTTGCCAGATTTCGATGATGTATCAGAACGCTGTGGTGAACGGATTTTAGAAGCAATTCAGATGGCTTGGATCGACGAGTCAGATTAGTCAGAATTCAACGGTTTTCACTATTTTGCTGGGTTAATCGCGCGTATAATTCCGCGCCTTGTAATCCCTAAAAAACAGGAGTGGAGTCCGCATGGCCCTAGAAAGAACTTTTTCAATTATCAAACCCGATGCCGTTGCAAAAAACGTGATCGGTCAAATTCTCAGTCGATTCGAGGCTGCGGGTCTCCGGGTTGTGGCCTCTAGAATGGAGCAATTAACCGAGGCGAAGGCCAAGGGCTTCTACGCTGAGCACGATGGCAAGCCATTTTTTAATGATTTGGTGGCCTTCATGACTTCAGGGCCGGTTGTTGTTCAGGTGCTAGAAGGCGAAAACGCTATTGCTCTGAATCGAGAGCTCATGGGGGCAACAAACCCTAAGGAAGCTGCCAGCGGTACGATTCGGGCAGACTTTGCCGACAGCATCGATGCCAATGCTGTCCACGGTTCAGACGCACCTGGTTCTGCGGCACGTGAAATTAGTTACTTTTTCGACGCCGAGCAAATCTGCGACAGATGAACGCAATCTCGCCAGACAAAATCGATTTACTGGGTCTTAGCCAAGAACAAATGAAATCGGTTTTAACAGGCTTAGGTGAAAAGCCTTATCGAGCGGCGCAAGTCATGAAATGGCTGCATCACCGCTCGGTTCGGCAAATTGGTGAGATGACCGACATCAGCAAAAAGCTGCGTGCAGAGTTTGAGCAGTCGGCTGAGATCCATGAGCCAGAGGTGTTATCAGAGCAAGTGTCAGAGGACGGCACCCGGAAATGGTTGTTGCGCGCGAGGTCTGGCAGTGCCATTGAAACGGTGTTCATCCCAGAGGGCTCTCGAGGCACCCTTTGTGTTTCAAGTCAGGTCGGTTGCATTTTAGATTGCAAGTTCTGCTCCACGGGTAAACAAGGGTTCAACTCCAATTTAACGGCAGGCGAAATTGTTGGGCAGCTCCGAATAGCGGAGCGTCAGCTTGCGTCAGCCTATCCAGAGCGTGGGCGAGCGGTAACCAATGTTGTCTTGATGGGTATGGGAGAGCCTTTACTAAACATAGAACAGGTCATCCCTGCTGTATCGATCATGATGGATGACTTGGGTTATGGAATCTCTAAACGAAAAGTGACCATCTCAACCGCTGGAGTAGTTCCCGGGATAAAACGCCTCAAAGAGACGACTGATGCGTCGCTTGCGATATCGCTCCACGCGCCTAATGATGCATTGAGAGATCAATTGGTTCCGATCAATCGCAAATATCCCATTGCGGAGCTTTTGGCTGCGTGTCGCGATTACGCCGAAAATCTGGGTGAAAAGCGCACGATTACCATTGAATACACTTTACTGGATGGTGTTAATGATCGCGCTTGTCATGCGGAGGAATTGGCGACCCTGTTGACGGGTTTCCCTTGCAAGATTAACTTGATTCCCTTCAATCCCTTTTCAGGTTCTGGTTTTAAAAGGCCGAGTGCCGCTAGCGTCCGTTACTTTCAGGAATATCTGGTTTCTAAAGGTTTTTCCACCATGGTACGAACCACCCGTGGCGATGACATTGACGCGGCTTGCGGACAACTCGCAGGGCAAGTAGCGGATCGAACGCGACGAAGTGCCCGGTATCGCAAGATCGCATCAGAGCGTGGGTCGATATGAAATTTTGGTCATTACTTCTATTTTTGGCACTGACGACGGGGTGCGCAACCCCGACCCGAACCGTAGTCGATGAATCTGAGGTTGCCGAACGCGCCATTGAGCTGGGCGTTGCTTATCTTCGACAGGGGGACTTGAGCCGTGCCAAGGAAAATCTGCTCAAGGCACTGTCGGTAGAACCTAAATCAGCCCGAGCTCACCACACCTTGGCTATTGTGTTTCAGCAAGAGCGAGAGCATGAACTAGCGGAAGATTATTTCAAACGGGCGCTGAGTCTCGATCAATCCCTGACGGCGACCCACAATAACTACGGCGCTTTTTTGTACGCAATGGGCCGACCTGAAGAGGCAATTGATGAACTCAGGATCGCAACTGAAGATCGTTTTTATGAGTTACGGCCCCAGGCCTTTGAAAACTTAGGGGTGGCCTATTTGGCGGTTGCGGATGTTGCACAAGCGCGAGACGCTTTTGGTCGAGCGCTTGCGTTAAATCCTCGATTACCGCGTGCGTTATTAGAAATGGCCTTGCTTGACCTTGACCGGCAGGACTTCGTCGCAGCGCGGTCGAATTACCTGAATTACCGAGCGTTGGCACCTGATTCTGCCAAAAGTCTCTTCGTTTGCGCTAAAATTGGCGCGGTGTTCAAAGATGAGAACCTTCGGGCGAAGTGTGTAGCGGATCTGTTGCGCATCTATCCTGCATCAGAGGAAGCCAGAGCGTTTCAGGACGTTGCAGGTGGTATCAGCCAATGACGGATTTAGACACCAATCAAACCACACCGTCTGTCGCTGAGGTGGTCAGAACCCAAAGAGAAGCCCTGGGTCTGTCCCAGCAGGACGTTGCAGACCAACTTTTCTTGACACCGACCTTCATTCGTTACTTGGATACCGGAGACTTCGATCGATTCCCCAAGCAAGCGTTTGTAAGGGGATACCTGCGCAGCTATGCACGCGTTTTGGGCCTTGATGCGGACGCCGTCGTTCGACAGTTCGATCAAGAGGTTCTACCGGCTACCGAAGTAGACGCTGTCAGCGAATTGTCAGCGAGCGTCAAGGCCAACCGATTCTCTGGGCCAGTTGTAGCTTCCGGGGTCATTGGTTTGCTAGTGATCTTGATTTTGGTCGCGGTGGTTTGGACATTTTTGCCGGAATCGCAACCAAGCCCGAGTCCGAGAGCTGCGTCCATCACGGGTGAAGCGGCAGTAACTGAACTGGTCTCTCCCGATGTCGTCCCCGGTATACCGCCATCAGATCTTGCGACGAAGGATTCTGACGAAATCGGCTTGGGTGGCTTTGTGCTTCCGGTCGAATCGAGGTTATCTGCCGACGAAGGGTCGCCGTCATCGGGCATCGTGACGGATAAAGCGGATGATGACTTGGCGTTAGAGGCGCCACCTGAGTCCCGGTCGCGGGTTTCAGTGGTAGAAGACGGTTTGGGTGCAGCCGAAAGTCGCTCTGAAGTACCGGCCGCAGAAGCCATGCTGGAAGAAGCGAGAGCGGGTCCATCGGAAGTCAGAGCAGGCGCTCAAGCGCTGTCTTTGGTCGGTGATGAGGTTGATAGCATCGGTGCCGATCGTCGGCAATTGTCAGAACCCATGCGGTTTCGCTTAGGCGAGATGAGCGGACGAGCAGGCCCTGTTTCTATCACCCGAGAGATTTTACCCTCAGGACGTGTGATTGAAGTGGATGCTGGAGGTCGTGACAGATTGGTTGCCAAACTTCAGGCCGATTGCTGGATCGAGGTTGCCGACGCCAACCAAGCACTCATTTATGGTGATTTGAATCGTTCGGGTGATACGTTGGTTTTACGAGGCGTGGCGCCGTTGACGGTGCTTTTAGGTAATGCTCCCGCGGTGACTCTGGCATTTAATGACCGGCCCGTGGATTTAGCGTCGCAGACCTCACAAGAATTAACGGCTCGGGTCATACTCAATAATTAGGAGATTACTGTGCGTCAAGCCTCGACAATTCAGCGACGGGTCGCTAAACAGATTATGGTCGGCAATGTTGCAGTAGGAGGCGACGCGCCAATCGCTGTGCAAAGCATGACCAATACCAATACGCTAGATGTAGATGCGACGGTGGCTCAGATTCGTAGATTGGAAGCGGTGGGTGCGGATATTGTTAGAGTGTCAGTGCCCAGCATGGAGGCAGCTGAAGCCTTCGGCAAAATCCGTAAAGCAGTCAATGTACCCTTAGTCTCGGATATTCACTTTGACTACAAGATTGCCCTTAGAGTTGCAGAGCTGGGCGTCGATTGCCTTCGAATTAACCCCGGAAATATTGGCAGCCCAGCCCGGGTAAAGGCTGTGGTCAGTGCTTGTAAAGATCGAAATATACCCATTCGAATTGGTGTCAATGCGGGTTCTTTGGGTAAAGACCTCCTGCGTAAATATAAAGAACCCAATGCCACCGCAATGGTGGAATCGGCGATGCGTAACATTGATATGTTAGATGCAGAAGACTTCGATCAGTACAAATTGAGCCTGAAATCGTCCGATATATTTATGGCGGTGGAAGCCTATCGAACCATTGCAACGCAAATTGAGCAGCCGCTTCATCTTGGGATCACAGAAGCGGGCGGACTGCGCTCTGGTACGGTGAAGAGCGCGGTTGGGTTGGGCTTGCTGTTGATGGAGGGCATTGGCGACACGATCCGAATATCGTTAGCTGCTGATCCCGTTGAAGAGGTTAAGGTGGGCTTTGATTTATTAAAAAGCCTGAGGCTCCGAAGCAAAGGCATCAATTTTGTCGCGTGCCCAAGTTGCTCAAGGCAAAATTTCGACGTGATTAGTACAGTAAATGAGCTCGAGCGGCGTGTTGAAGATATTACCACCCCGATAGATGTCGCCATCATCGGGTGTATCGTAAATGGACCGGGAGAAGCGAAAGAGGCAGATATTGGTTTAACGGGAGCGACCCCCAACAACTTGATTTACCGGGATGGTACACCTAGCCAGAAAGTGACCAATGAGCATTTGATTGATGACTTAGAGGCGATGATTCGGCGGCGAGTGGCTGACAAATTGGCTGCAGAGGCAGCATCTGTTGATCCATCTACTGAGCCTAAAACTCGTGTCTAATAGCATCAAAGCCGTGCGCGGTATGCAGGACCTGCTACCGGACAAGAAAGCGCGATTTCGCTACATTGAGGATGAGGCGAGAGCAATTCTTGCGAGCTATGGATTTCAAGAGGTGGGTTTACCGATTCTGGAAAGCACAAGCTTGTTTAGTCGTTTAGTTGGCGGCACTACTGATATCGTCGAAAAAGAAATGTACACCTTTAACGATCGCAATGAAGATAGCTTGACCATGCGCCCTGAGGGAACGGCAGGATTGGTTCGACTGGTTAATGAGCACGGCCTTGCTTTCAATCAGACTCAAAAATATTGGTATACCGGCCCAATGTTTCGATATGAGCGGCCGCAGAAAGGCCGCTATCGTCAGTTTGATCAAATTGGGGTTGAGTGCATTGGCCTAGCTGGTCCCGACGTTGATGCTGAGCTCTTGCTGCTATCGGCGCGATTGTGGGATCAATTAGGAATCGCTAGCCAAGTGTCTTTAGAGCTTAACACTGTGGGCAACGCGGAAAGTCGGCAAGCTTTCTGTGCTGGGCTTGTCGCATACTTGACCCCGCATTTTGACGATCTTGATGCCGATAGCCAGCGTCGAATGACTACGAATCCTATGCGGATATTAGATACGAAAGTCCCAAAGACGCGGGAACTTTTGGTAGATGCACCGGCCCTGGCAGACTATATCGACGATGAATCGCGACAGCATTTTGATGGCCTCTGTGCGATACTAGACGCCGCAGGGCTTGCTTATGAGGTTAATCCGCAGATCGTCCGAGGTCTCGATTATTACAATCGGACTGTATTTGAGTGGGTCACAACCGAACTCGGCGCTCAAGGAACCCTATGTGGTGGCGGGCGTTACGATGGCCTTGTGGAGCAATTGGGCGGTAAACCTACGCCATGCGTGGGTTTCGCGCTCGGTCTTGATCGTTTGGCGTTAATGTTTGAGGACCAACCAGTATCGAGCAAAATAGTTGATATTTATGGGGTTAGCGTAGGCGATGTCGCAAGGACGAAGCTCATGGTGCTCGCAGAGGCTGTTCGTTCGAACTTGGGGTTAGCAGTCGAAGTCCATCACGGTGCAGGTAAGCTGAAAGCGCAAATGAAAAAAGCCGATGGCTCAGGGGCGCAATTGGCGCTGATTCTAGGGGAAGATGAAATTAATCAGCGCGAAATTACGGTAAAAGCCTTGAGAGGCGATGGTGGACAAGTGCGGATTCCCGAGGGAGAGGCCTTGGCCTATCTGCAAAGTCAATTTGCTTAAGTCATTGGGGCTATGCGGCGGCGATTTGATAAGTCTTGATGGCGTTAGCCACGGATGGATAATCACCTTGCCGGAGTCATTTTCGAGCCAGAGTAGTTGCAAAAAATATAAGGGAGTAGCAGGGTGGCGCTGGATACAAGTGAAGAAGAACAAGTCGAAAAAATACAGAGCTTTTTTCGAGATAATGGCTGGTTTATAGCGATTGCGCTGGTCGCTGCTCTGGGTGGTAATTATGGCTACCGCACTTGGGAAGATCAAAAAGCTGCTTATGCTGCATCTGCAAGCGATGCATTTACCGCGTTCCAAGATGCCTCTCGCGGAAATGTAGTTGAGGATAAGGCAGCGCTGATAGCTCAGGGTGAGGCGCTGCAGCTTGATTACGCGGATTCAGAATATGCGCTGTTAGCGGGTCTGCAGCTCGCGAAAATTCATTTTGACGCTGGCGATCTGCAGGCTGCTGAAGCAGCGTTGCGAGAGATTTCGGATACGGATAACGAATTGTTATCACCGCTTGTGCAATTGCGTTTGGCACGCGCATTAAGCGCTCAAGATCGAGCCGAAGAGGGACTGACCATTCTAGCCAAACAGATCCGTTGGGCTGGCTTTACCTCGGCTAAAAACGAGCTTGAAGGCGATCTTCTCTATCAGTTAGGTCGGTTAGATGAAGCCAGGCAAAGCTACCAGCTTGCTGAAAATACTGCTGGGGAGGGTTTACAACCTGGATTAACTATGAAGGTCCAGGACTTAACCTTTGCCGAAGCCGATATCCCTGCCGCTGCAGCTTCAGAGCCAGACGGGTCTGATGTTTCCTCTGAAATAGAATCTGAAGCTGGCGACAGATCGATGGAAGAAGCTGCAGACGTGGGTTCTGCCTCTGAGGAAAATGGATAATGATGCTGCGATTCTTAGCGCCAGTAATGGTGTTGTCGCTGCTGGTCGGTTGCGGTTGGTTTGGTGACAAAGAAGAAGAGGTGGTTAAACCCGCTACGCTTACTAAGATTAATAGTGAGCTATCTTTGAAGTCGCTCTGGTCGGCTCGAATCGGCGCCGGCGCTGAAGACAAAGCGATTAAGCTTGAGCCAGCCATTGCAGGAGGACGCCTTTTTGCGGCGTCGGCGGACGGTACGATTGTGGCTCTGCAAGTCAATACCGGAAATAAAATTTGGTCTCAAAATGTCCGAGATATATACACCTCCGCCGAAGTTAACCATGCTTTTGCGAAAGACATCGATATCATTACAGGCGGTGTTGGGGTAGGTAATGATGTGCTGTTAGTCGGTACTGCTGCAGGTGAAGTAGTTGCGCTCTATCAAAGCGATGGGTCTTTAGCTTGGCGCGCTACAGTAACCAGTGAGGTCTTAGCGCCGCCACAAATTTTAAATCAGCTGGCGGTTGCTCAATCGATTGATGGCAGTGTGACTGGACTAGATGCCTTCACAGGTGAGCGTCTTTGGCGATTTAGCACGACGCCGCCAGCATTGACCTTAAGAGGAACGTCAACCCCTATTGTCAGAGATGACCTTGTCATTGCCGGATTTGCGAATGGTCGGGTTGCGTTAATTGATTCAGACAGAGGGATCGCGGCCATTGATGAGCGAGTCGCGGCTGCCAAGGGTCGCTCAGATCTAGAACGGTTGATCGATATTGATGGCAAAATGGTGTTTCAGAATGGTCGTCTCTTTGTTGCCAGTTACCAAGGTCGAATCCTCGCTATTGACCTAAATGCTGGTCGTGCGCTTTGGTCAGAGGACGCCTCAACGACAGTGGGCCTTGGCGCAGGTTTTGGAAATGTGTATCTGGTTTCGGTAGATGATCAAATCACCGCTTATGACATGGATAATGGCCGCATACAATGGTCGTTAGAGGCTCTGGCCAATCGAGATTTGACGACTCCAGTGACCGCTGGAAGCTATTTAGCGGTGGCCGATTTTGAGGGTTATGTCCATTTGATAGCGCAATCTGATGGTCGCTTTGTTGGCCGACGCCGAGTCGATAGCAAAGGGATCTATACGCCCGTACTCGCCCAGGATAACCGTCTTTTTGTTATGGGCAATAGCGGTCGCCTGTCTGCGTTCGAGCTCCAGTAGTCGCCAATGTTGCCTGTCATAGCCCTTGTTGGCCGCCCAAACGTTGGTAAATCGACGCTTTTTAATCGATTGACAAAAACCCGTGATGCCTTGGTCGCGAGCCTTCCGGGGCTGACGAGAGATCGCCAATATGGGCGAGGCGCCGTCGGCGAATTTGATTACCTGGTTGTTGACACTGGTGGCTTGTCCGGGGATGAGAACGGCATCGATAAACCTATGGCTGAGCAATCTCGGGTAGCCATCGGAGATGCTGATGTGGTGCTGTATCTTGTCGATGCGAAGGCGGGCCGGTTACCTGGAGATCATGACATTGCCACGCTATTACGCGGACAGGGCAAACCGGTGGTTTTGGTCGCCAATAAGATTGATGGTCAAAATCCCGATTATGTTTCTGGAGAATTCGCTGAGCTTGGCTTTGGTGAACCCTGCCTCATTTCGGCCTCTAATGGGCATGGTGTGGCCATCTTGATGTCGGATGTCGTTCACCCGCACCTGCCGGTGGTCGATGCGTCCGAATCGGAACATCAATCCAGAGGTATCAAAATGGCTGTGGTCGGTAGACCCAATGTCGGCAAATCGACATTGGTAAATCGGATGCTAGGAGAGGATCGAGTCGTTGTTTTCGACCAAGCGGGCACGACTCGGGACAGCATCTATATTCCTTTCGAGCGAGAGGGGCAGGAATATACCATCATCGATACCGCTGGAGTTAGGCGCAGGGGGCGCATTTCTGAGGCGGTTGAAAAATTCTCCGTCATCAAAGCCCTCGATGCTATCGCCGATGCGAATGTGGTGATCCTGATGATCGATGCCCATGAAGGTCTAGTCGAGCAGGATTTACACCTTTTGGGCCATGTGCTGGAGGCCGGTAGGGCGCTAGTCATTGCTATCAATAAATGGGATGGTACGGACCAATCCCAGAAAGATTTCATCAAAAATGAACTAGCACGTCGGCTAACGTTTATCGATTTTGCCAATATCCACTATATTTCAGCGCTTCATGGCTCGGGTGTTGGCCTACTTTATCAGTCGGTGCAGAAGTCTTTTGTCTCGGCAACCAAACCTTTGTCGACTACGCGATTGAATAAAGTCTTGGCTGATGCGCTTGCAGAGCACCAACCGCCGATGGTTCACGGACGTCGAATCAAACTGAGATATGCGCACGCTGGGGGTAGCAACCCGCCAATTGTGGTAATCCACGGTAATCAGACGGACGCGGTGCCGGAGGCCTATAAGCGTTATTTGCAGAAGCGATTTCACAAGGCGCTTGATCTTCAGGGCACGCCGCTGCGGGTGGAATTTAGAACTGGAGATAATCCCTTTAAAGGCCGAAAAAACAAATTAACCGAGCGCCAAATTGGTCGGAAGCGACGATTGATGCAGCACGTCAAAAAGCTTGCGAAAAAGAAAAAACACTAGCCCATAGATGTGAACAAGGCGCCTCATAAGCGCCCTACACAGAAGACCCGCTTGCAAATGGGTCGCGTCTCAGCATTCAGACAAATTAAGCGCGCTACGGTAGATCTAAAAATAACGATGGGTCGACCCGCGCGCCATTGAGGTTGACGCTAAAGTGTAGGTGTGGGCCGGTTACTCGTCCGGTTTGCCCAACTTGGCCAATGACCTCACCTGCCTCTACCCATTGCCCCTTAACGGTATCAATGGCGCTTAGATGGCAATACAGGGTGATCAGCCCTTGTCCATGGTCGATCAGAATGGTTTTACCGTTGAAGAAATAGTCGCCGGTGACGGCAACGGTGCCAGCGGCTGCTGTCATGACTGGCGTGCCGGTCGGTGCGGCAATATCAAGACCTGAATGCGGGCTGCGAGGTTGTTGATTGAGTATCCGCCGCTTGCCAAACGGCGACGAGATTCTGCCCGCAACCGGCAGTTTGAAATCGAGCTGCACAGCGAGACCTGTTTCTGGGTTGATGGCGGTGTCTCTCAAAGGAGTAAAAGAGGCAAAGACCGCCAGCATTTCGTTACGTTCTCGACCGATGCGATCGTAGTCTCTTGCCGGTGGGGAAACCTTGTTGTTATCCGAAATCGTAAGGTGCTCCTCGGCATAGGCTTTGTCTCTGACCTCGAAGGTAATGCTGCTATTCTCCAAGCTCAAGAGGTTGGGACCGGGCGACTGATCAAGGGATAACCCCACCAATGCATATCGCTCAGTAGGTGTTCCAGTCAAGAAGACCGGCTTTCCCTGAAAGTACGCCGCATCGACCGTTTCCGGGATCGGGATAATCGCGATGCCCCCGGGAACTGGTTCATGTTTGGGTCCCGCGTGGCTGGCGTTTGGAAGCATCGCGATGAGGGTTACCCACCATAGAAAAGATCGCAGCTTCAACGTTTTGGTACTTCTAAAGTGGTTGATTTAGGATTTTGGATTTGGGCCTCTGCAGCGCCATCGGCGAATTCAATTCGTACCAAGTCACCGGTGGCTGTGTTGGTCACGGAACGAACGATTTTGCCTGATGGATCTCTGACTAAAGTGTAGCCTCGTTCGAGGACTGCCAGCGGGCTTAATGCATCGAGTTTGCCGGCGAGCAGCGCAAGTTCATTTTGGTGTTGATTGATCTTGAGCTTGAACGCTGCGGGTAAGCGGGTGTGAATTTGTGCGAGGGCCTGACTTTGGGTGGCTAGCTGGTGCCCGAGCGCGAGCTTGAGCCGGTTCTTCGTTTGACTCAGGTCTGGGGCGCTGATCACTCGGGTTACGCTCAAGGATAGCTGTCTTTGCAGGCCCACTAGCCGCGACCGTAATTCCGATAGAGTTTTTGATGGGTCTCGAAGTCGTCGGGTTAAGCTCTCAACGGCCGCTCTGTCCATGGCCAAGCGCTGACGCTGTCGACGGGTGATTCGCTGCCCCAATTGATCGAGCGTTTGCATCCATTCAGTCTGATCCGGGGCAAGCATCTCGGCAGCTGCCGATGGGGTGGCAGCTCTGACATCAGCAACAAAATCTGCAATGGTGACATCCGATTCATGCCCAATGGCACTCACCACTGGAAGACGACTGTCGGCAATCGCAAGCGCGACGGGTTCAGTATTGAAAGTCCATAAGTCTTCCAGGGAGCCGCCACCTCGAGTTAACAATATGGCATCGAACGGTGCTGCCAGGTAGTCATTGGCCATGGCAATCGCAGCGACGACCTGATCAGCAGCTTGTGCACCTTGAACCTGGCTTGGGATGATGGTACAGCGCAACGCGGGGAAGCGCCGATGGATCACGCTTAGGACATCTCGCACGGCCGCACCGGTGGGCGAGGTGATAATCGCGAGATGTTGGGGTAGCTCAGGAATGGCACGTTTTCGATCTTGGTCGAAAAGGCCTGCCTCTTGCAGACGGCCTCGCAGCTGTTCGAAAGCGCGTCTGAGCTCGCCGACGCCTGCCTCCTCCATTTGCTCGGCAATAAATTGATATTCACCCCTTGCCTCATAAAGGCTAATCTTGCCTCGAATTAATACTTTCATGCCATTTTTTGGTTGAAATCGAACCCTTTGATTTCGGTTTCGAAACATCGCCGTTCGTAACTGCCCCCCTGCATCCTTCAGAGTTAGATACCAGTGACCTGATGCAGGCACACTAAAGTTTGAGATTTCGCCTTCTACAAAGACCAAGGGGAATTCGCCTTCCAGCAATCGTTTGGCGGCGCGATTGAGGTCGCTAACTGAAAAAATTTCAGCGTTGACCCCTTCGCTTGCGGTATTCCTTGGTCTCATCTCGTTTTAACTCGATTTAGCAGGCGGGCCAGAGGGCCCTCGATGGCTTTTGAAATGCTGATATCTTGATGCGGCATAAGATCTTGGTTAGCAACGAATTCCGTTCCAGCATAGGGATCTTTCACGCCGGAATCGATATCCGTGATCGCTTCAATCACAGCCATACCACAAAGCGGCACGTAAAAGTCAGAGTAGCCTCCTTCATGATTCAATACGAGCCTGCCTTCACAAAGCTCGTCTGCAAGAGACTTGATTTTCTTCGTGAGGCTGCGGTAGTGGTTAGCTACGAGTAACATGTGGCTTAATGGATCAAAATAGGCTGCATCAAAACCGCAGGCAACAATGATGAGATCAGGTTGAAATGCTCTAAGCGCGGGTTCAATAACGGCGTCCATTGCCTTGAGATAAGCGCCGCCACCGCACCCAGCGGGTAAGGGAATATTGATGTTAAAACCGTCTCCCGGGCCATCTCCGGTCTCTTCGATCTTACCCAGATTAACGGGATACAGCATTTCCTGATGGATCGATAAAGTTAAAACATTTGGGTCGTCAAAAAAGGCCTGTTGGGTGCCATTACCATGATGGACATCCCAATCAACGACCGCTACACGGTTGACTAAGTTTTGGGCCCGGGCTTCTAAAATCGCGAGCCCAATATTGTTAAAAATACAAAAACCTCGGCCACGGTCCCGTTCTGCATGGTGGCCCGGTGGCCGAGTTAAGGCATAGGCATTTCCAACCTGGCCCAACATGACCGATTCCACTGCAGCAAAAGTGCCGCCAACTGCAAGTCGAGCAATATCAAACGACCCTGGGCCTGCAAGGCAAGCTTGTCCTACGGAACCGCCGCTGGTTTCGCTAGTGGCCCGAACCAGCTCGATATATTCTCGGGTATGAAAGCGTTCGAGGGTCTGCTGAGAGGCTGCCGAGTGCGCAAGGTCGATCAGCTGAGGCGTCATACCATAAGCGTCAAGTAGGTTTTTGAGCCGCCGCTTGGTTTCTGGATTCTCTAGATGTAATCCTGGCTGAAACGCGCCGCCCGCTGGCAACTGTCCGAGGGCAGCGCCATTGTCATGCCACATGTAGCGTTCGTTCCACACAAAACCAGTACCTTTCGACATGTTTCAGATGCTCTTTCGATGACTCGATGAAAGTCTTGATCATAGCGGTCGTCCGACGAAGGCGCCACTTCCTCCTCTAACCACATTTTCCTGGCTAAATTTTTATGGGTTAGGTCAGATCATCTATCGAAGGTCTCAAAGATATTTACCGCGCTGTATAGATCGATGAGGGTTGTCGATTTATGAGGTATTGGTGTTGGTTTATTGGGTAAAGCTAATAAGAAATGTTAGCTCTTAAATATCCACGCTTGGCTCTAGCGATTATTGAGCCAATGATTACCACTTAGCGGGTCAGAAGTCGTCCCGATTATTCTAAAGCTAATTTGAAGCTGAACCGTGGGGGCTGGTTTTAGCCTATGATGCCGTACCGACAACTCAACCACTGTGGTAGGCAGAATAACTAGCACGGGCGGTGATCTTTCTCCTTTACGGCCCCTTTCTATGGAAATAAGTGAGATTAGCGAGCAATCTTGATGATGCAAGGCATGATAAGACCTCATTCGTTAAGGTGACACATCAGTCACCGATAGCCTCTAAATATTGAGGCCGTGTTTTTTGTGCTTGGAGTGATAAATCAATTGGATGTTTAGCGCCCGGTATTGGTTACAAGCAAAGAGAACAGTTTTAAACTTGGTTTAAGGACACCAATTTGCTTCCGAGTTTGTGGGCGTGGGTTGCTAAAGCATCGATAGGCGCTCTTTAGAGTCTTATTTTGCGAGGCTAACAACTAGCCTTTGAGTGGTGTTTGCGCCTCTTAAGTCGACGGGTAGCGTTTGGCGTCGTTTTCCCGTAGGACGCTGAAATTGCACCTCATATCGTCGATTCTCTAAGCCATTCATGGCAAATGATTCGTTCCTCCGAATCATGAATCGATTGATAAGTCGGGGTTCGTCATTTTTGAAGCCGATTAATCTCGCACTGATAGCATCGCGGCCACCGATATTTGAAAATATAACGGTATAGTCACCGGTCAGGCGTAGGCGCTTACCATCCACAAAACCTGTCTGAATAAGCCCATTCGTTGAATCAAAGAGCGTCCAGTCGTCAGAATCGACTATAGTGGTTGAAAACGGGACGGCATCACGGCCACCTAGGTGCGACTGCTCATCATCTACAAAGCTTGGATTATTGGGGGCGCCCATGCGTCCAGAAACTGCCCAATCGGTGGGTGGGTTCATTGCATGAAGCTGATTTAGCTGAACTAAAATAGAGTTACGCAAAAAAGCCACTTGGGGGTCTTGAAGGGTAAAGAGAGAGATAAAAGCGAGGCAACCGATGCTAAGCATTGTGCCCGTAAGTGTCGCAAGAGAAAGCGCTTCACCGCGATGCGTTTTGGTTTTCGACGTTTGGAGATTTGTTGCTGTATTATGGTCTGCGATTAGACGGGCTTCTTGTTCGAGCAAAAAATCGTAGTGATTTCTTTTATCTGGGTCAGATAGCACTGCATAGGCTTGGTTGAGCGCAGTCATTTTGGCATGGGCGGTTGCATCTTCTGGATTGAGATCAGGATGGTGCTTTTGCGTAAGAGATTTAAATGCAGCCCTAATCACATGATCTGGCGCAGAGTTTGCGACGCTCAGGATTTGGTAATAGGTTTTTTGCAGAGCCATATCTGGAAAAACTATCGCATACGCTTTTTATTTTCAATGCACTACAGACCAGAGAGCGATGCGGCGCGCCCTTTCATTTTGATAGGCAAACGCTTTCAAAGGATAGTTGCTGCGGGGTCTTGGCGCTCAGACAATAATATCCCCAGCTTCTTATCTAGGCCAAGGTTGAAATAGTCTTCTCTTAGGGGAAAACGCGCGACTTCTCAGACATGAGCGCATGGCGTCACAGCTAGGATAGATTCGATTAGTACCGGTTACAATGCAGCCCTGTAGGGGCTCATAGGGGCTTCCTTTTCGCGCTATAGGCCCAACTCGCATTCAAGTGCTTATAATCGGTAAGGCGCTCTGTCGCGGTAGCGTTATCAAGTGCGGCGGATCTCAAGCGACTGAATGTCGCA
>JADHNJ010000004.1 GCA_016779565.1 Pseudomonadales bacterium
GTACGCGAAAGGATGGTGCTGAAGAGGCCGATGAGACCACCGCCGAGCAGGAACCTGGCGAAGAGGAGGGTGGCAAGGCCAGTCCTTTAGAAGCTTACGCGACCAATCTCAATGAATTGGCAAAGACCGGGCAAATCGACCCGCTCATCGGCCGAGCAGAAGAAGTTGAGCGGGTGGTGCAAACATTGTCTCGTCGCCGCAAAAATAACCCACTGCTGGTGGGAGAGTCAGGTGTCGGAAAAACCGCCATTGCCGAAGGCTTGGCCAAGCTAATCGTTGACGGCAAGGTGCCGGATATCATTGCTGAAAGCACCGTTTACAGTTTGGACCTTGGTGCCTTGTTAGCAGGTACAAAGTACCGAGGAGATTTTGAAAAGCGGCTCAAAGGCCTTTTGAACGAGCTCAAGAAATCGAAAAGTCAGATTCTGTTTATTGATGAGATCCATACGATTATTGGCGCAGGTGCTGCCTCTGGCGGTGTCATGGACGCGTCTAATTTGTTAAAGCCATTATTAGCTTCGGGCGAAATTCGTTGCCTCGGTAGTACAACCTATCAAGAGTACCGGGGTATTTTTGACAAGGACCGTGCCTTGTCACGCCGTTTTCAGAAGATTGATGTAACAGAACCCAGTGTTGATGACACATATCTAATTCTCAAAGGTCTGAAAGCTAAGTACGAAGAGCACCATCAGCTTAAATACACCGACCGTAGTTTACGGGTCGCTGCAGAGCTTGCACAAAAGTTCATCAATGACCGTTTTCTGCCGGACAAGGCGATCGATGTCATCGATGAAGTCGGCGCCTATCAGCAGTTGCAGCCCGCCAGTCGGCGTAAGAAGCAGATTGGGGTCGGCGATGTAGAGCGTATGGTGGCCAAAATAGCGCGGATACCTTCTGCGAGCGTTTCATCAGATGAGAAAGAATCGCTAAAAGATCTAGACGCGAACTTAAAGATGGTGATTTTCGGTCAAGATGATGCGATCGATTCACTGTCCAGCGCAATAAAATTGGCGCGGGCGGGTCTGCGTGAAGGCGAAAAGCCAATTGGCTCGTTTCTGTTCTCCGGGCCTACCGGGGTTGGTAAGACCGAAGTTTGTCGACAGCTGGCGCGGATTATGGGGGTTGAGCTCGTGCGCTTTGATATGTCGGAATACATGGAACGACACACCGTTTCCCGACTTATTGGTGCGCCGCCTGGTTATGTTGGTTTCGACCAGGGAGGTCTGTTAACCGAGGCAATTACCAAGCAGCCACATTGCGTACTGCTCCTAGATGAAATCGAAAAAGCCCATCCTGACGTGTTTAATCTACTGCTTCAGGTGATGGATCATGGCTCGCTGACCGACAACAATGGCCGCAAGGCGGATTTTAAAAATGTTGTTTTGGTGATGACCACCAATGCTGGCGCGCAAGAAATGTCCAGAAGCTCGATTGGGTTCCAGAACCAAGACCATTCCACTGACGGCATGGAAGTGTTGAAGAAACTGTTTACACCAGAGTTTAGAAATCGGCTGGACGGGATTATTCCGTTTGGTCCGTTGGTCAAAGAAGTCATTAAAACAGTCGTCGATAAGTTTCTGGTTGAAATACAAGTTCAGCTAGATGAGAAGAAAGTCTTGCTCGAGGTTACTGACGCCGCTCGAAGTTGGCTTGGTGAGCATGGATATGATGAAGCACTGGGGGCAAGACCTATGCAGCGACTCATTCAGAACAAGATTAAAAAGCCCTTAGCCGAGGACATACTATTTGGACGACTGGCTAAGCAGGGTGGTTTAGTGCGGGTCGACGTCGAAGGTGATGAATTACAATTGATCATTGAAGAGGAAGTGCTCGCCTAAAGTGCGCTCCCTAAGATAGGGTCATTCCCTGAAAGTGATACGACCCTTGGATAGATCATAAGGACTGACTTCAACCTTGACTTTGTCTCCGGTAAGAATTCGGATGTAGTTCTTGCGCATCTTGCCAGAGATGTGGGCCATCACCACGTGACCATTTTCCAATTCGACGCGGAACATCGTGTTCGGAAGGGTGTCGATAACGGTGCCTGAAAGTTGTAATTGTTCTTCTTTTGCCATTGTGCCTCTTAGAGTGACCTACGCGAACGTGAGCGCATTTTGCACTAATTGTTCAGGCAAGGCAAAACGCTCAGAAAGCTTCGACGCATGAGGGTTAATTGTGTCTAGTGATTAGTTCCCAGCCGGCTGTAGTGAGGCGCTCTTGGGGCAAAAATGTCGCCTTGTAGGCCATTTTTCTGCTCTCGGCTATCCAGTAGCCGAGATAGAGATAGCGAAATCCTAAAGCTCTAGTGCGTTGGATAAGGTCTAAAATCGCCAAGCTCCCCAAGGAGCGATGATCGTGATCAGGATCGAAGAACGTGTAGATGGCCGATAGACTGTCGTCGAGCTGATCCATGACAGAAACAGCAATCAGAACATCCTCTAGGTGATACTCCACAAAACGAGCCTCTGGCCGACCTTTAACGAGAAAGTCTAATAATTGAGTCCTTGAAGGTGGAAACATGTCGCCGTCGGCGTGGCGGTTGTTGATGTAATCTTCATAAAGTCGCCACACTTGATCGCTGTCGTGAGGCTCGCTAATCCTTGTCGTAAGGTCTTTATTTTTTTTTCGAATACGTAAGTACCTGCGAGTTTCGGTGAACGCATTAACAGGTATGCGAACAGGCACACAGGCGTCGCAAGATTTGCAGTTGGGTTTATAAAGATAGGGTCCACTGCGCCGAAAGCCCAATTGAGAGAGGGCGGTGTAGTCAGTGGTGGTAATGGGTTGTTCAGGGTCGGCAAAGATCGTGGTCGCATCGACACCTTCAAGATAGCTGCAGCCATGATCAGGCGACTGAAAAAAGCGCATCGATTTTAGGTCAGCCATGAGGCATCTCTTTAAAAGAAGCTTGCCAAGTCGGTAGCAAGCCTCGATGGGATTGAAAATCCGGCGGCGAGTCTGGGGCGGTTTGGATTAGGCTCAAAAAGTCTGCCCTGGAGATGTCTTGAGCGCCGAGTGACATTAAATGGGGATTAGGCATCTGGCAATCAACGAGTTCGATGCCGAGTCTCTGACACAATTGAATAAGATAGCTGAAAGCAATTTTTGAACCATTACTTGCGCTCGAGAACATAGACTCGCCACAGAATATGTTGCCTATGGAGAGACCATAAAGACCACCGATGAGTTCATCATCTAAATAGCACGAGATTGCGTGGGCGTGACCCAAGTCATGTAACCGAAGGTAAGCCTCGATCATGGTATCGGTAATCCATGTTTCTTGGCCATTGTCCAAACGGTGGTTGCGGCAGCTTCTAATGACTCGCTCAAAATCAAGATCGAGGGTGGCCTGGTAGCGCGCGTTGCACAGTAATTTTTTTAGGCTTCTACTCGGAACAAAGTTCTCCGGCAAAACGATTGCACGAATCGGCGGTGACCACCATAAAATTGGCTGACCATCTTCGAACCAAGGGAAGATGCCATTTTCGTAGGCTAAAAGTAATCTAGCCGGGGAGAGGTCGCCGCCGATGGCCAACAGGCCCTCCGGTACTGTCAGTGCTGAATCATGTGCAGGAAACCAGAGTTCTCTATCGAGTAAGGTTGGTCCTTGCTGCATACTGCCCTGAAGCTCTAGACAAGCTCATCGAGATATTTTTCTGCATCCAAAGCTGCCATGCAGCCGAATCCCGCAGAGGTCACCGCTTGACGATACACTTGATCTGCGACATCGCCAGCAGCGAAAACGCCGGGAACACTGGTTGCTGTCGCGCCACCAGCAAGCCCGCTTGAGATGGTGATATAGCCATTCTCCATTTCTAGCTGACCATGGAAAATATCCGTATTTGGCGAGTGTCCGATCGCGATGAAAACACCTTGAAGATCGATCTCTTTCACGGCCTGCGTCTTGACTTGTTTAACTTTGATTCCAGTGACCCCAAGATCCTCACCGAGGACCTCTTCAAGAGTGGTGTCCCAAAGTACTTCGATGTTGGCTTTTTCCAGTACCCTGCCTTGTAATATTTTTTCACCTCGAAATTTGTCCCGCCGATGGATCAAAAAAACGGTTTCTGCGATGTTTGACAGATAGAGAGCCTCTTCCAGCGCCGTATTGCCACCACCAATAACTGCGACCCGTTGGCCGCGATAGAAAAAGCCATCGCAGGTCGCACACGCGGACACCCCTTTACCTTTAAAGGCCTCTTCAGACTCGAGCCCAAGATATTGGGCAGAGGCACCAGTCGCTATGATTACGGCATCACAGGTATAGTTGGCTTGGTCACCTGTTAATTCAAAAGGTCGCTTACTGAGATCACAACTGCTGATATGGTCGTAAATGACCTCTGCTTCGAAACGCTCTGCATGTTGCTGCATGCGCTGCATAAGGTCCGGTCCTTGTAGGCCCTCGACATCTCCGGGCCAATTGTCAACATCGGTGGTAGTGGTTAGCTGACCTCCGGTCTCTATTCCGGTGATCACAACAGGATCAAGGTTGGCACGAGCTGCGTAGACGGCAGCTGTAAAGCCTGCAGGACCTGAACCAAGAATAAGGAGTTTCTGATGACGAGTTTGCATAAGGTGCTATGCCTCCTGAGCAGGGGGTTGCTGAATGTTGCTGCTGGCTACAACATCGCTCTGGTTCGCAATGCGCTCGAATGCTGCCAAGTAAGGGGCGCCGTTAGCATGCTGGTCGATGATTTGCCAAAGGGTGTGACCGTTAGGGTCTGTTGTTGCGAGGTCAACGCCTAGGCCAGCGAGCTTCACGAGGTAGCGCGAAAAATCCTCAGCCCTAAGGCCGCGATATCCAGCAAGCAATAGTTTGAAAGGTTGGTCAGCATAGCGCGCCAATTGCTCTTCAACAAACAAATCGATTCTATCGTCCTGCCACAAGCCTTCAAAAACTTGGGGTTGTGAAGGTCCCGCCATAAAAAATGCCCTCTAAGTGATGCACTGCCCTCAACGGTTTGAAAGGCATTGTTTAAATGCGCTGACCGTAGGGTGAACTTGTGACGAACCAAACATACCCGCAAGGTAACTAAGGGTGATCGATAAGGTCCCGAATGTTTGAATTCGTGGTTACAAGCGCATGGTAAACCAAAGTGCTTTTAGACGATAGTGAACTCAGTCTTAATCACGTCGTTTGGACGGTTGCGTGTGTGTCTTTCCGCGTATTCCTCGGCTAAACTAGGTTTGAGCATGGCAGAGTGGTTTGGCCAATATAAAAGGCGCAACGCTAGTAAAGGATGCTCGCGGTTCTTTGCCTTTACCTCTGGTGCGCGTTGGCAATTGGGTGGGACAGGGCAGGTTTTTTGGGCAAAAGGGCAGGTTTTTTGGGCAAAAAGGGCGCCAGATTTGGCAAAAAGTCCGTGAAGCAGTTTTTTAAGGGGGTACCAAGGTCGTAAAACCTGATCAGTAGCAAACCTTTTATCGATAATGCCTGCGGCCTGGCAAAAGAATAGTTGCGCAGGCTTTTACAGTTTAAAAGCGTTGCTGCGATCTAATCTGAGTTGCACCAAGGGAGTTGCACGAAGGGAGTCGCACGAAGGCAGTCGGATAAAGAGGGTTGTTCAGGAGGCGGATAAGCGCAGGTTGTGGTGCGTTACATTGGGGCATTAAACCAATATCTTTATTCAAAAAGGTGAAGCATTGGCACAAGCAAAAGTGAAAGATCAAGAAGGCGATTCAGGTCTCGGGTTTTTGGAAGTTTTAACACCTCGATTGAGAGAGTCTCTTATTATCGGGCAGGTGTTACTCGCAGTGCTATTTGCCGCCTCTTTGTATAGTTTTGATCCGACCGATCCAGGTTGGACTTACACCGGCCAAGATTCAGAGATATCGAACCTAGTGGGGGCGACCGGCGCTTGGGTTGCAGATGTGTTGTTGGTGCTGTTCGGAATCTCGGCGTTTGTGTTCCCGGTTATCTTACTGATTCCAGTTGTGAGAAGGCTTGCTAATCGGGATGCCAATGGCTTTGTACCAGCGTTGATTCTGGTTCAGGCTGTCGGGCTGCTCTTGACGGTTGCCGCCTGTGCGGTATTGGCGGATTTGCACTTTTATGCGCTGGGTACAGTGTTGCGCGAGGGTAGCGGCGGGGTCTTAGGGCAATTATTGAGTCAGGCGTTGTTGCCAATGGTCAGTTATGTTGGCACTACCGTGTTGATGCTTGCGCTATTACTGCTCGGATTGACCTTGATGATCGAGATTTCTTGGCTCAATGTGATTGATAGAACGGGCGGTTGGGCGGTAGCGTTTTGGGTTGGTGCTCACCAACGATTTCGAAACTTTAAGCTGCAGCGGGCCAATGCTGGTGCCGTTGAGGGGAATACCAAGGCTCGAGAGATTAAGCGGCAGAAGCACGTTGAGGCACACCAGAAGCGAGCGCCCCTAAAAATTGAGAAACGCGTTGAGAGGCCTCCAGAGATCAGCGAACGGGCTGCGAGGGAGAAGCAAGGAAACTTGTTTAAGACAGAGGTGATTGAGGGTTTGCCTGCGTTGAGTTTGCTTGATGCTAGAGAAATTAACAGTCAAAAGGGGTATTCCGAGCACGATCTAGAAGCACTTTCTCGATTGTTGGAGCTAAAACTCAAAGATTATGGCGTTGACGCTGAAGTCGTCGCCGTATTCCCAGGGCCTGTGATAACGCGCTTTGAAATATTGCCTGCTGCGGGCGTGAAGGTCAGCAGAATCTCGGGCTTGGCCAAAGACCTAGCGCGCTCACTCGCTGTGATTAGCGTTCGCGTGGTCGAAGTTATTCCTGGCAAGCCTGTGGTTGGAATCGAGATCCCCAATGAAGACCGAGAGATCGTACGTTTGAGTCAAGTGTTGTCATCAAAAAGTTACGATGAATCACTGTCACCGCTGTCGCTGGCTTTGGGTCACGACATCGCAGGGGAGCCGGTGGTGGTTGACCTAGCCAAAATGCCACACTTACTCGTGGCGGGCACCACTGGCTCCGGAAAATCGGTCGGTATTAATGCCATGATTTTATCGCTGCTCTTTAAAGCCTCTCCAGAGGAGGTGCGATTAATCATGGTGGATCCAAAGATGCTGGAACTTGCGGTTTATGAGGGCATACCGCATCTGCTGACACCGGTTGTTACAGACATGAAGGATGCCGCAAATGCGCTGCGATGGTGCGTCGCTGAGATGGAACGGCGGTATCGATTGATGGCAGCGATGGGGGTCCGTAATGTGGGAGGCTTCAATCGTAAAGTGAAGGATGCTGAAAAGCTGGGCACGCGGATTCCCGACCCGCTTTGGCGACCAGATCCCCTGCTTGATGAACAAGATCAACAGGCGCCTACTCTGGAGACGCTGCCGTTTATCGTTGTGGTTATCGATGAATTTGCTGACATGATGATGATTGTTGGTAAAAAGGTTGAAGAGCTGATCGCAAGGATCGCGCAAAAGGCCCGAGCGGCAGGCATTCATCTGGTTTTGGCTACCCAAAGACCATCGGTGGATGTCATCACGGGCTTAATTAAAGCTAACGTTCCCACTCGCATTGCCTTTCAGGTCTCCAGTAAGGTTGATTCGCGGACAATTTTGGATCAGGGCGGTGCGGAACAGCTGTTAGGTCATGGGGATATGCTCTATATGCCAGGTGGTACGCCGATACCCGTACGAGTGCATGGCGCGTTTGTCGATGATGAAGAGGTCCATCGAGTGGTAGAAAGTTGGAAATCTTTGGGGGAACCCAATTACTTAGAAGAAATCTTAGACACCCGGACGGACACAGAATTACTACCTGGTAACGCAAGTATTGATGAAGGCGCGGGTCCAGAGTCGGATCCGTTGTACGATGAGGCGGTCGCTTTTGTCACTGAAAGTGGACGCGCATCGATATCTGCAGTGCAACGAAAATTGCGAATCGGCTACAACCGAGCAGCGCGTATGGTCGAGGAAATGGAGGCGGCAGGCGTCGTCAGCGGCATGAACAGTAACGGTGCAAGAGAAGTGTTAGCACATGCACCGCCAGACTAGCGCTGGTTTGCCAAGGCCCTATTGGTTCGCTGGCAAGGGGTTGATGGGCGCCTTGATAACAGCGAGCTTGCTATTTGCGCCCATTGTTGCAGGAGAGGAAATCTCAGCAAGCGGGCTGCTAAAGTCAAAGTTGGCTTCGCTCAAAACGTTAGCGTTGACTTACCATCAAAGATTAGGTGGGACCAGTCAGAAGCGCGAGACTGGGACCTTTTATCTTCAGCGACCGGCGCAGTTCCGGTTGGTATCGAATGATCAGCCCCTTGTGGTATCAGATGGTGATGCGATCTGGGAATATGATGCACTTTTGGATCAAGTCAAGGTGAAGGCTTTTGACGGCTTGAGCCAATGGTCACCGGCGAGTGTGTTGCTAATGAAGGATAACGACCTGGATAGCGCTTTTGAAGTCTCCGTCTTCGCTGGGGAAGACCAAACCCACTTTCTGCTCAAACCGATTGATCCAGCTGCGCTGGTAAAGGATATCAGTCTATCTTTTGCTGGCTCCTTGCCTTACCGCCTTGCAATGACCCCCAAATCTGGCCGTGAGGTCACGATCGAGCTAACAGTGGATGCCGTCAATGAGGTGTTGAACCCAGAGCTCTTTCGATTTGTGCCGCCGGTGAATGTCGATGTTATCGATTATCGAAACTGAGTACCGCGGCGGCGGCTGCCAGGGCTTGCTGGTAGATAGCGCAAGGCCGCTTTTATGACAACAGGTAGCGGATATGACGACAAGTAGCGGGCGTCCGCTGGCCGATTTGATCAGGCCTAGGACCCTGAGTGAGATGGCTGGGCAGTCTCACCTTTTAGGTGAATCAAAACCGCTCAGACAAATGATCGAGCAGGGTCAGCTTCATTCGCTGATTCTCTGGGGTCCCCCGGGCACTGGCAAGACCACCTTAGCAAGATTAATTGCTAATCACTGCCAGGCGGAATTTGTCGCCATTTCTGCGGTGTTAAGCGGCGTGAAGGACATTCGCGCAGCGATCGATGTGGCGCGCTCTAATGCCGAACGGCAGCTTCAAACCTTACTCTTTGTTGACGAGGTGCACCGTTTTAATAAATCTCAACAGGACGCGTTTTTACCTCACGTTGAGGATGGCACCATCGTATTCATAGGTGCGACGACAGAAAACCCATCCTTTGAGCTCAATGCAGCGCTTCTGAGCAGGGCCCGTGTGTATGTGTTGAAGCCTCTGTCCAGTGAAGACTTGGTAGGGGTTTTGGCGCGTGGATTAAACATGCTTGCGGCAAGGGCGCCATTCGCCGAAGAAATAAGCCAGCTATCGCTAATCGCAAAGGTGAGTGATGGTGATGCTAGGCTTGCGCTGAACTTGCTCGAAATCAGTTGGACTAATCGAGCCCAAGAGAGGCTTACAGAGGCAGACATAACGCTGGTCCTAGGGGACGGCTCGCGACGATTTGATAAGCAAGGCGACATCTTCTACGACCAAATCTCGGCCCTGCACAAATCCGTTCGAGGCTCCGCGCCAGATGCCGCCCTTTACTGGCTTGCTCGCATGCTCGATGGGGGCTGCGACCCACTTTATGTTGCACGTCGATTGGTCCGCATGGCCACTGAAGACATTGGTAATGCTGATCCCCGAGCGCTGCAGCTCGCATTAAATGCTTGGGATGTTCAGCGCAGACTGGGAATGCCCGAGGGCGAATTAGCGTTAGCACAAGCGGTGGTCTATTTATCAGTTGCTGCCAAAAGTAATGCGGTTTATTCCGCATGGAAGCAAGCCCAACAACGGGTTGTGGAGCACGGCTCCTTGGATGTGCCGCCGCATTTAAAAAATGCACCCACGGCCTTGATGGCGTCGCTCGGTCATGGTGAGGACTACCGGTATGCACATGATTTTGATCAAGCTTTTGTGCCAGGTGAAAGATATCTGCCAGCAGCCTTAGGGGACCCGAGCTTTTATGAGCCAACAGACCGAGGGCTCGAGGCAAAAATTAAAGAGAAAATGATTTATCTACGAGAACTCAATGCTAATAGTGAATTCCAGCGATATCGAAGTGACACTGCCAAGTAGGGCTTTGGGCACCGAGGGCTTTGTCAATAGGTGGGTGAGATGATCTGGATCTGGGTGGCAGCAGGGGGCGCGTTAGGCGCGCTTCTAAGAATGGCGACGGCGCAAGTTATAGGGCGCTTGGCCGGTGGTGCAGAAATGCCAATGGGTATTTTACTGGTGAATATTGTTGGCTGTGGTCTTATGGGAGCGCTATTCGTCTTACTTGAGCGCTTTGAGTTGGCCACCTACCTACGTCAGGGGTTAACCGTGGGATTGCTGGGAGCCTTCACCACTTTTTCTACCTTTGCGCTTGAGGCTTATCAACTTGTGATCGATGGTCGGCTCGCAGTCGCTGCGATCTACGTGATATTGAGCTTGTTGGGTAGTTTTATTGCGTTGTTGGCGGGCATTTTCCTAACCCAATGGTCCCTCAGCCATTGAATAATTCTAGGGGTTTTTGTAAGCTGCCCGGCTTTTTGAGCGCAGTGACAAAAGTGGGTTTGTCGATAGCAATCAGGAGATGTCAGCATGTTGGATCCTAAACTTATACGAGGCGATCTCAATGATTTAGCCGCGCAACTTGCAAGACGACAGTTCACGCTAGACATTGATCAACTCTCAAGTTTGGAGGCTACCCGAAAATCATCTCAGACAGCGATGGAATCGCTTCAGGCAGAGCGAAACCGGGTGTCTAAAGCCATCGGCGCTGCGAAAGCCAAAGGCGATGATACGTCAGAAATCATGGCAACAGTTGCAGACTTAGGGATGCAATTAGATGCGGAAAAATTGCGATTTGAGGAAGCGTCGAAAGCATTGCAGTCTTTTTTACTCGGGTTGCCGAATGTTCCTGATAGTTCGGTGCCAGAGGGTAAAGACGAAGCCAGCAATGTTGAGGTCCGACGATGGGGACAACCTAGAATCCAAGATTCCGAAATCCAAGATCACGTAAGTCTCGGAGAGGCATCGGGCCTCATGGATTTCGAGGTAGCAGCGACGATGTCCCAATCTCGCTTTGTGACGCTAAGAGGCGAGCTCGCGCAATTGCAGCGCGCGTTGACCCAGTTCATGCTCGATACTCACGTCAATGATCATGGGTATCAGGAAGTCTACGTCCCTTTCTTGGTAAATGAGGACGCGCTTTACGGTACCGGTCAGCTGCCGAAATTCGGTGAAGATCTCTTTAAATTGACGCTCGAACGAGCGCTTTATCTCATTCCTACGGCGGAGGTCCCTGTCACCAATCTGTTCCGAGATCGTATTTTGTCGCCGGCAGAACTGCCTATCAAAATGGTCTGTCACACGCCATGTTTTCGCAGCGAGGCCGGTAGTTATGGCCGAGATACCAGAGGCATGATTCGCCAACATCAGTTCGAAAAAGTTGAATTGGTGCAGCTGGTCCCAGCCGCGGATAGTGCAGATGCGCATGAGGAACTTACGTCTCACGCGGAGGCCATCTTACAGAAGCTGGAGCTGCCTTATCGGGTCGTATCTTTGTGTGGCGGTGATCTTGGTGCGAGTTCGTCGAAAACCTTTGATCTTGAAGTCTGGCTGCCCGGTCAGCAGCAATATCGTGAGATTTCCTCATGCAGTAATTTTAAGGATTATCAGGCTAGGCGGTTACAAGCCAGGTGGCGACTAGAATCTGGGGCAAAGCCTGAGTTATTGCATACCTTGAACGGCTCAGGTCTGGCGGTGGGGCGCACGCTGGTAGCGGTATTAGAAAACTTTCAAAGGCCTGACGGATCGGTATCGGTGCCAGATGTCTTACGGCCTTATCTCATGGGCAAATCAGCGCTATTGAACGATTAAGTGGACTACTTGCCGCTTCACTTTAATTTGCGTGCGGCGCCAGTGCTGCTGGTGGGCGGTGGCGTCATCGCTGAACGTAAAGCAAATTTGCTCATGGAGGCAGGCGCACGGCTGACTGTCGTCGCGCCGGAATGTCAATTTGAGTTACCCGAGGCATCAGGTCCGCACCATTGGATCGCTCGGGGTTTCGAAACTTCCGACGTGTCGGGCATGCGTTTGGTTGTTGCTGCGACTAACGATTTGGCAGTCAATCAAAAGGTGTCTATTGCGGCCCAAGCTCAAGCTATTCCGGTCAATGTGGTTGACCAGCCAGATCTTAGCACGGTGATCTTTCCTGCCATTGTCAACCGCTCTCCAGTGCTGATGAGTGTGGGGACCGGTGGTGGATCTCCTGTTCTGACGCGATTGCTAAGGCAGCAGCTTGAAGCCTTGGTGCCTGATACCATGGTCCGCGTTGCTAAATATCTGACATCCAGACGTCCTAGGTTGAAATCGTTTTATCCAGACATTGATGTTCGTCGCAAAGCAGCTGAGACATTCATGGCTGGGCCAGGCATAGGCTATGCCGAGCGGGATGCGTGGTCGGTCGCGGATGATTACTTGTTTTCTGATTTAGGGGCAAGCCGTGGTGAGGTCTATTTGGTTGGGGCAGGCCCCGGAGACCCTGATCTATTGACCTTAAGAGCTTTGCAGCTAATGCAAAAAGCGGATGTGATTTTGTACGATAATTTAGTGTCACCTAAAATTCTTGATCGAGCGCGTCGTGATGCCGATCGAGTTTATGTTGGCAAACGTGGTGGCCTGGCTTCAACCAGTCAATTATCGATCAACGAGCAGTTGGTCTTGCTGGCTCGGCAGGGGCGGCGGGTTGTTAGACTTAAAGGCGGTGACCCATTTGTTTTTGGAAGAGGCGGCGAGGAATTAGAAGCGCTGGTTAAAGCTCAAATTCCTTTTCAAGTTGTCCCTGGCATTACCGCGGCTTCTGGATGCGCCGCCTATGCAGGCATCCCTCTGACCCATCGTGATTACGCTCAGTCAGTGCGATTTGTCACGGGTCATCCTAAAAATCAGCAGGTTGATTTACCTTGGCGGGAGTTTATCTCTGAAGGCCAGACTTTAGTGTTCTACATGGGGTTGGGTGGGTTAGCGGAGATTTGCGCGCAATTAATTCGTCATGGAAAAGCGGTAGACACACCGGTTGCGGTAATCTCCAAGGGCACGACCCCTGAATCCGTGCTCGTTAAGGGTAATTTAGAGACAACGCCTGGATTGGTCGCAAGAGCACAGCTTTCTTCACCAACTCTGACAATTGTCGGCGAGGTCATCAATGCACCGTCTGCCCAGGTCGCGCTGCAGCAGATCCACGATTAGTCGCAATCACTAGGTTTGGGTAGGCCAGCGATTTGCGCAAGGTTGCGCCGAGCTCGACCGCCAAAAAGTTTCATCAACTGGATGCTCGAAAACGTTGGATCAATGTCGCGTTGCACCAATTTTAGGAGGACGCGGCTCGGCGGCGATAGACCGAAGGTGCTGTAGTATTGCCGCAATAATTGAATGATTTCTTGGTGATCGGGGCCCAACTCGACCCCAAGATCAGCCGCGATTGCAATTGCGACTTTAGGATCCCAGTCTTTGGGATTCCTTAAAAAACCCTCATGATCCCGATCGATCACGGCTTAGCCCAACTGATAGACCGTTCGCAAGCGGCGGTCAGAGCCACCCATTCGGGGTAGGAAATAGCAGAATAAGAAGACGTATCCTCAACACCGCGTTGGAAGGCGTCATCGATTAAAATTCTGATTCGCCGGTCTTGGCTGAGATCTCGATTGAGTACTAAATACACTGCGTCTTCGATCAGTAAGACTACGTCATCGGGTTCAGCGAAACCATGGTAGAGATCATAAGCCTCGGGGTTATTGAAAATATGCAGGTTCATTAGAAACTGAGCACCTGTTTAGCGCTCGCAAGATGTGTCTTGATCTCAGATCGTGTCACAAGCGTGGGCTGAATGATGAGAGATTTGTCTTCGAGTTGGAACTGCCTGAAGGCGGTCTCACAGCAGTAGACCCCGTGAATATCATAATCAGAAAATGCAGCGAAGCCGCGCTGAAAAGCTTTTCTAGGCGAAAGGGGATAGGGAGGTTTCGTGTCCAAAAGCTGCAAGACCCCAGCATCAAGAAACAGGATTGCAATGTCTGCAAAGGCGGAACCAGCCAGCGCAGCATCCAGTGCCTCTTGGGGGTAGATGCTACTATGAGGCCGCTGACTAAAAAGGAATAACAGATCCGCCATGTTAACCACGAAACGTCACTAACCGATCAGATACTAGAGCAGCTTCTATGAGCTGCCCCAGCCCTGTAATCTGAAATCCAGATGCGAGATTATCTGCTGATTTCTCAAATCGCTTAGCCTCTGCTGCATCCAATATGCCACGGCGCAGACAAGAAGCTACACACAGGCATAAGTCGAGCTCGTGGACCGAGCCAAGGTGTTGCCAGGCCGTTGTAAGGTTAGTCTCATCTTGAGGGGGCGCTTGTAGCCGCGATCCAATGAGAACGGCGTCATGATAAAAAAACACCCGATGTATTTTGTGGTTGTTGGTAAGTGCCGCCTCAGCAAAACGCAGGGCACTCCAGTGACTGGCACTGGCGTAGGGCGAGCCTTGGACGCTAAGTGCGAAGTTCATAGCAGACAAAATACTCGAGGTTAAAAGAACAAGCCCCGAGGGTCCCTCGGGGCTTGGAGTTAGGACATCTGCGCTCTAATTGTACTTAATCGTCGGCAAAGCCAAACAGTGCTAACAAGTGAACAAAGAGATTGTAAATGCTGAGGTAGAGGCTCACGGTAGCCAACACATAATTGGTCTCACCGCCAGACAGAATTCTGTGGGTGTCAAACAGAATAAAGCCTGAAAACAGTAAAATCGCCATGCTGGATAGCGCGAGGTGTAGCCCGGAGATATTTACACCAAACAGGCTGCCAACCAAACTCAGTAGCATTGCACCGATTAATACCCAGAGACCAACAGAAAGAAAACCGCCGAGGAAAGAAAAGTCCTTTTTGCTGATAAGCGTGTAGCCGGACAGCGTTAAGAATATTGCGCCGGTTGTTGCTAAAGCGTGGACGATGACCAGTCCACCTGAGGTTGACAACTGCAGGTACATATTCAATGTTGGCCCGAGGGAGAAGCCGAGAAGGCCGGTGAAGGCAAAGACCCATGCTAGTGCAGAGCCTTGATTAGCGACTTTATGAAGGCGCCACAAGCAGAAGAAGCCCGCAAGTAAACAAATAATTCCGGTAAACGGCGGCGCTGACACAGCCATCGAAATGCCTGCAGTCGCTGCACTGAAAACCACGGTCATGGCGAGCAGCATATAGGTTTGCCGTAGCACCTTATAACCAGCGTCGGAGTGGGTACCCGTTTGCGTGCGGGTTTGCGTGATAAAGTTTGCATCAGCCATAAGTTATCTCCTTGATCGACTCTATAATGCATATGGTCGCGCGTGAGCGCTGACCTAAGCCTTATTGTAAGGGCTTTGCCCTTGAATACAAGAAGGGCTTGCAAGGCCGGCCCTATTCGAGCCGTAAACCCCCGCGGTCTGATTGCTTAGCGTGATAGATAGGCTTCCGACATGGCGGTTTTAAAGCCTTCGAAATAGTCCGACCAGTGAGCCATCTGATCCTCGTTTAATGTCTTTCGTACCGATTTGTCGAAGGCGTTAAACTTCCGGTTGACCGCTCGCTGGACACGTTTTGGGATATCTGTGCCGCCTCGCCGGATCTCCTTTTGAATGATGCCCGGGAGACTAGATACGCAAGTGCCTAGTGCGGATCGGAAGGTTGCCTTTTGCGTATCGGTCATGTCCATGGCGACAATATGCGCCAGCAGCTCAGGCTTCATGAAAGGCGGTAACTGTTCAGGGTCAATGCTGCTGGCAGCGGCCGAACTGTCAGTAGCAGCGACAACGGGATGGGTTGAGAGGACGATCATTGCGAGTAGCGCCATCCCTATAATGGCGCGGCGAAAGAAGGCCTTCGAATGTGTCAGTAGTAGCATAACGCGCCTCCTCTCGGTGCTTCGCAATTCAGAGCTGCGCAATTCAGGGTTGCGCAACGTAAGATATAAAAAACTGCTTAACGTCAGGAATGTCCCACTTATCGGGCAACATCCAGCTTTTGGGATCAGCCTACGGGTTTTCTGATCGCGGGTCAAAACCCGAGTTACTGAGTTGCTAAATTTGGATCACTATCGACACAATGGCGCCGCTCATAAGCGTCACTAATGTGCCGCTTACAATAGATAGTGGCGCAACTTGGAGTAGCTCGTCTCGACGCTCTGGTACAAGCACCGACAGTCCGCCAATCAAAATGCCAAGACTGCCAATGTTCGCAAACCCACAGAGAACGTAAGTCATTATGATTTGACTGTTTGCAGTTAGATCAGGCTCATTAGCCATTTGGATAAAGGCAATCATCTCATTTAGAATGATTTTAGTACCCATGATACTGCCGGCCGCTTGAGCCTCCTGCCAGGGAATCCCAATTAACCAGGCGATTGGAGCAAAGACGAGTCCAGTTAAATACTCGAGCGATAGCGGCACATCGAATAGCGTTACCTGTCCCAAAATGCCGTTGGCCAACGCCACCAAGCTGCTGAGGACCAGCAACATAGCGCCAATATGCATAGCCAGCGTTAAGCCGTCTGATGTACCTCGAGTAATTGCATCCATAAATGACGCGTATTGCAAAGACAATTTTGGGGTGTCATTAGCATTATCCGTAACTGCCGCTGGCATCAGAAGCCTCGACAAATAAATAGCCCCAATTACGTTGATTAAAGAAGCTGCTAGAAGCTGACCGACAGGGTTTACAAGGATGTCTTTTAAAATGGCAGCGTAAAGCACCATTACAACCCCCGCAATGGTTGACATTCCACAGGTCATAACCGTAAAAAATTCGCTTGGCGTCATCGATTTTAGATAACCCCGTATCACGAGTGGGGCCTCGACCATGCCTAAGAACAAGCTCGAGGCGGCTGCAGTACCGAGGACGCCTGAGATGTTCAGCCCCCGTCTTAGTAAGCCCCCCAATAAGCGAACAATGAGAGGCAGTACACCCCAATGCCAAAAAATAGCGACTACAACGCTAAACACCAAGATTTGTGGTAACACTCTAAAAGCAAAAAGATACAGAGAGATGCCGGGTTTGGGCTCGAAAGGGGCTTCAGCACCGCCGAGGAATCCGAACATAAACTGCGTCCCAACCAAAGTGGCTTGCTCGATGGCCGTAACGAGGTAATTAAAAACCAACAGGCTTTCCGCGATCCAGGCAACTTTGATGAGAAGTACTGCAAGCCCAGCCTGAATCAAAAAGCCTATGACAATAAATCGCCATTGAATTTGGGTTCGATCGCGACTGAGCGCAAAGCAAAGACCTAAAATAGCAACTATGCCCAGTATGGCTTGCATGATCAGTTTCGCCTGAAACTGCGAGGATGGTTTGCTAGACAGCTAGCTGATGGGGCAATGCAAGCCTTGGATGGATAAATCATAAGAGATATTCCTCGACAATGGTTAGGGTTTTGGCGTCGGCATCGAGTTCGGCGATTGCGCCAACGGGCAGGGTTGCTTGGTCTTCTATGTGACCAATCATTAAGCCTTTTAAGATCGGTATTTTAAGATCTTTCACTCGATCGGCAATGACTTCACTGACAGAGAAACTCGGTGCCAGCGGTCTTGCATGCTTGAAACTGCCGAGTACGAGACCGGAAATGGCGTCAAAGACGCCGGCGAGCCAGAGGGCCGTGAGCATTCGATCGACGCGGTAGGGTGCCTCGTCAACATCTTCGAGGAATAAGATAGCGTCTCTGAAGTCTGGTGCGTAGGGCGTCCCCAACAAATGGGTAATGAGGCTCAGATTGCCACCGATGAGTCGGCCTCGGCAGTTGCCAGGCTTTAAGGTATACAGCCGATGCTGACGCTCTGCTCGCCCCTCCAGAGCGGGTCGAAGAGGTGGTGCAGCGACAGATTGATTGCGAGGTGCTTGAATTAATGTCTGTTGGAACGCGCTTAGGGTGTAATCGCTAAATTGTTGTGTAGCAATCGGACCGTGAAAAGTGATCAGTCCGGTGATCTGATTGATCGCGAGGTGCAAGGCGGTAATATCACTATAGCCCATAAGCACTTTGGGGTTCTTAGCGATGGCGGGATAATTTAGTAAAGGTAAAAGCCGAGAGGCGCCATATCCACCGCGTGCGCAAAATATGCCGTCGATACTGGGGTCAAGAAACATAGCATTTAAGTCAGCGGCACGTGCCTCATCAGTCCCAGCAAAATAGCCCCAACGGTCAAAGAGATGCGCGCCTGTTTTAACTTTAAAGCCTAGTGAAGACACAATATCCTGAGCAAATATCATATCTTCAGGGTCAAGCCCCCGGCTCGCCGGGGCGACCAATCCGATGGTCATACCGGGTTTCAGACGGGTTGCTAGCAGCGGCTTTGGCAAGGCCGCTGAAGCGAAGAGCATTGATGCAGGGCTGGTGGCTGCCAGCGCTAGTCCGGCGCTCGCCGATTGCAAGAATTGTCGACGTTGCACGGTGACCCCCCAAGCGTCGTAACTGGCTTCGGTTAAGACTACACAAGTTCAAAGTACCTGTCGCCTTACGCCTATGAACCGCTGCCGATAATCGTATTTTTTGGTGGATTCGGCGTCCAACCGGCAAGAAAGGACCGATTCATCGTATAATCGGCGGCTTGTTCAAGGGGCGTATTTTCATGCTGAAGCTTTTTTATCGAATTTTGTGGCTTCTGACGCTCACAGCCTGTGGGGGTGAGGCCTCTAAACAGGAGTCCAATGATAAAAAAAAGACCCCCGCTGAGCGAGCGGAGGCGCGCGAGCAGGCCAAAGCAGCGTTTAAAGGCAGGGTCATTCCCGTCAGCGTTGCCACAGTGGTCGAAGGTAGTATCGATGCATCCTATGCCGCGACAGCGACATTGTCCGCGGTAGAAGAAGCTTTGGTGGTTGCAAGAACCCAGGGCATCGTGGAGTCAATTTTTGTTGAAGAGGGCATGGTGGTTGAAGCGGGCAAGCCTCTTGCGCAATTAGACACTCGTCGATTGTCTCTAGACCTTGCGAGAACCGAGACCAACCTCGAAAGCCTAAAACGGGCGCTTGACCGGGCTGAACAGCTGTTCGAAAAGAAAATGATCAGTCCCGATACCTTTGATCAGGCGCGCTTCAATCATGATAGAGAGGCAGCAACGCTAGCGTTGCAGATGCACGACCTGAGCGAAGCAACGATCCGGGCGCCGATATCTGGCGTTATTACTATGCGCTATATCAAGGTGGGCAATACATTGCAGCCCAATGCGCAGGCATTTGAAATGAAGCGGGCTGATGTTGTTGAGGCTATTTTATCCGTGCCCGAACAAGAGCTGCTGAAGTTAGCACCGGGGCAGCCGGCGACAATCGAAGTGGATGCGTTAGCTGGGCGGGCTTTTCAGGGGGAGGTCTTGCGGGTCGCACCTGAGGTCAATGCCGACACTGGAACCTTCCGGGTAACCGTACAACTACCCAATCCAGACAACGCTTTAAAACCGGGCATGTTTGCAAGAGTTAGCGTTTTATACGATCGGTACGATAAGGCCTTGCTTTTAGACAGAGAGGCGCTCATCACAGAGCGGGATCGACAGTATGTGTATCTCGTCGATGATGACACTGTGACTCAACGGGAAGTTGAAACAGGCTACTCAGAGGGCGACCAAATAGAAATTAAAGTGGGTTTGACAGCCGGTGATCGGGTAGTGGTACGAGGCCAGACAGCGCTTAAAGAAGGTAGTCCCGTCCGTGTTGTGCAATAGGGCGGGGCGATGAGTCTATCGGCACGGTCTATCGCCAGACCGGTGACGGTATGCATGATGACCATCGCTGCGATGTTGTTTGGCAGTATTTCGTTAGATCGTCTAAATTTGACGCTTTTGCCTGAACTCACTTATCCAACCCTGACTGTTCGAACCGAATTCGAAGGCGCCGCGCCTGCAGAGGTTGAGGAACAGGTCACTAGGCGTATTGAGCAGCGTGTCGGCGTAGTTAGTGGTTTGCGTAAAATGCATTCGATCTCCGCAGCAGGTCGAAGCGATGTCATTTTAGAGTTCAAGTGGGGCGCTGATATGGACATGGCGTCCATAGAGGTGCGCGAAAAATTGGATTTAGTCCGCCTGCCTCTGGAACTCGATAAGCCGTCTTTGTTGCGATTGAATCCTAATTTGGATCCCATCTTTCGGTTCTCCCTCACGCTAGAGGACACCACTACCACGGTGGCCGATCTCCAGTCTTTACGTCGCTATGCCGATGAGTTTTTGAAGCGCAAGCTAGAGGCCGTCCCGGGGGTTGCGGCAACGGTTGTGGCCGGTGGTTATGAGGATGAAGTTTCAATATTTGTGGATCAGTTCAAGCTCGCGCAATTGAACCTGACGGTTGCAGGCCTTGGTCAATTGTTGCAAGCCGTTAATGTCAATCTGTCCGGTGGCACGTTAGAGGATGGTAGCCAGGAATACTTGGTGAGGACCTTAAATCAATTTGTCACCCTAGAGGACATCGGCAACACCATTGTCTTTCAAAAAGGTATGGAATTAATACGCCTTAAGGATGTTGCACAAATTGTTGATGGTCAAAAAGATCGTGACGCTTTGATGCGGGTCAATGGCCAGCAAGCGATTGAAGTGTCGCTTTACAAAGAAGGAGATAGTAATACCGTAGAGGTTGCCGCCAATATTCGAGCCGCTTTAGATAGTTTGAGCGAAAATTTAGGGGCAGACATGAAGGTTACCCCTTTGTATGACCAATCAGAATTTATCGAGGCAGCGATCTCTGAGGTTCAGTTAGCGGCATTTCAAGGCGCGATCCTCGCAATTTTCGTGCTGTTACTTTTTCTGAAACAACTGCGGATTACCTTGATTGTTGCTGTGACAGTTCCGGCATCTGTGCTCATTACGTTTGCCATGATGAACTTTTTTGAGATCAGCCTGAATGTGATGAGTCTTGGTGGTATCGCACTTGCCATTGGCATGTTGATGGACAACGCCATTGTTGTCTTAGAAAACATCGCAAGACGACGTGAGAGCGGTGAGTCGGTTATCACCGCCGCAGCTGAGGGTACAGCGGATGTATCGAGTGCAGTGCTGGCATCGACAATCACGACCATTGCCGTATTTTTGCCTCTAGCGTTTGTTGAGGGCATTGCCGGTCAACTCTTTAAGGATCAGGCGCTTACGGTAACTTTCGCATTAATCGCTTCATTGATATTGGCGATGACCTTGATCCCCATGTTGTCAGCCCTTGGAGCCGAGCGGCGGGGACAGCAAATCGCGGAGGGGGTTGAGGATGAAGTTGCCGTGGCGACGAAGTTGCACAAGCGCCTTGCATTTTCACTAGTGAGCGTCGTCGCTCGATTATCTAAATGGGTCATTTGGGGACTTAGGCGACTCATTCAACCGGCATTTTTAGGCTTCGATCTCTGCTACGAAGCCCTGGCACGGGGCTATGATCGATTATTGGCGAAGGCACTGAAAAACCCTTTGGCTGTGGTGTTAATTAGTCTATCCGTACTCATGACAACCGGTCTGATGGCTAGTCGGCTTACTGTTGAGCTCGTACCGAATATCACTCAGGGCGAATTTCAGGTTGCCATTGAACTGCCGCCGGGGACGCGAATTGAAACCACCGATGCCTTGATCGCTAAAGTACAAAAAGCGCTAGATGCCAACCAAGAGGTTGAAAGAACCTATTCAGTGTCCGGCACCGGCGGGCGACTAGATGCCTCTGCCGTGAGCGGTGGTGAGAATCTCGGTGATCTCGTAGTCGTGTTAACCGAGAACGCGTCGCCCGAAGCCGAGGGACTCGCTATGACCCAGGTCAGGCAGGTGCTCGATGCTGAGCCGGCGGTGAAATACAGCTTAGATCGACCTCAGTTCTTCACCTTCGCGACGCCGCTAGAGATCGAGATAAGTGGCACTGATTTGTCAAGTATCCAGCAGGTAGCCGATGCGCTAGTCGAACGGTTGGTTGTGTCAGGGGCGTTTTTGGATGTCGAGTCCAGCATGCAGCCAGGGTATCCGGAGCTTCAAGTTGAGTTCGATCATGAACGAATCGCTGCGCTGGGTTTGACGGTGCCACAAGTCGCTAGCCGCGTTGTCGACAAGGTTAAAGGTAACGTGCCAACCGAATTTACCTTTCAGGATAGAAAAGTTGATATACGGCTGCGTTTGGACGAGGCAGATCGCAACTCTCGTGCTGACATCGAGAATTTAATCGTTAACCCAGAATCTACTGAGCAGGTTCGATTAACCACAGTCGCGCGCGTGTATGAGGCTGTTGGCCCGGCAGATATTCAACGTCTCAGTCAGCAACGAGTGGCGTTGGTAAAAGCGAACCCACTGGTTAACGATCTTGCTGAAGCCGCCGTCATCGCCAGCGAGTTGCTCGCTGAGATTCCCCATCCCGCTGGGGTGACCAGCCATGTGGGTGGTCAAAGCGAAGAAATGGAAGCATCCTTCAATTCACTCACTTTTGCCTTGTTATTGGCCCTAGTGATGGTTTATCTGGTCATGGCATCGCTGTTTGAGTCGCTGCTGCATCCCTTTGTGATTATGTTTACCATTCCGTTAGCGGGGATTGGCGCGGTTTGGGCACTTTTGCTGACGGTAACGCCGGTTTCCGTGGTGGTATTTATCGGGGTTATTTTGCTTGTGGGTATCGTGGTGAACAACGCCATTGTGCTCGTAGATCGTGTCAACCAGTTGCGCCGGCAGTTGAATTACGCAAAAACTGAAGCACTCAAAACGGCTGCCAAGCAGCGGTTACGGCCGATTATGATGACGACGCTAACAACCGTGTTGGGCCTTTTACCTATGGCGATCGGCTTAGGTGATGCTGCTGAGCTTAGAACTCCGATGGCCGTCACCGTGATTGGCGGCTTACTGGTCTCGACATTGCTGACGCTGGTGGTAATTCCTGTGATGTATCAAACCTTGGATACAAGTCAATGAGCCTAGTTCAATTTGCAGTCGCACGACCGGTGACCATTACCATGTTTTTCATTGGGTTGGCGTTGATGGGGTTGTTTTCTGGCTCTCGCTTGCCGCTTGAAGAATTTCCAGAAATGGAAATCCCGTTTGTCGGTCTTGGGATTCCCTATCCGAATGCGACACCTGAGGAAGTCGAAGAGAACTTGGCAAGGCCTGTTGAAGAAGCGCTATCGTTGATGAGCGGTGTAAAGCAAATCAATACCAGCAGTTATCAAGGATATTTGTGGGTGAGTATCCTGCTCGACTTCACCAAAGATGTCGATGGGAAAGGTATTGAGGCAAAAGACTTAATAGAAAACACCCGGGGCCGCTTACCTGAGGCAGTCCGATATATCGAACTGCGTCAGGCCGACCCGAATGCAGAGCCGATCATTAATATTATGTTGACGGCGACCGAACTTGATAATGTTTCCGCATTTGAATTGCTGGATCAGGAAGTCCGACAAAGGCTTGAGCGTATTCCCGGAGTTAATTCCGTAGAGCTATTTGGAGCGGAAGAACGTTATGTCCTAATCTCTCTTGATCGTTACAAGCTCGAGAACTTTGGTCTTGATATGGCCGATGTTCGCAGGCGCCTGCAGGCGGAGAATTTTTTTGCATCGGCCGGGGTGATCGAGGGCCGAGAAAGTGAGCTTCGCTTACGTCCATTAGGGCAGTTTACGTCACTCGCGGATATTGAAGCGCTGCCATTTACCCCCTTAGGGATTAAGTTGTCTGAATTTGCAGACGTTGAATATGCACCCCAGGAGTGGTCCGAGCGTCGACGAGTTAACGGCGAATCATCCCTCGGCCTTAGTATCTTTAAAAAGCCGGAAGCCAATCTAGTGGAGGTGGCGGCAGCAGTCGAAGCCGAACTTGAGGCAGCGTTTGCTACGCCAAGTCTGGCGAATGTCAAATCGACGCCTGTTGACAGTGCCGCCAAAGGCGTCATCGAAGCTTTATCGGATTTGCGCGACAGCGGTCTACTCGGTGCTTTTTTGTCTTTTTTGACGCTGGTGTTATTTCTTAAACAATGGCGGAGCAGTTTCCTTATCGCCGCAACAGTACCCTTATCGCTATGCGCGACCCTTGGGGTGATGTACTTCATGGGTATGACGCTAAACATTTTGTCTTTAGTTGGCTTGATGCTGGCGATCGGTTTGTTAGTCGACAATGGCGTCGTGGCTAGCGAGGCAGTTGCTTATCGACGAAAGTTAGGCGCTGCTCCCAAGGACGCATCAGCCGCTGGTGTTAAAGATATCGCTATGGCGATCACCGCAGGGACTTTGACAACGGTAATTGTGTTTGTTCCCAGTTTTATGACTGACATTCAGCAAGTGGCGATAATTCAGCAAAATATCGCAATTCCTCTCTGCGTTTCCCTAATCGCCAGCCTCCTGATTGCACAGACATTGGTGCCTGCCGCGTTGGCTCGTTCGACGCAATCCAGTGAACCCAAAACGCCGGTGATCGACTTGATTGCAAACGCCTATGCTGGGCTGATTGAGCGAGCATTACGCTTCAAATGGACAACCTTGTTGGTGAGTCTGTCGCTTTTGGCGAGCAGCTTCTGGGCCTACCAACAGTTGGACGTCAACATGAATCCAGATGAAGAAAGGCAGCAGCTTGATCTGCGTTTTTATATGCGAGGTTCGATGGACCTGGCCACGATAGAAGGTTTTGTTGACGTTTTAGAGCAGTATCTTATTGAAAATAAGGAACGGTTTTATATCGAGGATATGTTCAGTCGTTATAACGTGGATAGAGGCAATATTAGCTTGGTTTTAGATGAATCTGCGCCTGTTGCCCCGAAAGTTATTGAACGAATGATCGAAGCTGACTTGCCCCAGGTGCCCGATATGCGGGTACGTTTCGGTGGGCGGCATCGAGGATTTGGCGGCGGCAGCAACGAATTGTCACTTCGCATTATTGGTCCATCCACGGATGTGCTCATCGATGAGAGTGAAAAACTCATTGAGGTGATGGAAGGCGTCGATGGCTTAACCAATGTGCGCAGTAATGCAGAGTCGCGGCGCCAAGAAGTCGTGATTCGAGTTAAGCCGGAAGTTGCCGGTCTCTATGGTATTACCGCTGCCCAGGTTGCTCAGACGGTTTCAACGGCGTTTGGAGTGCAGCTGTCAAGGGGGCTGCAGAAACCCACTAGGGAATACGAGATCTGGATGGGGCTAAAAGATGGTAAAGAGGCGACGCTCGAGGATCTCAACAACCTGCCTTTGGTGAGTAGGCAAGGGGAGGTCGTCACGTTGAAGACCATTGCCGAATTGGATACCCGGGCAGCCATTCGTTCTATTCGGAGAGAAAACCGAGAAACCGAAGTGCAAATTCAATTTGATCTGGACGAAGGTACAACCCCCGATGAAGCCAGCGCGTTCCTTGATGTGTTAATGGAGGATTACAAACTACCAGATGGTTACCGCAGTGAAAGGGGACCAGGATTCTCGGTGGACATCGACATGGCACAAGAGATGTTGATAAACATATTGTTTGCAATTTTATTGATCTACATGTTGATCGCCGCGCTGTTCGAATCTGTTTTGTTCCCGCTGGCAGTTTTGGTCTCGATTGTGTTTAGCGTGGTGGGAGTGTTCTGGTTTTTGTTTTTGACCGATACGACCTTTACAGCGATGGCGAGCACGGGGATGCTGTTGTTGACTGGAATCGTGGTGAATAATGGTATTGTCCTGCTGAGTCGTATCATTCAATTGCGCAACCAAGGGCTGTCCCGCTTCGATGCGATTTTGCAAAGCGGGCGACATCGATTACGACCAATTTTGATGACCGTTTGCACAACGGTTGCGGGGCTATTACCCCTTGCCCTAGGTGATGTCAGAGTTGGAGGGCTTGGGCCCAGTTATTTTCCGATGGCGCGCACTATTATCGGAGGGCTTGTTTTCTCGACGCTGATTACTCTTGTGCTGTTACCCATAATCTATGTTTTGCTGGATGATTTAAAAACTACGACTTATCGATGGTTGCTCAGAATCCGATTGCAGATTCAGCGAGCTTAGAAGGGGGCGTGCAGCATGTTAAAAGCGCTTGCCATTGCAAACTATCGATCCATTCGAGAGTTGGTCCTTCCCCTTGGCGAGTTAAACCTTGTAACGGGACCCAATGGAGCGGGCAAATCAAACTTGTACCGGGCGCTCAGACTACTGTCAGAAACCGCTCAGGGAACGGCAACCGGGAGTATTGCTGGAGAAGGAAGTCTGGCATCGGTTTTATGGGCAGGGCCAGAACAATTTAGCCGGGGTATGCGCAAAGGCACCGAGGCTATCCAAGGCGGGCCGCGTAAAAAGCCGGTCAACTTAAAGCTTGGGCTCGCCGGTGAGGACTTCAACTATGCTATCGACTTTGGGCTGCCGAGTCCGATTGCCAGAACGCTTTTCGACGGCGACCCAGAGGTAAAGCGGGAAGCGATTTGGATAGGCGATACCTATCATCCCAGTCGGCTGATGGTAGACCGATCTGGGCCTTTGGTAAAAAGTCGAGATGACAACGGCGACTGGCAGATCTTAAATCGCCATCTCGCACCCTTTGATAGCATGTTAGCGCATTCAGCAGATCCTACCCTTGCACCTGAAGCCTATAATTTAAGAGAGCAGGTGCGTGCCTGGCGATTTTATGATCACTTTCGAACGGATCGAGATGCGCCCAGTCGGCAGAGCCAAATTGGTACGCGCACGGTGGTGCTCCATCATGATGGTCGCGATTTGCCAGCAGCGTGGCGAACCATTGAAGAGATCGGTGACCAACAGGGGCTTACCAGCGTCCTCTGTGATGCTTTTCCCGGGGCTGAGGTTGCCATCCTTCGAGATGCAGGACGCTTTTCTCTCCAGTTTTTCCAGCCTGGTTTACTGCGGCCTCTGAACCAATGGGAGCTTTCGGATGGAACGCTTCGGTATCTTTGTTTGGTTGCCGCCTTGTTAACGCCTAGGCCGCCTGCTCTGATGGTCCTGAATGAACCAGAGATGAGTTTACACCCGGATCTTTTACCAGCGCTTGCGAGGTTAATGTTGCGCTCGGCGAAGCACTCCCAGCTATGGGTGACCAGTCATTCAGAAGTCCTGATTGATCTACTAAGCCAGGAGTCCATGTGCAATCATATTCATTTAACTAAGGAGCTAGGGGAAACTCAGTGCAGGGGGCTCGCCATGTCAGAAGCGCCGGTTTGGCGCTGGCCTGGCCGATAGAGCTTCATGGACCTGATGCGTTCTGGGCGAATTAAGGACCGCCGAATAGAAGCAAGTTGACGAGGTAAGGCAATCGACCAAACAGGGCCGCAGAAATATGACGCCTGGTTAACCTAGGGCTGACCCATTTTGTGCGGGATAGCTTATTCAAGTTATTGATAAAAGGAACGAACATGAGACAGTGGATGATAATGTTGTTGCTGATGGCTGTTAGCAGCGTTGTAGTTGCAGAGACTTGGCAATCCCAGGTTGAGCGCGGAGCGGCGACCCACAATAGTGAGGTTGTTGCGTTGCGACATTGGTTTCACGCCAATCCAGAGCTTAGTAATCGCGAGTTCAATACCGCCAAAAAAATAGCAGGTGAGCTGCGAGCCCTTGCCTTTGACGAAGTGAGAGAGGGCATTGCGCACACGGGTGTTGTGGGTATCTTGCGCGGTGGAAAGCCAGGACCGGTGGTTGCGCTACGGGCTGATATGGATGCGCTTCCTGTACTTGAGAAAACCGGGTTACCCTTTGCATCAAAAGTAACAACCCTGTGGGAGGGCCGAGAGACTGGGGTCATGCATGCCTGCGGTCATGATGCCCATATGGCCATTTTGCTGGGTGTTGCTCGGGTGCTCGCTGGAATTCGGGCTGATATTCCAGGGACTGTCATGTTTATCTTCCAGCCTGCCGAAGAGGGACCCCCAGGAGATGAACAAGGCGGTGCGGAACTGATGTTGGCGGAAGGCATTTTTGAGGGTGATCGCCAGCCTGGGGCTGTGTTCGGATTGCACGTTTTTCCTGGGCCGACTGGGTCAATTATGTATCGACCAAATGGCTTTATGGCCGCCGCAGACTACCTAGAAATCATTGTCAAAGGCGTACAGACCCATGGATCGATGCCCTGGTCCGGGGTAGACCCAGTGACTGCCGCAGCGCAGGTTGTGACCAGTTTGCAGACCGTTGTCAGTCGTCAAATGGATATCAGTCGCGCACCAGCTGTCGTCACGTTAGGTACGATTGAAGGTGGCAATCGAGGAAACATAATCCCCGAGCAGGTACGAATGACCGGAACCATTCGAACGCTGGATCCTGAGATGCGTTCAATTATCCATGACCGCGTTCGACGTACCGCAGAAGCAGCAGCGGCGACCATGGGGGCGCAAGCTGAGGTGATTATTGATCTTGGTTATCCAGTGACCGTTAACGATCCGGAATTGACCCGTGCCATGGCGGGAGTCTTGGATTGGGCCTCAGAGAACAGGGCTGAAGTTGTGCCGCCAATTATGGGAGCAGAGGATTTCTCCTATCTCGCAACTGCCGTTCCTGGACTGTTTTTCGCCCTCGGCGTTGCCCCGGATCCGCTAGATGACCGCGTTGTGGGGGTCAATCACTCACCCTATTTTTATGTCAATGATCAAGCATTACCGGTTGGTGTGAAAGCATTGGCTGGGCTCGCGATGACTTGGCTGAGCACAGCAAATTCAGAATGATCAAACGCTTGATGAGTTTGTATAGGGAGCGAGTCTGATGCCGATGCTCATTGAGGACTATCTGCAACTTGGGTTAGACCAAACGGGACCCGCCACTTGCAACGGTCGGAGTAATCAAGACGTTGCTTCCTCCCTCGGCTGTCCTGAGGATACTCAGTACCGCCCATGCCCGGAAGCTTCTCGCCCAGTGCGAGTTGGCGCTGTTACATCGATAAAGCATTTTGAGTCACTAACCTTTCCAGGAACTACTCGTAAGCTATGGTTGTATTCGCCTCCCATGAGATCACCCAATGCGCCTAATCGGCTAGTCCTATTTAATGATGGTGGCGCCTATCTCGATGCTAGCGGCAGTGTGGCGGCTGCGGGAGTCTTTGATGCACTTCACGAAATGGGTGAATTGATCAACACCTTTGGTATTTTTGTGCAACCAGGACAGACTTCGGTAATGCCACCGGCAACGCCACTGGCCTCTTATTCTGTGCTCGAGGCTCAGCGCAGTTGGGAGTACGATCGACTCAGTCCAGATTATGGGCGATTTCTTCTCGACGAAATCTTACCTGTAGCTGCTGAACATTTGCAGGTTGAGTTCTCAGATCAAGCGCGGGACCGACTACTGTGTGGCATCAGTAGTGGTGGGATCGCAGCCTTTACAGCAGCTTGGCACTACCCAGAACAATTCGGCAATGTACTCAGCCATTGCGGCTCGTTTACAAATATTTGGGGAGGACATAATTATCCATACCTGATCAGAACGACGCCTCGTAAGGCCTTACGAGTGATTTTACAAAGTGGCCGGCGAGATGCCGCGACCCTTTTCGGCGATTGGGCAACAGCCAACCACGCGATGGCCAAAGCTTTAGGTTATGCCGGCTATGACTACGAGTTTGTATTCGGTGAAGGCGGGCACACGTTGCGACATGGCGGTAGTATGTTTGCGGAGAATTTACGCTGGTTCTGGCCTACACCAAAATGATAGACAACCAAGTAGAAGGGGCCCAAAACCCTTGCCTAAACCCTAAGCCTCCGCAATTGCCTCTTCGGCAAGGGTGAGTGACAAGTCAATGCGAGATTTTAGCGTTGGCAAATCAACTCCTTCGGTGCTTTTTTTGCCCTCCATATACCGGGCATAAACGCCGTGAACAATACAGGCCGACTTCCAGCGATTAAACGCTATGTAGTAGGGCAGATTAGATAAGTCTCGTCCCGTTTTCTGAGCATAGCGGGCAGCCAGCGCTGATCTCGAGGGAAAACCTGGCGGACTGGTTGCTGCCTCTGGTGTGATAGGCCGCGTATCGGTCGGGTCGGGCCATGCATTTAAAGCATAGGCTAGATCAGCCAATGGGTCACCGAGGGTTGAGATCTCCCAATCTACGATGGCAGCAACCTTACTGTCAGCGCCAAACAAACAATTGTGCAGGCCGTAATCTCCGTGAACGACGCGAATAGGCCCCTGGTCTGGCAAGTTTGCCAAAAAATGTGCCTGTAGTTGATGGGCGCGATCATCATCGTAGCTCGCGCCCTCAACAGAAGATGTCCAAGATCGGTACCAAGTTTTGACCTGGCGCCCAATGTACGAGTCGCGTTTACCGAGTTCTCCCAGGCCCACTGTGTCAGGATCTACCTGATGCAGATTGGCTAGGGCGTCAAAAAAAGAGTGAGCCATAGCTTCACGGCGATCCTGAGGGATAAGCGCTTTTGTGTCATCACTGTTGTAAAGCGGTTTGCCGTCTATTCGGCCCATAATATAAAACCAAGCACCGGTGACACTCGGATCTTCACAGAAACCAAACGGTCTCGGCACGGGGACCGAGGTTGTAGAAAGGGCTTTGATTAAAGCCCATTCTCGGCTCATATCGTGCGCTTTAGGTAGTAAATCCCCTTGTGGTGGTCGACGGATAACTGCGAGTTGCCCTTGGCTATCTTCGATTTGATAAGTCAGATTGGAGTGGCCGCCCTCAAGTCGAAGCCAGCGAAAGGGTGGACTGAGCTCTGGTACCACATCACGCACCCAAGCTTCCACGGCGCCAACATCATAGCCTTCTGGTTGGGACTCCATCTAGTTCTCCTTGTTCGTACCTGCTGCCTATGGCACTCGGCTGTCTTTCATTATGGCCGATTAGCCTAGCGTATCAGCCCATTGCCTGATACGCAGCCGTACGAATATTTGCGGCCATGGGCAGAATAGAGCCTAAGTATTGCGTCATAATAACGCCGACTAACTGCTCTTGAGGGTCAACCCAAAAGAAAGTCGACGCTGCACCTGACCAACCAAACTCGCCCTCACTGGTCAGACTCATCGCTTTGCCGACATCCATCATAACGCGAACCCCAAGCCCCCAACCATAGCCTGGTAATGCACCAATACCAATTTTGAGCGGTAGCTGTTCTAGCGGGATGCGATTGGCGGTCATCATCTTCAGCATGGCTCTAGACAGCAGAATTTCGCCCTGAGCACTTTGGCCGGTCAGCAACATGTTGGCAAATTTTAAATAATCTGCAGTTGTTGAGAATAATCCGTGACCACCGCGGACAAAATTAGGGTCATCATCTGGATACATATCGCTGACGTCTATCGCGGTCAACGCTTGGTTCTTCGGGGGATTAATAGGCGATAAATCCTTAATATGACTGATGCCATACATTGGCATTAGGCGGCTGCGGTCCTCTGCGGGTACTTGATAGCCGGTGTCAACCATGCCTAAGGGCTCAAATATGTGGGTCTTAAGTAAGGCAGGTAAAGATTCACCGGTTGCTTTCTCGATAATGTGCGCCAATACGTCAGTGGCGACGCTGTAGCGAAACTGACTACCCGGATGAAAGGCAAGCGGCTGCGACGCAAGCCTTGCCATCATGTCGTCGAGAGAAACCGTACCATCCTCTGATAAGTTGATCGCATCATAGCCCGGTGCGATATGACAACCCGTAATAAATTCATAGGTAAACCCTGCGCGATGGGTCAGCAGGTCCTCAACAGTGATTAGTCGGTTTGCTGGGGCAAGGCTTCCATCTGGCAACAGCACTCGCATTGAAGCAAAAGCTGGGTTGTATTGGGCAATGAAGTCAAACAAGTTCAATTTTCCTGCCTCGATCATCATCAAGGCCATCACAGAAACCACGGGTTTGGTCATCGAGTAAATTCGATAAATAGCGTGTTCTGGTATCGCCTGTTGCCCGTCCGCTGTCGCAAAACCGACACTTCCAGCATCGAAGCGTTCGCCTCGATGATCTATCCGCCATTCGATGCCCGCAAAGGCTTGGCGGTCAACATAGCGCTGGGCGGCTTGGGCGATCCTTGTCTGTCGCATGATTTTTTGCTCCCAATATGGACTTAAGGGCGAATCAAGTCGCTGCTTATGGCTCGAGTTTCACTAACATCTTGCCTTTGTTCCCGCCATTGAATAACGCAATGAAGGCATCTGGGGTACTTTCAAGGCCTTCGTAGACAGTTTCCTCGTAGCGTATGTCACCTGACTGGATCCAAGCTGCCATCTGAGTCTGAAATTTTTTCCGCTCTGATTCAAAAGCCGAGACGACGAAGCCTTTTAGTGTAATAAATTTATAGATCGTTTCTGTCAGATTCCGAGGTCCAGGAGTGGGCTCGCCGTCATCATTGTAGTGAGCGATCATGCCGCAGATTGGAATGCGTCCATAGGGGCGCATATGCGTGAGCGCTGCTTCCAATTGTGCGCCGCCGACATTTTCAAAATACACATCGATGCCTTCTGGGGCGCTGCTCCGTAATTCTGCCAAGGCGTTGGCAGTTTTATAATTAAATGCGTGATCAAAGCCATAGTCTTTGATCAAACTTTCAACTTTGTCGTCACTGCCTGCGCTGCCGATGACGTGCCCACCCTGGAGCTTTGCGATCTGACCGACCAAGTTGCCCACAGCACCTGAGGCGGCTGACACAAAAAGTGATTCACCGGATTGGTATTCGCCGGTAATTAGAAGTCCGCCCCAAGCTGTGAGCCCCGGCATGCCCATCACGCCTAAATAGCTGGGTAAGGGCGCAAGGTTTGGATCTAGCGGCGTCAACGCCTCTGCATTGTCAACAAAGTGGCTGTGCCAGCTCCGACCGCTCAGTACAAAGGTGCCCTCGGGTAAGGCAGCAGATTTTGAGTCAAGGACCTGGCCAACTGCAGCGCCGAATAGCGGTGATCCAGGCGCCATGAAGCGCATCCGCCCGCGCATATAGGGGTCTACCGACAAGTACAAATTTTGAACTAGGACCTCGTCAGTCTGCAGCGGGTTAAGGGCCACTTCGCGCAATTCAAAATCTTCGGTCTTGGGCAGTCCTTGGGGGGTACGGGCAAGATGATAAACCTGAGCACTTTTAAACATGCGTGTTCCTTTTTAGTTAGTTACCAGGGTTTGAGCCTTCTGGCGAGTCAGTCTGGGACAGTGTTTGATCGATGAAATCTAACCACTGGGGATAAGCTTTCCAGGCCTCTTTCTCCCAAATGGCGTCAAGATCGGCGCGAGCCTGCGCCTCATCGGTATTGAGGACAAGTCTCCGATACAAATAGATAAAAGCTGATGCGCGATAATTGGCATCGCAATGGACGAGAACTTTTTGCGGGCCTGCTGCCTGAAGCACTTGAGCAAATAGCTTATAATCTGAGTCAGCGGGGGAGGACCAATCAACGGGTATGTGAACGTAATTAATGCCTAATTGAGAGATGTCATAGCCCTCGCGAGCCATTCGGTCAGAGGGGTTTTGTGTGAGATTAATGACCAGGTCGACCTGCGCTTCGGGCAGCGTTGCAATTTGATCAAAATCGATTTGTCCCATTGATAGCAGGTTTGGATTGATTTCCTGGTAGTTCAGGGTGGAGGACAAAGGCTTCGCGATGGCGGCCAAGCAGAAGTTTAAAAACAAAGCAAATGCGACAAGAGAGCGGAGCATAGTGACGGAGCCGATTTTTTCTCGATTCTCCCACGTGGACGAATCGAAAGTAAATGCGAGTCTTTTGGCTTGGGCGCTACCGGATGAAGGCAAGTGAAAATCGTTTTACTCACCAATAGAGATCTCGCGAGCTTTAAGGCAGCCAGGCAGTTGCTGAGTATGTTGCCGAATGAGGATTGGCTCTGCTTGATGACGGAAACCGTTGGCAAACCTGGTCAATTGATCGATGAAGGTCTGCTTGGACTCAAAAACTATGAGCATCTGTGTTTAGAGGGGTTGTTAGGAGTGACGACCGATGGGCAAGGCCTGCAACAAGCGATGGCAGATGCCCTCGGAATACCCATCTATGGTGCTGTTGCGATTAACCAGGGTGAATCCTTAGGTCGCTTACGCAGCTTCGAGCCAGATCTTATCTTGTCGATTCGGTTCGGTGCTATATTAAATCGCGAGGTCATCAGTTTGCCAAAGCTTGGAGTGTTAAATTTGCATTCTGGGCTGCTCCCAGAGTTCCAGGGCATCATGGCTACTTTTTGGGCAATGTTGTTCCAAAGCCTTGATTACGGCTTTACGATTCATTCGATTGTTGATGCCAAGATCGACCGTGGACCCATTATTCACCGGCAATCGATGGCTTTGGATCCCGCTACGGATTACTTAACTCAATTGCTTGCGCTTTACGAGGTGGCGATTCCCGTATTGGCCGAGCAAATCGCCACGCTGGAGCAGCGCGGGGTACTACCCCAAACGCCCCAAGTTGCGCCCGGCCGATATTTTGGCTTGCCAACCAGCAGGGATATCTCGCAGTTTAAAGCGCTTGGATTGAAGCTCTTTTAAGCACCTGACAGCGCAAGTGCCGTTATAGCGCAGGAGCGCGACGCTACACATAACAGAGCGCTCGTGGTAGCGTCCAAACTCACGTTAGTCAATACGCGGAACAAGGAGAATATAATGGATTTAACTCGATTAGGCGTTTGGTTTTTTCAAGATGGTTTTACCTCCATCGAAGCTGCCGATGCTGCAAAGCGTATTGAAGCGCTTGGTTATAGCGCGTTATGGATTCCAGAAACGGTCGGTAGGAGTCCTGTCGCCACCGCAGCTTGGCTACTGTCTCAAACCACGAACCTGACAGTGGCTACGGGCATTATGAATATTTACCATCGTGAGCCTGGGGTAACGATGGCAGCCCAGCAAACACTGGCAGAACAGTCCTCAGACCGATTCTTGCTCGGTATTGGTGTATCTCACAAGCCGCTCGTAGAGGGTGTCAGAGGGCTTGAATATCGTCCGCCTGTCGCGACGATGAAAGATTACCTAACTAAAATGCAAGCATCACCGTATACCGGTAGGGCGCCTGCAGAAACCACCAAAACTGTGATTGCAGCGCTCGGGCCAAAGATGTTGGCGTTAGCTGCCAGTCACGCGGCGGGGGCTCACCCCTATTTTTCGTCGCCAGAACATACCCGGATGGCGAGAGATATTATGGGGCCTGGTCCGCTCCTTTGTGTCGAGCAAAAAGTGATCTTAGAGCCGGATCCGGACAAGGCCCGAGCGGCAGCCCGGCCAGTCGCTCAGATCTACCAAGGTCTTCCAAACTATCGCAATAATTGGCTGCGTATGGGACTGACCGAAGACGATATCAACAATCTCTCGGATCGATTTATCGATACGACATTTGCCTGGGGGACAGCTGATGCCATTCAGGAACGGTTGCAAGCGCATTTTGATGCTGGTGCCGATCATGTTTGCGTTCAACCGGTAGATCCTAGTGGTGTCCTTGGTCAGCTTGATTGGTCGGTCTTGGAGGCTCTAGCGCCCACTGCCGGTTAGGTAGAACGCTGATCCGAATTTAGCTTGGTGTTATTGGGCTAAATTGTTGGATATTCACTCGGGACCAGTACTCGGCCAAGCGAGGGTCAGCGATGGGCTCATCGGTGAACAGCTGATTGTAGGAAACGTTCGGATAAATTTGATCAGCGAGAAGAATCTCGCTGCCGGACAGTCGTCGGACAATGTGTCGTCGGTTGAGATCAACTGGGTGCTTAATGCCGGCCGCGCCGATCATCTCACCCACTGCTGCTAACGTGTTTCGATGAAAATTGGCCACCCGCTGGGCTTTGAGTTCGACATCAAGCACCCTGTATCGGCTTGGGTCCATGGTGGCGATTCCGGTTGGGCACAGTCCAGAAGCGCAGTTTCTTGCCTGTATGCAACCGAGCGCAAACATAAAAGGTCGGGCCATATTGATCCAATCGGCCCCAAGCGCGCAATGTTTGACAATATCAAAGGCGCTCACCAGCTTCCCGGAGGCGGCAATCTTAACCCGGTCTCTGAGGCCAGCACCACGGAGCGCATTATCCACAAACACGAGCGCATCGGTTAGAGGGCAACCCAGATGGTCGGAAAACTCAGCAGGTGCAGCGCCTGTGCCGCCTTCGGCGCCATCTACCGTGATGAAATCCAAGGCGATACCGGTTGTCACCATCGCTTTAACGATTGCGATAAGCTCCCATGGGTGTCCAATACATAGCTTAATGCCGACAGGCTTGCCTTCGGACAAGGTGCGTAATCGGTCGGCAAACATCAGTAAGCTTTCCGGTGAATCAAATGCGCTATGTTTTGCTGGCGATATGCAGTCTTGGCCCTCGGGTATACCCCTGGTCGTGGCGATTTCGCGGTTAACTTTAGCGGCAGGCAGCATACCACCATGGCCTGGCTTAGCCCCCTGACTGAGTTTAATCTCAATCATTTTAATTTGGCGTCGGGCAGCTTGTTGGGTGAAAAGGCTTTCATCGAGCTTGCCATCGGGCGTCCTGAAACCAAAATAGCCTGTAGACACTTGTAAAATCAGATCACCTTTACCACGAATATGATAGGGAGAAACCGATCCCTCCCCGGTGTTCTGAGCGAATCCGCCGAGCGCTGCGCCAAGGTTTAGTGCCTCAATCGCAGGTGGCGACAAGGCCCCAAAGGAGGTGCCCGAGATGTTTAGTAGTGACACATCATAGGCGTTATCTCCTAGACCGACCCGGGTGGGAAAGTCAGCCGCCTCGATCTCGATCGGGACGATGGAGTGATTTAGCCAAGAAAAGTCCTCTTCATACATTGATTCGATCGACCCGAAAGGTCTGGTGGCGAACTCCGATTTCGCCCTTTGGTAGACCATTGCGCGCTGATTTCGCGAATAGGGCAGTTCCGCATCGTCTGCCTCCCAAAAATATTGTCTGAGCTCGGGACGAATACTTTCAAAAAAATAGCGCAGCCGACCGATAATTGGAAAATTGGCACGTACAGAGCTTTGTTTTTGGAACAAATCGTAAAGCCCTAGAGCTGACAGTATCGAGGCGGTAGTCAGGGCTGTCGTAAGAGATAAGCTAGTAAAACCAAGCAAGTTAGCTGTGCCAAGACCGGCAGTGCAAAGTAGTGAATAAAACAGCGCCGAATATCGGCCAAGAACCCAATTCATCCGCGTGACTCCTGAGCTTAGGATGGGAGTTAAGACCAAAATAGCGTGTGATTCAAGGCGATTTAGTTGCGTTCCAGAGCCTATGATGTGCCGCGTAACGAGAGATTATTGGCTTTTCTGATTGCCGAGGATCGACATCCAGGCGGGGGTGTAACAGCGAGCCGTTGATTGGCCAATCTAGTGCCTTGTCGGCAAAACTTGAGCATCGTATTGGTTTTAGTGTGATTGGGCTCAGTGTGATTGTTCTTAGAGTGGTTGGTCTTAGGGTGATTAGTTTTGGGGTGTAAGCCTTGGCACTTCGATGAGCTGCAGCTCCCCAAACCTGCTAAGTCTTTCGAGTCTCAGGCGTTTTCGATGGGTGCAGGCGTCCTGATGAAATGACATTGGCATTGTGTTCTGCAATGGGCGCTTGGGTGATGCAGAATGATCCGTCAGATTCCGAAGTAAAAGCTGGGCATGACGTGACGAAATATGCCTCAACTGATCAGGGGCTTTTCTCTAATCGTTAGGCGCCAGCGGTTGAGGTTTGATGCGAACAAGAGCCGCCGGTGATCGTTCAGTGCGGTCCTGACATTAGCTGGCTGCACCTTAGACATTTTTAAAAATTGACGGGACGCTGATGGCTTTAAGCGCTTTGTGAGAGGTGCGCTATCGAGACCGTTGGATCTTGGTTAGGCTTGATGAGTTAAACATTATTGAGCATTAATAACAGATTTAACACGACCGATTTTACAAAAGCCCAGTATTTTCAGATTGGCTTCTAGTTGGGTTCTAGCAGTCGAGTCTGAGGTCTTTTACCGGTATAGTCTTGCGAGTATACCGAAGGCTAACGAGCGATTTGGATCAATCGAGTCTTGTCACATTTCAAGCTTATAGTCTTTTGTCATTCGTGTCTGAAGAGACAGGTTGGGTAGCTAACCCGCAGTGATGAGCGGCCAAAAACCAACTTCAGGCTAAAAATCGGTAAATTATGGGTGGATGTATCGAGCAAGGAAGGTAGGAGAAGCTTATGGCTGAATCGTTGGATGTTGTGGTTGTCGGTGCAGGCTTTGCGGGCCTTTATCTTTGCCATCGGTTAAAGGCATCCGGTCGGACTGTAAAAGTCCTCGAACAGGGCTCTGATGTTGGCGGTACTTGGTATTGGAATCGGTATCCCGGAGCACGATGTGATGCGGAGAGTTTGGCTTATTCTTTTTCATTCTCTGAGAGCTTAGAGCAGGAGTGGCAATGGAGTGAACGTTATGCTCAGCAGCCTGAAATTCTTGCTTATGCGCAGCATGTCGCGGATCGATTTAATCTTAGGCCTTGGATCGATTTCGATACTCGAGTTGAGTCGGCCAGCTGGTTAGAGGATTTATCAGTCTGGGAGGTGAGAACCGACACCGGCCAGACTTTGCGAGCCACATTTTGCATCATGGCAACCGGTTGTTTGTCGGTCCCGCAACGTCCTAGTATTGAAGGACTCGATACTTTTCAGGGCAAATTTTACCAAGCCAGTCAGTGGCCTCACGAATCGGTAAATTTTCTGGGGCAACGTGTTGGCATTATCGGCACGGGTTCATCCGGTATCCAAGCTATTCCTGTCATCGCCAGCGAGGCCGATCATCTAACCGTATTTCAACGAACACCGAATTTTAGTGTGCCCGCTCAAAATGGCGTTTTAGACCCTGATTGGGTGACCGCGTTCAAGAGCCATTATCGAGCTCACCGGGAGAATCATAAAGTCGGTAATGGTTCGGGGTTTGGCGATCTGGACATCAAACCTCGTGAGGCCCCAGCTGATCCTATTTTGTTTAGCAGTTTATCAGAGGCTGAGGCGACAGCGGTTTTAGAGCAAGCCTGGCGTCGGGGTGGCGCGCGCTTTATGGCAGCGATTGGAGACACCCTCATGGACGAACAAGCAAATGCCTTTGCACAGGAGTTTGTCCATAAGAAAATTCGCGAAATTGTTAAGGATCCGATCACGGCAGAAGCTTTATGCCCAACGACGCATCCAATTGGTACTCGTCGAATTTGCGTCGATATTAACTACTACGAGACCTATAACGCTGATCATGTTCGGCTGGTCAATCTGCGCGAATCCCCGATCGTCAGGATAACGCCTTGGGGTGTTGAACTTGATTCCGAGAACATCGAGTTAGATACCTTAGTCATCGCCACGGGTTTCGATGCCATGACGGGTGCTTTGCTCAAAATGCAGGTAACAGGCAAATCCGGGTTGACTTTGCAAAACGCTTGGATGAGTGGACCAAAGACTTATCTAGGTCTCATGACCGCTGATTTCCCGAATTTATTCATGATCACCGGGCCAGGCAGTCCCTCTGTGCTGTCCAATATGTTGGTATCGATTGAACAGCACGTCGACTGGGTGTTGGATTGCTTGGAGGATATGGCGGCGAAGGGCAAAGCTAAGATTGAGCCAAGCCGAGAAGCACAAGAAACCTGGGTAGAGCACGTGCAAGCGGTGGCAAATGCCACGCTTTTTCCGAAAGGAGGATCTTGGTATCTCGGCGCTAATGTGCCGGGTAAACCGCGAATCTTCATGCCTTATGCGGCTGGCGTGGGCCCTTATCGAGAGGTGTGCCAAGCAGTTGCTAGCGACCATTATCGTGGCTTTAACTTTGAATAATCGATTCGAATTTATGGCGTTTCGACCAGTCGGCATAGCGATAGTGCTTCTGCTTCTGACCATCCCAGTGGCTGCCGAATCGGCGCAAGCCTCAGAAGGTCACACATTGCAATTGCTCTATACCAATGATGTTGAGAGTGTCTACGAACCTCTGCCGGCTGTTTGGCGGTCAGATATGAAGCAAATTGGCGGGCTTGCTAAACTCGCTTCGTTGATTCATCAGAAGCGAGGGGAAAAGCCGGCAACGGTTTTGCTGGATGCTGGAGATATGTTCACTGGTGCGCTTTCAAAAGCGACCCAAGGACGACTTGCATTCGATTTATATAATGCGATGGGCTATGACGCGGTCAATCTTGGCAATCATGAGTTTGAGTATGGTTGGCAAACCTTGCGGCATGTTCGGCAACGAGCGCAGTTCCCGCTGCTCAACGCCAACATTTTTTATGCAGACACGGATATACCCTTTGGACAGGCTTATACGATCTTGCGTCGGGGAGATTTTAAGATTGCCGTTTTGGGTCTAATGGGGGTTGACGCTTTTGAAAACGCGATGATGGCCGACCATAGAGTTGGACTGAGGATTGAGGATCCTGTCGAGTCGGCGGCAAGATGGGTGCCGCGTCTTCGAAAAGAAGCAGACATGATCGTTCTGCTCACGCATCAGGGCCCTACCGCACCGATGCAAACCGATAAGGCAGCAGACCCAGAAGTTCAGCGAGGTTTTGATGAGGAATATGACCTAGCAGGTGCGGTAGCAGGCATTGATATTATTGTCGCTGGACACACTGACCATGGCCTGTTGTCGCCGGTCAGGCATGCCAAGACCAATACGTTAATAGTGCAAACTTTTGGTCAGGGCATGCATTTGGGCGCGCTGAACCTAAGGTGGCATCCGAATCGTCCTTTGGAGGTCATTTCAGCAGAACTGATTCCGGTGAACGCGGATATTTTGCCTGATGCAGCGGAAGTCAATTCGTTGATTGCCAAGGCAAGACTGGCGTATCCCAGGTTGACAGAGGTCGTTGGCCGCCTTGAAGGCCATGCTCTTCGTCGGTATTACCGTGAGTCAGTCCTAGGGAATTGGGTTGCCGATGTGCTGAGACTGACGGCTGAGACCGATGTAGGGATGATCACCCCGGGAGCGCTCCGAGCCGATTTGGCCGAAGGTGAGCTCACAGTAGAAAATATCAGAAACGTGTTCCCGTTTATGGACAAAGTAGCCACAGTTTCTTTGACGGGAGAGACGTTATTAGCGTTGATTGAGCAGGGCCTTTGGCGAGCTTACGGGCTACCGCAGTATTCTGGCTTAAGCATGACGTACGATCTGGCACAGCCGAGGGGCAGGCGCGTCCAATCGCTGCAGGTTGGGGGTGAACCCGTTGACTTAGCGAGGGTTTATACCTTAGCGACAGGGAGTTTTACAGCGGGTGGTGGCGAGGGATTTACGCAGTTTAGTGGGCTCCCGGCAGTGCACTCGGAGACATTACTTTCGGATACGCTCGTCGCGTTTGTCATGAAAGAAAAAGTCATTCAAGCGCCTAAGTTAGGTCGTCAGGTACCCGTAAACAAATAGCAAGCGCTGTGAGCTTATGATATGTCTGATTTGTCGCTGCGCGCGTGATGTTAGTCCTGGGTTCGACGTCAACAAAAAGGTTGACGGTTAGCCGGTCTGGCCTCTACACATAGCGTTGCTCTGGCAGCTTAAGTCACGATAGACATCACTCTGAAAAGTCGGCGGTGGGGTTTTTACTGGACTGAGATTCAACCGTTAAGCTAGAGCAGCGAGATTGAGACGTGGCGCTCAAAATGTGTTTATATATCTGGTCTCCTAGGTATGGCGTTATTTTAAGGTCATCAAAATGCCGGTGGTTTGCGTACAACCCAAGGCGGAGTCGGTCAATTGGAGGCGCAGGAAGGTAGGGGCGGTATCCTGCGAGCGAAAGTGGCTGTTCAGAAGACGTCACTTAAACGTTGAGGGGAAGATTTGACGCGAAGAGTTGAGGCCAATAGTTGAGGCCAATAGTTGAGGCTAATAGATGAGGCAATTAGTTGAGACAAAAAAGCGTTACGTAAACGGATGCGCTAAAAACGTGAGAATGAGCGTCGCCGTAAAGCAGGATTGTTGCTGAGCAGTAAGATTGGCGTAGAGCAAGATTGTTGCTTCAAACAAGGTCGCCCGAAAGATCGTTGCTGTAATAAAAGTATCCAAGGGTGCAGTGGACACGGGTAAAGGTCACAAAGGCCGCGAACGAATAATGATTGAAAGAGGATAGAGTTATGAGCATCGAAAATTTTCGTGCAGAGACAAGAGCATGGTTATCAGAAAATTGTCCCGAGAGTATGCGTGACCGACCCGTCCATTTTGAGGATGCGTTCGATATTTATAATACTGACGATGCTCGGGCATGGCGTGATGCCTGCGCCGCAAAAGGCTGGACAGCGCCATTGTGGCCAAAGGAGTACGGCGGTGCGCAGATGTCTGCAGATGAATATCGAGTTTTTCAAGAAGAAATGGCTGCAATCAAGGCCTTACCACCGGAAACGGGTATGGGATTGGCGATGATTGGTCCAACCCTGCTCGAATTTGGCACCGAGGCGCAAAAACAAGAGCACCTTCCCAAGATCGCAACCGGGCAAGTGCGATGGTGCCAGGGTTATAGTGAGCCTGGTTCTGGGTCAGACCTAGCAAGCCTGCAGACCAAGGCTGTCCTCGAAGGTGATCAATTCATCATTAATGGCCAGAAAATCTGGACGTCCGGTGCCAATAACGCCGATTGGATGTTCGCCTTGGTCAGAACAGACCCCAACGCCTCTAAGCACGATGGGATCAGTTTTGTCTTGCTTGATATGCATCAACCGGGGGTGTCGGTAAAACCGATCCCGCTGATATCCGGCTCTTCGCCGTTTTGTGAAACGTTTTTCGATAATGCAATTGCACTGCGCAGCAATTTAGTCGGTGAGCTGAATAAAGGCTGGACAGTAGGCAAGCGACTCTTGCAGTACGAGCGCTCGGCATCGCCAGCACCAAGACGCAAAAAAGCGGTCAAATCGCTAAACCCTTATGCGCAGATTGCAAAACAATATCTCGGTGAAACCGGCGGCAAAGTGAGTGACGCTGATGCCAGAGAAAAGATCACCCAGCAGGTCATGCTCGAAAAATCGATGCAGCTGACGGTGCAACGCGTTTCGGCAGAAACAAAAAGTGGGCGTGCGCCTGGCGCCACAACTTCGATTTTTAAGCTGGTAGGATCAACCATTGCCAAAGAGAGCTCTGCGTTGAAATCAGAACTCCGAGGTCTTGCAGGGGTTGGCTGGGAAGGAGATACCTTTTCAGAAGACGAGCTAGATGCCACCCGAGGCTGGTTGCGGGACCGTGCCGTCACAATTTATGGCGGCACAAACGAGGTCCAGATGAATATCATTGCAAAGCGGGTGCTGGGTCTACCGGACTAAACTAGGCAACATCTGACGCTGGCCAGTTGACCCGTTTGCTTCAGATCTAGGACTCAGGGCTTGCTGGGGCGCCTCGATCGCAATGCTGCGCAGTTTGTGTGACGGGCCCGTCACCTTCGATTGTCCTGTGGGGTGGTGTAATCTATTCCGCCGAAGCCAGTTTGATGGCGCCTTGCGCTGCGAGCTTTGCAATGGCGTCTTGGGATAAGCCTAATCGATCTGTCAAAAGTGTTGCGGTATCGGCGCCAAGGCTCGGAGCTGGCGTAAGTGCTGGCGGCAGATCGTCTGAGAGTCTAAGCGGCGTTTGCATTTGAGCAATTTGACCAAGGCTTGGGTGCTGCATCGGTTGCAATGAACCGCGGGCAATCATATGAGGGTCTTCGATCACCTCGTCTAGGTTGTTAACAGGCGCGCATATCACGCCGTGAGCCTGAGTAATCGCGAGTAATTCCTTTCGGCTTTTAGTCGCGGTCCACCGAGTAATTTCAGCATCCAGTTGATCAATATTTTGACACCGACTAGGGAAGTCCTGATACCGAACATCATCGACTAACTCTGGTCGCGCCATGGCTTCGCAGAGTTTTCGGAAATGACCCTCTCGGATGCAGATAATAGCAATAAAGCCATCGCGAGCGACATAGGTATTATAAGGGGCAAGTGTCTTTCCCGGATGTCGGTTACCGGCCCTCGGCATTTGATGTCCCGCAGCGTAATAGCTACCGATGGCGGTCGCCAAAGTGGGAAAAACACAATCTTGCATGGATATGTCAACAATGCCCCCGACCCCGTGCTGTTGGCGACGGTACAGGGCGGTTAGGATACCGGCATAAAGATGTGTGCCAGCGATAAAATCTGCAAACGCCGCAGCACTCTTAAGGGGAGGACCGTCGGCTTCGCCAGTAATACTCATTACACCACTTATGGCTTGGAGTGTGATGTCCATCCCCAGAAAATCTCGATACGGACCCTCGGCATTACCATATCCTGTGCTTGAGGCGTAAATCAGTTTTGGATTGAGCGCTGTTAAAGCCTTCGCGCCGATACCGTATTTTTCCATGGTGCCTGGTGCAAAGTTTTCCGAGACTACGTCGACGGTTTGTGCCAACTCTTTGATCAGATGTTGGCCGTCCGGATCTTTAATATTGATGGATAGGCTCTTCTTATTGCTATTGAGTAGCGCGAAAGGATAGGTTGCCGAAGAATGACTGCCGCGACCCCGTAGCGTTTCTCCGATCGTCGATTCGACCTTAAAAACCTCTGCACCGGCTTGGGCTAGGAGAAACCCGCAGTAAGGGCCGTTATAGACCTGGCCAAAATCAAGCACCGTGATACCCGTTAGTGATTGCATAACTGTTCCGCGTTATTAAGTGCTCTGAGTCAAACATGAAGCCAATCGTTGGGTCAATAAAATAGCGTGTTGAAAAGAGACTGCGGTAAGTATTTAAGTTTGGAATATAAGAGTGATTGTTTTGACGCTCGACCGAGGCTATTCTCTGATAACGTTCATTAAGGAAGGTGCTATGAATAAAGGGGTTTGGGTCTTAATTCTTGCGTTGATCATCGGCGTGGTCATGTTCGTCGGCACCGATACCAGTGAGCCGGTTCAGGCGCCCTCGTCATCATCTGAATCTGCATTGCCAGAGCCAACGATTGGTTTGATTGATGATGCTCGTATTAAGGCTGCAGACGATGAACCGGGTAATTGGCTAGCCTATGGCAGAACTTATGACGAAACCCGGTTTTCGCCTCTGACTGAGATAAACCGTGAGTCTGTGAAAGATTTAGGGCTTGCTTGGTATAAAGACATGGGCACCAGTCGCGCGCTCGAGGCAACCCCCATCGTAGTAGATGGCATTATGTTTTTTACTACTTCTTGGAGCCGAGTCTACGCGGTAGATGCAAGGACAGGCGACACGCTATGGTCTTACGACCCGGAAGTACCCGGAGAATGGGCACGATATGCTTGCTGCGATGTGGTTAATCGGGGTGTTGCGGTTTATCAAGGCAGGGTCTATGTCGGCAGTCTTGATGGCCGATTGATTGCGCTCGATGCGGGTACTGGTGCTGAAATTTGGCAAGTGGATACGTTAATTGATCGGGAACGACCCTACACGGTAACCGGTGCGCCAAGGGTCGCAAATGGCAAGGTGTTTATCGGCAACGGCGGCGCGGAATATGGCGTTCGGGGTTACGTGACCGCTTATGACGCCGCATCAGGCGATCAAGTTTGGCGCTTTTATACGGTACCCGGGGATCCAAGTTTGCCCTTTGAAAGCCCTGAAATGGAAATGGCCGCAAAAACTTGGAAAGGTGGTGAGTGGTGGAAAGTCGGTGGCGGGGGAACCGTTTGGAATTCCATCGTATATGATCCGGATTTTAATCAATTATATTTGGGCGTTGGCAACGGCTCGCCCTGGACGAGGGTAATTCGTTCACCGGGCGGTGGCGACAACTTGTTTCTTTCGTCGATCGTGGCGCTCGATGCGGATACTGGCGAGATGAATTGGTATTACCAGACGACACCGGGGGATAATTGGGATTACACCGCGGTTCAGGATATGGCGCTGGCGGATTGGCAGATCGATGGCGAATCTAGAAAAGTACTTCTGCAAGCCCCTAAAAACGGTTTCTTTTATATGCTCGATCGCAAGGACGGCAAGCTTTTGGCGGCCAATCCTTTTGCGACCGTAACTTGGGCAACCCATGTGGATTTAGAAACCGGTAGACCCGTTGAAAACCCTGACCTCGATTATCAAGATAAAGGGAAGTGGGTCATGCCAGGCCCATTGGGTGCTCACAACTGGCAAGCGATGTCCGTGGATGTTGACGCTGGGCTTGTCTACATACCGGCTCAGGACAATCCTCTCTTTTATGAAATGACTTCGGAATATAAGGCATCGGGAGTCTACAAGTACAAGCCCAAGGGCTGGAATACAGGGCTGGAATTTGGTCGATTAGCTCAAGTAATGCTAGATAACATTGCGGACCAACCCATGCCAAAGGGGTACCTGAAGGCCTTCGATCCCGCAACTGGAGAGGATCGATGGGTGGTTGAAATTCCCCATTATTGGAATGGCGGGGTACTTGGCACCGAAGGTGGACTGGTGTTCCAGGGCAATGCCCTCGGCATGTTTGTGGCTTATGACAAGGCCACCGGCGAAAAACTTTGGGAATTCAATACCTATACTTCTATGCTGGCGCCCCCGATAAGTTTTGAGTTAGACGGTACCCAATACGTGTCGATTCTGACAGGTACCGGTGGGGCGGATCTCTTTGGCGGCGAGCCCTTACCGCCAGTGGCCGAGCATGCATCGTTAACGTACAACAATTACGGTCGTTTATTGGTGTTTAAAGTTGGTGGTGAGGCCGAGCTGCCTGTGCCGACTGTTAGAGACCGATCAATACCTTCAAGAGAAGTTGCTCAGCTTGACATTGGTTCGATCGCACGCGGTGAGGCCGCCTATAATGAAAATTGCGCCGTTTGCCACGGATTTTTGGCTCGCTCGGGTGGCTCTATTCCCGATCTAAGACGCATGACGCCAGAAACCATCGCGCTGTGGAACGACATCGTGCTTGAGGGGCTTTGGTCGGCGAATGGCATGGCGAGTTTCGCTGACGCGCTTACCGAGGCGCAGGCGAGTGATGTCTTAAGTTATGTCAAAGCTCGAGCCGAGGAAGACCGTCTGGTCGCTGGAGGCGAAAAAGAAATACCAAAAATGACATGGCTAACAGGCGCAGGCGAGTAGCCTAGTTTCGGGAACCGAAATCTATTGGATAGGCACCTTTTTGTCTGGTAAGGACGGAGGTGCCACGGTTAGAAATTCAAAGGATGGCCGGTTAAGCTCATTATCTGGGGCGCCTTGGCCTTGATCACCCACTCGTGCTTCGGTGGTTTCTGCCTTTGAGCCTAAAACGTTATAGCTGATTCGCCCGTCTAGCAGTTCTCCGGCATTCAAGCGGTCTTTAGCATGTTGCGCTGCCTCGGCATCCTCAAGGGTCCAAGGCATTCGGTGAGCCCTTGGCGCAGTTTCAAGGCGACCTTCTAAATCCTTGGCGGATACCCAGTAGAATATATGGCCTTCTCGTCTAGCCGTTTTGTTCGGCTCTTCGATATGAATCCAGTGAACACGAAATGTCTCAGGTAAGTTAGCGGGCGTTGCCCAACCTTTCAGGTCGCTGATCGCCCACCAAGAAATAATATAAAAGCCGCTGGTTAAAACAATCAGGGTAATTTTATAGATGCGTCTCAGGGCGCTGACTTTTAGGCAAACCAGAAGCAAGACAGCGATTAAAACATAACAGCTGATTGCCAATATTTCTGGCGTCATTTGACGGTCGCTCGGTTAGATGTAAGCAAAGGTTTTTGCAGTTGACTGACGTTATTGACAACCCCTTCGTCATCAAGTGTAAATCGTAAAGCAGTCACTTCATGTCCCGTACCCGTAAGGCTGTGCTCGCCGTAGTAGACTAAGCTGACTTTCGGATTGAGTTTTTCGACTTTCACAGTGACAGGCAGCGCTTCGCGATAATGGGCTTTATAGTGCAAGAGATTAACAACATACTCGCCCGGAGCCAGGCCTCGCAGAGTCAAGGTCTCTTGATTGATTGGGTTGACGAACCGAGTGCCTGATTGCTCGACTTGGTCTGCATACAAACCGCGATCATCCCGATCTAAGTGGATAAGTCCTGAATCTGAATTGTAATACCAAATTAGCACCCCATTGGGGTCTTCAATAATGGCGTCAACATCATCGGGATGATTATCAGGCCATCGAACCGTAATCAGCATCTCAGCATTTGAGACGATATCCCCTTGTTTATCTGGATTGCTAATCATTAGAAATGCAACCAAGAACATAAACACGAAGCCAAGCAGCGCATTAAACAGTAAATCTGTGAAAACATCGGTTTGGGGTAGGGATTTAAGCGCCGGGTGCCGCATCGATCGATTCGCTTCGCTCGCAAGCGGATAAGGCTTCAATAACGTGCACGACAGCCGTGTCTGCTAAGTAATATTGGATCTTAATGAGGGTGCTGGTAATCAACCCCGCAAGTGTTGTAAAAAGCGCTACTGCCATGCCAGAACTCATGGTGGTGAGTAGTTGTCGGATTGCAGAAGGCTCAAAGGTTGTCATTTCCGCAATAGGCGACAGCATTAAAATGAAGCCAATCACGGTGCCAACAAGACCGAGTTTGAGCAGCAAGTCACTCATAAAATAGCCGAGAGCGTGGCGATTCTCTAAATGCTCTGCAATTTGCTGTAGAGACCATTCTGCTGAGTCATTTGGGTTTGGCAAAGATCTCAAAATCGCCGCTTTTAGAGGGTTTGAGCCCGCAGTCGTCTCCCCCAGGCGAGGACGGAGTGCCGCCTGATAGTTGCCTAGCCGATGGCATTGCCTTAACCAGTGGAGCGAGGCCAGCGCATAGAGCATGAGAATGACAATGGATAAATAGCTCCGGTCAGAACTCACAAGTAGCAGAAAAAATTCGAAGTGCCACAACAAAAAACAAGCAAAACACAGGCAACCTGTCAGGATCAGAGCATCTAAAAATACGTTGTGCTGAAGGCTTTTAAAGAGCTGCACATGATGTCCTATGTAAATTGAAGTGTGGTCTGCCGTTCTTTGGAAGCCCGCCCAAAGCGCTGATCGCGCTTATTTGGCACTACACCATGTCTTCTTGGAAATGGCAATGTGCTACTAGTTTGGAGATGTCCGTAAGGTATTGGCGGAATCTCGCCTTGGGGCCTCGACGTGTTATGGTTGAAATGAATGGAATCAGGAGAGAGATATGTCAGATGTGATTTACGAAATTCGAGATTACACCATCGCGCGTGAGGACTTTCCAAAATATAAAGTTTGGGCAGAAACCCTAGCCGGCCCTTGGTTAAAATCGAATCTAGACGTTTTAGATTTCTGGATGGATGCGGGAGTCGAGGCGGAGGTTGGTGGTTCAGACCCCCAAGTCTCGTCTCATGGCCAAGCCAATGTTTGCTGGATTATTCGTTGGCAGAGTCACGCCGAGCGGCAAGCTCGTTGGCCAGAATGGACGACCAGTGAGGGCTGGCAAGCGATTTGGGCTCAGCACCCAAACCCTGATGCTTATTTGCACATGAATGCAAGATTTATGAAGGGTTTGGCTGGGTGATTCGAGTCGGCATTCTGGGAGCGGCCAAAATTGCCCCGATGGCGCTTATCGATCCAGCACGGTCGGTACCAGGGCTAGAAGTCTCTAGCATTGCCGCTAGAGATCAGACGCGCGCTCGAGCATTTGCCTTTGCGCACAAGATTCCAAAGGTTGCGAAGGATTATCAGGCGATCATTGATGATCCCATGATTGACGCAGTGTATATTCCTTTGCCAATCTCGGCGCACGCGACATGGACGATTCAAGCCCTTAAGGCCGGTAAGCATGTGCTGTGCGAAAAATCCCTTGCGGCCAATCGCGCTCAGGCATTGCGAATGCGAGATGTCTCGTTGGATCAGGGCTTGGTCTTGATGGATGCCTTTCACTACCGTTATCACCCCTTATTCGAAGCCGCAGTTGCTGAAGTTAGGGGAGGGCGTTTGGGGGCAATTCAGAGAATCGACGCGATCTTTCAGATTCAAGGTCCGGTGCCAGTAGATGATATTCGTCGGATTTATGCTCAAGGTGGAGGCGTCTTGATGGACATTGGCTGTTACCCTGTCAGCTGGGTGCGTCACTTAATGGCGTCGGAGCCCGACGTTGTGACGGCATCGGCCGTCACAGATCCGGCCAATGTCGATGTTGAGATGACCGCGGAGCTTTGTTTTAAAAACGGCCCCACAGCCGGTATCACCGGGAGTATGCAGGCCGACCAAAAATTTAAGGCAGAAATTGTTGTCACGGGTCTAGCTGGCCGTATGACAATCAAAAATCCGTTGGTCCCGCAGTTGGGTCACGAGCTCATAATCGATGTCGAGGGCACATCAAAAAGTCGGACTTTTACTCGCAAGCCAACCTATCAATTTCAGCTAGAGGCTTTTGTGGCGGCGATTCAAGACGGGGCGCCGCTTTGGACCGATGCTGATGATGGCGCCAAGCAAATGGCGGTCATCGACAACTGTTATCGCGCTGCTGGTTTGCCTATTAGGGGGCTAGATGACGTTTAACTCGCGATAAGCTGCCAATACACTGGGCTCTGTTGACGAAATCTGAGAATTCGTTGTAGTTTGTATTAGGTAGTGGTTTGACTTATCTAGAATCTAGCAGTGCCGGAGGGAGTATGGACGTAGTACAACCGCGATCTGCAGACGACATAAGCGTTGCTTGGTTGAACGAGGTTTTAGCGTCTACGGTGGCGGGGGATGGGATCATCACGGACTTTCGGATTGAACCGGTCGGGGAAGCCGCGGGGTTTCTCGGTGATATTGTCCGGATTGAGTTAACTTGGGATGCCCCTATGGGCGAGCCAAGCTCGGTAATTGCCAAGTTTCCGACCCTTCGGGAGGCAAATCGGGAAACGGGCAAGGGCTTGCTAGCTTACGAACGAGAGATTGGCTTTTATCAACATTTTTCAATGGATTGTCCTCTGAATCCGCCTTCATTTTTCGGGGGTGTTGATGTGACTGGACAAAAAGAGTTTCTAATCCTGATTGAAGACTTAAAAACGCACCGATTCCCAAGCCAATTGGAATCTTTAGCGCATGCAGATGCGGTAAAAGCGGTGGCTGGCTTGGCTAAAATGCACGCGCATTTTTGGCAGCACCCCATGCTTGATGAGCCTGATAAAATCCATGCGTTTAAAGACTGGGCGCCGATCTACGAACCCAGCATCGCGGCAGGGTGGCCGCTTTTCCAGCAAGACTTTTCAGATCTAATTCCCGATGCGATGTTTCCGATGTATGAGCCAGGAAACCGCTCAGCCGCGGCAATTTTTGAGTATTTTTCAGATGTGCGGCCTAAAACTTTGATACACGGCGATGCTCGGATCGAGAACATCTGCTTTGATAGCGCGGGTGTTCCAAGAATGTACGACTGGCAGTTGGCGGCGGCTGGCCCGGGTGCTTATGATCTCATGTACTTTTTTGCCAATTCTATAGAACCTGCGCAGCTTCAAGAGATCGGAGCGGAACTGGTCTCGACCTACTATAGCGAGCTGATTGAACGAGGTGTTCAAGGTTATACAAGAGAAGATCTCGACGGCGACTTGCAGCTGGCTAGCTGTTTACTGTTCGGTTTTTCGAGCATGGTAGGCAATTTCTTGGCTAATGGTGGTGAAACAGAACGCGCCATTGTGGCAACAACCACTCCTAGATATTGGGGTACATGCCAGTTTTTTAATGTAGGTGAGATTATCAACGACTTAGACCAGCGATTAACCTTGGATAAGCCTGTTTAACCGCGGACAAAAATCTCATCTGAGGTGCGAGGCAGATAAAGGCCCCATGATACCTGGAACCGCAATAGTAAGGCGCTCCTCATGCAGAAAGACAAAGCTGATGTCGGATGACCATGGAGACAGTGGTAAACAGCTGCTTTGTCATGGGTCCTCACAGCGGCCTTGAACGATCATAACCCGCGAGTAAGACATACCAGAAAGGCTAAGCTATGCTCGAATCCTTTAGCAAACGGACATTTACCGCCCCGCTCGCAGACGGCACATCAGTCAGCCACGATGTTTATAGCAAAGGGGAATCCCCGGGTTGTGTGGTAATCTTGCAAGAGTTGCCGGGAATCGGGCCAGAAACTCTCAGCCTAGCTGACAGCTTTGTGCATCGCGGATTTCGGGTCGTTCTTCCCCATCTGTTTGGGCCTTTAGGTCGCATCTCGTTACTCGGCAACATGCTGCGGGTGATGTGTCTTCGCCGGGAATTTGCGTTGTTTGAGGCCAATAAAAGTAGTCCTATTGTGGACTGGCTCCGCGCACTCTGTGCAGATCTTAAGCGCCAAGAAGATATTAGCGGGATCGGCGTCATTGGTATGTGCTTAACGGGTAATTTTGCAATCTCGCTTATGGTAGAAGAGGGCGTCCTAGCCGGTGTGGCATCGCAGCCCTCAATGCCGCTCTTCAAGCAGCAGGATCTTCATCTTTCAGCTTCTGAGATTGCAGACGCCCGAGAGGCGCTGGACGAAAAAGGCCCAATGCTTGCGATGCGATTTGTTGGTGATCCGTTGTGTCGGGCTGAAAAGTATGCGGCGATAGACCAAGCCTTCAACGATGACCGAACGCTCATTAAGTTAATTGAGATTCCCGGGAAAGGTCACTCGGTATTAACTTTGGATTTCATCAAAGGTGGTGAACCGGCCCAAGCTGCCCTCGATCAAGTGTTTGCCTACTTCGACGCGCAACTTAAAACTCAGGTCCAAAGCGCAGGCTGAGACGGTATCTGCAAGCAGATAATCATTAAGAGGTCTAAACGCTGTACCAAGACCGGCAAAGAATGCAGAAAAAAGATGTCAGGTATCTAGGACATAAGCCACGGTCTGGGCTTTAAAACCTAGGCTACGATAGGTGGCTCGAGCGACATGGTTGTCATATAAAACGTCTAATTTAAGACGGTTCAAACCGAGTTGCCTGCCGTGCTCCCTTACTGCTTCAAGCAATGCTGACCCTATACCTAAGCGTTGGTAGTTTGGATCCACTACGAGGTCGGTAATTTCTAGCCATTGGCGATACTCGCTCAGCAAGTGCTGATCTCCGGCTTCAAGCTTATCGACCACTGCCACGGAAAACCCTACCACTAGGTCGTTGGCGCTAGCTACTAAGAACAGGCCTCCTGGCTGGTCAGCAAGATCGATTAGGTAATCGATGTGGGCATGTGCATCACTTAAAGAGGTCGTTCGGTCTGAGCTTAGGCCATGCTCAAGTTGCTGAAGGTAAACCATAAGTGCATCCACACGGGATCGATCTGCTGGGTCGAAATGATCAATAACAAAAGGTGTAGTCATCCCCGAGTTATTGTCCAAGGCCATTTTCGTCGTAGCGTGACGCAGGTCCCGAGCCTCCTTCAGCGAGTCTGCCTTTACCGCCAAAATGCCCTTGCCCGGGTACAAAATTAATCTCAATACGAATGCCTGAAGGGTCGGTAAAGAGCGTGGAATAATAACCCGGTGCAAATTGATCTGAGGCGGATGCCGGCCTCAGAATCGTTGCACCAAGGCTGGTCGCAAAAGCTGCCGCCGCGTCGACATCTGTCATAGAACGTGCTCTGAAGCAAAAATGATGCAGGCCTGGCGTATCTTGATCGTGTGGGTGATGGGCTTTTTCGGGTGTAGCCTCGCGAACAAGCACGCCGGTTCTGCCGCCAATGCAATAGATAACATCCTCGCCTTTGATTAAGGTCTTCATGCCTAAGAAATGGCACAACTGTTCCCAAAATTCGAGGGCATTGGAATCTCGGGCAACTGTCAATTGTATGTGGGCGATGCCATTTATCTCGATGCTCATGAATGCGAGTCTACGCGATTATTCCCTTAGAAACATGGGTAAGCGCAAGGAATAAAGGGCAAGGAATAAAGGATAAAAAATAAAAATAGAGAATTTTGTCTAACGTCTATCGAGCGAGTAGTTGGAAACGGCATCCTGCGGAAATGCCCGAGCTACAGCGATCGCTATCCAGCTCTCAGTAGCGCGCCGGTTGTCGCCAAACTCAGCAGAACAAAGTAGGCCCGTCCCGACTTAACAGGCAGTTGAATTAGGCTCAAAAAAGCCCACCCGATGTATTCCCAGTGGGTCCTTGGTAAACTAAGCTCGCCTTTGAGTGTCGAGGTTTATATGACGAAATACCGACGAAATTTTCAAAAATTTCAAGATAACGCGCCCTTTCAACACCTTGCTACGTCAGCAGCAACAATACTGTTGCTAGGGGTGTTAACTGCTTGTGGGGGCTCTGGGTCTTCTTCAGAGCCAATCAATCCTCCTGCCACGGGTGGGGGCGCTATTGAGCCTGAACCCACAGGTATGTTGGTGCGCGTAGACAGCGCCGACTTGCTCAAAGAAAAGATCACAGCAGGTATCCAGGCTTACGCTGAAACCTATTTATCTGGTTCAAGAATCAACGAAGGTAGTGGCGTCGATGCTGGCGAAGACTTCGATTCAGGCGGCGACGATGCTGGTGGAGATGATGCCGGTGGAGATGATGCCGGTGGAGGTGATTCGGGTGGAGATGATTCGGGCGGAGATGATTCGGGTGGAGCCGATGGTGGGACAGGTTCCCCTGACGTTGGAGAATCGACGGCCTCAGATTCAGTCTCTGGCGGGACTGCATCGGTGGGGTTCACCACAACGTATACCCTTGAGACAAATGTAGATGAATATGACATCGTAAAATACAACGGCGAACATATATTTATCGCCCCCAGTAGGGGGATGACCTGTTGTTTTGAATTTGACGATACGGTCGAGGTACTCGGCGATCAGGCGCTGTCGAGCGCAGATGGTATGGAGCAGGAGGATGCGTTTCCCGTCCGAGGTATTCGGGTTTTGGCAACTGACTCCGCGCTTGGTACCGCGGAAGAGGTGGCGCTCTTACCTGTCGCAGATGATCAAAGTATCGAGGGGCTGTATCTCTTAGACAATAGTTTGGTCGCGCTCACAAGCACGGCTTGGTGGGGGCGCTACGGTGATACCTACTCGTTGCCTGATCGATGGCAGGGGGATGTTGTTGGCTTGAATGTGTACGACACCAGCGATGAGTATGCACAACGCCAGAGCCTGCAAATTGAGGGTGTTTTGGTGAACAGTCGACGAACCTCAGATGGCATTTTTGTGGTGACCCGATACACCCCCGATATTGAGGGGCTTAATTACTACCCCTCGGATTCAGAGTCCTTGGCCGAAAACGAAAATCTATTGGCGACGGTTGAACCGGAGACCTTCCTGCCGAGAATCGAGCGCAATGGCGAGATGCTTGACGTGCTTAGCTATGGCAGTTGCTATGCGGTAGACCCAGAAGCTGATGGTGCGCCAGCGGCTTCTGGCTATCCGATTATCTCGCTTATATTGCAGATTGATCCGGATACCTTGGAGGTGAAGAACGCCAGTTGCCTGATTGAGCCGGTGGATGGCGTTTACCTAACAACGGGTAATCTCTATTTTACCGCTAATCTGTGGGAGTCGGGTTCAGAAGAGACTTTGATTCATCAGTTTGATGTTGTCGATGGCATTCACTATTTAGGTTCAGCGAGATTGCAGGGTGGACTGTTTCTTGGCGGTAACCGCGATTTCCGGTTGAATGAGTCGGGAGGTTATTTAAGAGCGGTTTTAAGCCAGTGGACAGACGATCCTGAAGATCGTATTGATCATCATATCTACATCATGTCGCCCTCAGACGACAAGCCTGAGCTCCAGATCGTTGGACAGTTACCCAATCCATCGCGGCCGGATGAGATAGGTAAACCCAACGAAGATCTTTTTGGTGTTCGGTTTTTGGGCGACCGCGCCTACTTGGTGACCTTTGAGCAAATAGACCCTTTATATGCCATTGATCTAACGGACCCTGCGGATCCATTTGTCGCAGGCAGTCTAGAAATACCAGGGTTTTCAAACTTTTTGCATCCCGTCAGTGAGGCGGTGTTGATGGGGCTCGGGCAAATCGAGGGGCGGGTTAAGATCGAATTTTTCGATGTAGAAGATTTAAGTCTACCTAGGTCAATAGGCGAAGTGATTTTGGATGATTCATTAGCTTACAGTTACTCAGAGGCCGAGTGGAACCGAAAAGCATTTACATACTGGCGGCGCTCTGCGGATGGCCATCGGATGACAATTCCTGTATCTGGGTATCTAGAGAATACCTGGGAATGGGTTTCGCGGCTTTATCTCTTTGATATCGTTAATCCCAATGATCCGGCCCAATTGATGTTGACCTCTCCGGGCTTTATGTCCGTAAAAACCAATGAATTAGGTATTTACGGTGCTGAGCCTAGAGCGATTTTGCATGAAGACGCGGTGTTTTGGATTCTTGATCAAGAAGTGTTCAGCGCACTTTGGGGCAATCCGACTCAGGCAACGCGAGCGAGGTAGGGAGGGTCAGCTAGGCGCTATCCTCATTCATTCCAGGATAATTTCATTTTTGTAAATCAGCGTTTGCTTAAACCCCGTGAAGACCAAGAGCAGGCACCGGGTGTCAAAACAGAGTCTGCAAAGGAACAACGCCGGAAATTCGGGTCTAGGTCAAGCGGAGTGCTCGAGCGATTAGCAGGACCCTGAGCGCTGAGGAGCGAAGACACTCCGCCCAAAACCCATCGGGTTAAGCATAGAGCTGACCGCAAAAAGGGGTAATGCAGAAAGCTCCAGTCAGTGTGACGCGCTGATAAGTACAGGCAGTGGTTAACAAGCAATTAAAGGTAAAGAGTATGCGTGCTGGTTCTATGTCGGCGATGTTGTTAGGGCTTCTGGCCTCAGGATGCTCGAGCTTGGTGGCAAAAGTGTTCCCGTTGGAAGATTTACCTGCTCCTGATGGCCCCTTTGCCGTAGGCGTTAACTTCTTTGAATGGGTCGATCCGAACCGTGAGGAGCTATTCACCACAGACCCTGATGATCGGCGGCGACTGGTTGGTCAAGTTTGGTATCCAGCCACGCCATCCGCAGTCGGTGAACGTCTGCCTTATTTGGATCGACCCGACAGACGTCTTGATATGATCAGCTATCAGTCGGGGTTGCCCAAATTTATGATCCGCCACATGGCTAAGGTCAAGACCCATGCAATTTTAGGGGCGCCGCTCCTTGAAAGTGCAACGCCTCTTCCATTAGTGCTGTTTTCTCATGGCCTCAGTGGCATGAAAAACCAGAACACGATTCAAGCAGAAACGCTAGCAAGCCATGGTTTCGTGGTCGTGAGTGTGGATCATGCTTACGATGCGTTTCTAACATTGTTCGAAGATGGCACGGAGGCAGATTATCGCTCCGCAGACACCGAAAATCGGCAGGGCGATGATTTTTGGGCCTTTCGATTGCCCCAGCTGAAAACGCGTACCAAGGATCTTGTCTTTGTACTGAATGAAATTGAGCGCTTATCGGTGACTGACGCCTTCTGGGCGCAAGTCAGCCTTGAGTCGGTCGGCGCGTTTGGCCATTCCTTCGGAGGCGCGACAGCATTGATGGCGGCGACCGAGGATGCAAGGATTGGTCGTTGCCTAGCGTTGGATGGCTGGATGTTACCAGTGCCAACAGATATTGTGCGATCCGGCATCAGCAAACCTTTTCACTATCTCGGGCAGGCAGCCTGGGATGATCCTTTGAATTATAAAAAGTTGGAAAGATTTTTGGCCGCTTCGAGTCAAGGCACAAAGCAACTCGTGCCAGGAACCAAACATTTCGATTACTCTGATGCGCCGCAGTTTTCAGATTTAGCCAAGCGTTTTGGCCTGTCAGGTAGTCTGCCAAGATCAGAATTGAGAGCATTGATAGACGATACTGTGCTCGATTTTTTTCAAGGTAAGACTATGGATACAAGAGACCCGGATTAATCGGGATCAATAAGTCCATACGCAGCTTGAACTTCGGTCACCGTTAAGATTTGCCCTGATCGGACAGCGATATCCGGGTCTGCCGACAATGCTGCAATCGCCCGGCCACTTAATCTAACCGATTGGGCATCATCGCCCGTCAATGTCATTTTTCCTTGGGCGACCATGTCCAGAATAAATTCGGTTTTAACCTTAGAAGGCGATAGCGATAAAGCAGAAACGCCGAAGGGTGCTAGTTCATGAGCAAAGTCTTTGGCCATTCGATCAACGCCAGCCTTGCCAACACCGTAGCTAGCACTAAAGACATACTCGCGTCCCCCTCGTGACGAGATGTTAACAATGAGGCCCTGGCCGGCTTTTATCATAATCGGTGCGGCGAAGACACTGGCCGTATAATAGCCTCTAAGGCCGACGCCACATTGATCATCCCAGACTGAAATTGGATGCTCCCAAAAGCCTTTGTTCATAGCTGGTGGATTAGGTATTTGGTAGACGTTATTGACTAAGATATCGAGCCGTCCCGCTTCTACCGCAACGCGGTTAAAAAGCGCCTCAACTTCATGGTCATTATTATGATCAACTTGCACCGGAATTGGCCGGCCTCCCAAGGCGCTAGCCGAAGCCTCTGTAGCCTCGAGTGTCATAGGATCAGGTGGAATATTGTCGCTGCGGGATCTGCCGGTGAAGTAAACTGTGCAGCCATATTCACATAAGCCCTCGACGATACCTTTGCCGATGCCTTTGCTGGCTCCGGTTACAACGGCGACTTTACCGGTTAAATCGGTCATGGGTGATGCTCCTTAGCATGGTTGTGAAGCGGGTTCTTGTGATGAATTGGGACGTCTGTCTTATCTGTAAAGGTACACAGCGCTCGTCAATACCTTCAGTTGGAAATCAATTCTGTACCGAGTATCTCCAAATCGCGCATCATAGTCTCTTGAGGATAAAATCCCAGCATCGGGATTAAGCGATGGACCCCCAACGCAGCGTAGTCTTCAAGCATAGTTCGGGTAGGCGGCTTCGGGGGGGTGATGCTGATTTCGATATCACCCAAGTGGTCAGGCCGCTCAAATTGCCCTCGCGCATCCTTCAGAGTAGCGAGCGCTTTATCAGCAGCTTTAACATCCATAGCAAAGCCATACCAACCATGGCCTTGGGTTACGGTGCGGCGCATCGCGGCAGGGCTCGCGCCACCAATATGAAGGGGCGGGCCTTCAGGCTGAAGAGGCCTGGGTTGGGCCTGAATACCGTTAAAACGGTAGTACTTCCCTTGGTAGCTCGGTTTAGCTTGACCCCATAGCGCACGCATGGCGTCAATGCTTTCATCTGTTCTTGGACCTCGGCTCTCAAAATCAACGCCTAGCGCCTCGAATTCTTGATGTAGGTACCCAGCACCAATACCAAATAATAATCTTCCCTCACAAATCAGATCGAGCGTTGCAATTTCTTTGGCCAAAACCACCGGATTTCTTTGGGCAACGAGCGTGATCCCAGTGCCTAGCTTAATGGTGTTAGTGACACCCGCTAAAAAAGCAAGATACGCGGGTGGGTGTGCCATAGGCGTGTCGGGGTCAGCGGGAGAAGGCGGTTGGCGCGGGTCAGGTAAAACAACGTGTTCACCAGTCCAGAGAGATTCAAATCCAAGCGCTTCAGCATGCTGGGCGATAACCTTAGCGCGCTGAGGTGCAGCGAGGTAATTCATGTTGATGCCAAATAGTCCGATCTTCATAGGGTCTCCGTTTGGCTCTAGGTGATGGATTAACGCCTCAATAAAATGCCACCCGCCCGGGTGACGTAAACTTTGTTATGGTAACGCTTTTTAGCGAGGTGGTGCATCATGGTTGTAAGATCTATTCGCCTCTTCGGTTTGATTGCTTTGATGGTACTAACGGGTTGCGTAAGACAGCCCGTGACACCCCCAGAGGCTGTTCAAGCAGAGATTGAGCGTTGGCAGGCGCAAGCTAGCCGGGTTGAGATCATTCGGGACCAGTTTGGGGTACCCCACGTTTATGGGCAGTCGGATGCTGATGCTGTCTTTGGCCTGCTCTATGCGCATGCAGAAGATGATTTTCCAAGAATCGAGCAGAATTACATTTGGGCGACTGGTCGATTGGCTGAAGTGGAGGGCCGGTCGGGGCTCGCTAGTGATATTCGGGCGCGCCTGTTTATGACTGTGGATGAAGCCAAGAGCGCCCTTGCGGCAGCACCCCCTTGGCTTCAGGCGCTTTGTCAGGCCTTTGCAGACGGCCTTAATTTTTACCTCTACTCTCATCCAGAAGTAAAACCTCGTTTGATTACGCGTTTTGAGCCCTGGATGCCGTTATTTTTTAGCGAAGGCTCCATTGGCGGTGACATAGAACAAGTGCCCCTGGCGGGCATAGAGGCTTTTTACGGTTTGGACAACGATCAGCAAGGACTTGTCCATGTTGGCCAAGGATTGGGTGATCTCGATCTAGAGCCCAGAGGCAGTAATGGTATTGCGATCGCTAAACCTTTGACCGCCAATGGACATTCACTTTTGCTCATTAATCCGCACACGTCATTTTATTTCAGAGGCGAGGCGCACGTCGTTAGTGAAGAGGGGCTTAATGCCTACGGTGGTGTGACCTGGGGACAGTTTTTTATTTATCAGGGCTTTAACGAAAAAACTGGATGGATGCACACTTCGACTCGTTTGGATTTTATGGATGAGTTCTTAGAGGAAATAGTGGTTCAAGATGGGCAACGGTTATATCGCTACGGCGATGAGCTTCGACCGGTGATCACGTTTACCGAGACCTTCGGGGTGATGACGAAAGAAGGGCTCGTCAGTCAGGCTATCGACTTGCATCGAACGCACCACGGACCTGTGACTGGACAGCAAGGAGATTATTGGATCGCAACGGCAATGAATTGGGATCCCGTGCCAGCCCTTGAACAATCTTTTGTTCGAACCAAACAAACGGACCTGTCTGGTTTTCTGACAATGATGAATATCCGAAAAAATTCCTCGAACAATACGGTCTTCGCGGATGCCGACGGTAATATTGCTTACTTTCACGGAAATTTTGTGCCAAGGCGCAGTTCTAGGTTCGATTACAGTCATCCGGTGCTAGGAAGCGATCCGGACACGGACTGGCAGGGTATTCATGAAATCGATGAACTCGTACGGGTCATTAATCCCATCAATGGTTGGGTTCAAAATTGTAATTCAACGCCTGCCAGCGCAGCCGGTGCGCACAGTCCCAAGCTTGATCATTATCCATCATACATGGCGCCTGACCCTGAGAATTTTCGAGGCCTGCATGCCGTTGCGTTGTTAGAAGGATCTAGTAACTGGACCTTAGAGGGTTTGATAGCGGCAGCTTACGATTCCAACCTCCCGGCTTTTAAGGCGCTGATTCCTGGGCTTGTGCAGGCTGTAGATGGGTCTCCTGAGCTATCATCCGATGTGGTGCGTGCGGCGAGTCTGCTGGCTAACTGGGATTACACAGCCAGCGTAGATTCGATTCCATTGACCTTGGCGCATTTCTACGGAATGCACTATTTGCGAGACGGTCAAAGGCCCGCAGGATATTCTGAATTAGACTTGCTCACCCACTTCGGAATTACCTCAGATCCTAGTGAGCGGCTGAAAATATTCACTCAAACTCTCAAGGATCTAACCGATAGATACGGCCAATGGGATTTACCCTGGGGTGCGGTGAATCGGTTGCAGCGATTGACCGGGGATATTCTCCAACCTCACGACGATCTCCAGCCAAGTTTGCCTATTGGGTTAGCTTCCGGCCGATGGGGCGCGCTGGCCTCTTTCGGATCCAAGCGCTTCGAGGGTACACAAAAACTTTATGGCAGTTCTGGTAATAGTTTTGTGGCAGCAGTTGAATTTGGGCCTAAGCTTCGGGCCAAAAGCTTACTGGCGGGAGGACAAAGTGGCGACCCCGCTTCACCGCATTTCTTCGATCAAGCACTTGCCTACCAGCAAGGCAAATTCAAAGACGTGGCTTTTTATCGTGAGGACGTTGAGTCCCAGGCTACCCGGCGTTATCAGCCTGGAAACGAAAAGCTATCTCGATGAAAATCCTACGGCGACAGGCACTGCCGCCGAAAATGCAATAAGACGTGGCGTGGGCGACGCTCCAAGCGTCTACCCAGGGTCATTGATCGATAGATTTATTCAACGCCAGTGATTACTTCGGCGTTAACGTCACCATCATTTTGGTGTATCCCTTGACGAACGAGGAATAAGTACGCTCTGGCTCGGCTAAGACCGTTATGTCTTCAAATCGGGTTAGGATCTCTTCCCAGAGCACCCGCAATTGCATCTCTGCCAGACGATTCCCCATGCAACGATGGATGCCAAAACCGAAGCTTAGGTGTTGCCGTGCATTCTTGCGATCAATGATGAGATCGTTCGGTCGATCAAAAACGGCATCATCCCGATTGCCCGAAACGTACCACATCAATAATTGATCTCCAGCTTTGATGTCTTTGCCGTTGAGTGTCACATCATGATTAGCGGTTCTTCGCATGTAGGCAAGCGGTGTTTGCCAACGGATGATTTCTGCAACCATGTTTGGAATCAAAGCGGGGTTGTCTTTGAGTTTTTTAAATTCCTCTGGGAATTGATTGAGTGCATAAACCCCACCGCTCATGGAGTTACGCGTGGTGTCATTACCACCGACGATAAGAAGAATGAGGTTACCTAGAAACTCAAGAGGTTCCATATTCTTGGTGTCCTCGCCGACGGCAAGCATCGATACAAGGTCATCGCCTGGATTAGCTTTTCTAGCCTCCCAGAGGCCAGTGAAATATTGCAGACACTCAATGAGTTCCGCTCGCCGCTGCTCTTCAGAATCAACGATCCCTGCACCGGGGACGGCCGTTGCAACATCTGACCAGCGCGTAAGTTTACGACGATCATCAAAAGGAAAATCGAAAAGGGTAGCCAGCATTTGCGTGGTCAGTTCAATAGAGACTAACTCGACCCAATCGAAGGGTTCGTTAACCGGCAGGCTATCTAGTACATTTTGGGTGCGTTGCCGAATGAGGCCCTCGAGGTTCGCCAAATTACTCGGTGCTACAACCGGTGAGACCGTTCGACGCTGCACGTCATGGGTGGGTGGATCCATGGCGATAAACATGCTGACGTTCAGGGCGCCCTCGGGCAGTGTGGCATCTATGGGGAAGCCAAGGGTGATCCCGTGCGCAGAGGAATAGTTGTGATGGTCTGAGTCGACCTGTTTGATCTCCTCATAGCGAGTCAAAGACCAGTATCGGCCAGCCAGCTCGGTCTGATTAAAATGCACGGGATCCTCAGCTCGTAGTCGATCGAAGAACGCCCACTGCTTGTCTTCGCTGAACAGTCTTGCGCTGACGGGATTAATCTCCTCAAGAGGCAGGGTTTGTGCATCTGGGATATCGCCTTCGATAATGTTTTCACCGTCACCGGGTCGTTTGAACTCCGCAATAGGCTGTGAATCTTGATCTGTATTGACGACTGCTTCACTCATAACGCGCACTCCCTAAAAAGTAATCGCTCGCATCATAGCGCAGGTTAAGGTGCCATTGAAAGGCGGTGGTGATCGGTCTAAGACCGCTTAGCGCGACTGCGCGGGCCGTTTTTTTGGCTTGCGGTGATCGGCAGGCGCGTCAGCGCCTTTAGGGCGGGTTCGCTTAGATTCGGCTTCGGTGCCCGGAGGTTGAGTTCGCCTAGGTTGCGCTGTTGCGACCTTGGCTTGGCCGTGATGTTTGCGGGGCTTTTTACGGGTTGCGTCTTTGGCGTCGGCTCTGGTCTTTCCCCGAGTTTTGGTCTTGGCCTTGCTGGATTCTTGGTCGGTTCGGTGAATACTGAGTCGACGCCCGCGAATCCAGGTGTTTTTGAGTTTGGTAAAGATTGCACTGGGTAAGGCATTCGGGAGTTCCACAAGGGAATGATCTGCATTGATCTGAATTTGTCCAATGTCCTTGCCACCCAGGCCGCCTTCATTGGTGATTGCGCCGACGATCTCACGCGGTTCAACTGACTGATCATTACCAACTTCGATGCGGAAGATGGCTTTGCCTCGAGAGGGTGTAAAAGTAGGTTTGGCAGTAGGGGTGCTCCCGGGCGTATTGTGCGGCTGGGGGGTTGGCTTTGATGCAGGCGTTGACTTGGCGACATTGGTGAAGCGCTGTTTTGGTAGCAGTTGCTCTGCGAGCGCGGCCGCTACGGCGACCGGATCCACACCACTTCGTTCTACTAGATCCTGAATGACCGTTAGCACAGCCGGTTCAGGGGCTTGGTTCAGTCGCTCAGACAGTGCTTCGGTGAAATCACTCAATTGCTTGGTTCTAATCATGTCCCCAGAGGGCAGCTGGTATCGAGTCAGCGTATTTTGCGTCTCTCGCTCTAGTACTTTGACCAATCGCTCTTCGCGTTTGTTGAGGAAAATAATTGCTCTACCGCTGCGTCCTGCCCGACCTGTTCTACCGATACGATGAACGTAGGTTTCGGCATCGTGGGGTGCGTCAAAATTAATCACATGACTGATACGGTCGACATCAAGCCCCCTTGCGGCGACGTCTGTCGCGATCAAGATATCCAGCTGCCCCTTGGACAACCGTCGAATCAGCTGCTCCCGCTGATTTTGCGCAAGGTCGCCGTGAATGGCAGCTGCTCGCAAGCCGAGCTGACTGATTTGTTCGGCAACGCTTTCGGTCTGAATCTTTGTGCGAACGAAGACTAATGCAGCTTCAATTGGCTCAAATGCCAAGAGCCGTTTGAGAGCTTCGGGCTTTTCTTTGGCAGCCATGATCGTATAGCTTTGGGTGATTTTCGCTTGGGTACCAATCAGAGCTTCGATGGCCACGGTCTTAGGGCTACGCATAAACCGAGTCGCGATGCGCCGAATTTCTTTAGGCATGGTCGCCGAAAAAAGCGCCATCTGCCGATTAGAAGGTGCTTGCTCAAGAATCCACTCGACGTCCTCTAAAAAGCCCATCTTCAACATTTCATCTGCCTCATCAAGTACCAATGCCTTGATATCTTTGAGGTTCAGCGTGCCGCGTCGCAGGTGATCCATGATGCGCCCGGGTGTGCCGACGATTACGTGCTGCCCGGCTCGAAGCTGCTTGAGCTGAGGGCCATAGTCTTGCCCACCATAGACTGCTAAAGCGCGCAGCTCTGGGAGTCTCTTACTGTAATCGCGTACAGCTGCTGAGACTTGAATAGCCAGTTCTCGGGTTGGTGTTAGGACAAGGATCTGTGGCTTGACCAAGTCGACCTGAACCCGAGCAAGCAGTGGCAGGCTAAAGGCAGCGGTTTTACCGGTGCCCGTAGGCGCGTGTCCGATTAAGTCATCACCAGCCAGCAAATGCGGTATGCTTGCGGCTTGCACCGGCGTCGGCGCGGCATAGGCAAGATCCTTTAGAGTGGCGACTAGTGGCTCGGGTAAGCCAAGTTCGTCGAACGTGGTCGGCATATCGATGCTGGGCAAGGGAAGGGTCCTGTGACAGTCTGGCGGTTGCCAGGAGAAGCCGGGCAGTATAAATGTTTACGCCCGGTTTACAATGTTTTCTTTAGCTGGCCGCGGGACCTGACTTTTCAGAGAGACTGAGTCGAAGCCCGATTTCAGCGATTCATTAGGTGATGTTTGCGGATGACCTTTTGAAGTATTTATGATCTAGAAGCGATCAACGTGATTGTTTTAAAACTTCGAGGTATCAGTCCTCGCGGCTGCGCCGGATACAGGGAGTTACCTATTGGTTACGGCAGATGAATTAACGGGATTAGCGCTGCCTGCCTTCGCACTTGCGATTGGACTGGAAGCTTTATTTTCTTACCGAATGCAAAAGCAGTGGTACCGACCCAAAGATACGGGGCTGTCATTGGGGTTGTTAGTGTTGTCAGCCCTGATCGATCTCGTGCCGAAAACGCTGGCCGTAGGCCTTTTTTATGTGTGTTATAACTTGTCGCCATGGCAGTCAGTATTTGAGCCCAGTGTTGGGGCTTGGTTGTTATTGTTTGTGTTAGATGACTTTATTTATTACTGGTTTCATCGAGCGAATCACGAAATTCGCTTGTTCTGGGCAGGTCACGAGGCGCATCACAGTGCCCGGTTGATGAACTTTGGCACGGCGCTGCGGCAAGGGGTCGGGGAGCGGCTGCATAAGTATTGGTTCTGGATACCCTTACCGTTGCTTGGGTTTGATCCAGGTATGGTATTGACCATGATTGCTTTTAACCTGATCTATCAATTCTGGGTGCATACTGAGACGGTGACGCGGCTGCCGGTCTGGGTTGAATTTATCTTCAATACCCCCAGTCATCATCGAGTGCATCACGCCTCTAATATCCGTTATTTAGATCAAAACCATGGTGGTGTATTAATCATTTGGGATCGACTTTTTGGCACTTTCGCTGAAGAATCGGCCGATGAACCTCCGGTCTATGGTCTGACGAAAAATATTGAGGGATACAACCCTTGGGAATTTGCCATTGCCGGTTACCGTGCGCTGTGGCGAGATCTGGCAGCAGCAGAGACCTGGAAAGATCGCCTGCGATTGCTTTACAAGGCGCCGGGCTGGCAGCCAGGCAACGATCTGAGCGCGAAAAGCCGGCGCGCTGCCGTAGGCCTCTGACTTGCGGTGTTGGCGAGGGTGATTTAATTTGGTGGCAGTCCAGTCGCCTGGAGCAGGGCTTTGCATGAGAGGCGTCGCGTCAAAAATTTTTTGCCGAGAGCAGGGGGGGCGAGCCGGTAAGCCGTTAACACTCGAGGTCACCTGCACCTCGCTCGGTGGATTGAGTGGTTCTCGGGTCGCTCAATTGATGGACTTTCGGGGAAAGCGTCGAAATTAATTACACAGTAGGCGCAATCTCTGTTTTTGGTATTCGGGCAGGGTAAAAGTCACTTGAACTTAACCCTCCAACATTCTACCCATAAGGATAAGACCATGGATTTTCGACAAACCAGCCTTGAGGTATTAGCCGGCGAGGTCAATGCTAAGAAGCGGAGCGCCGTCGAGTTGGTGCAAGCGGCGCTAGCTAACATTGAAAGAGATAATCCAACAATCAACGCCTTTTGTGCGACTGACCATGAGCGGGCACTTCAGGCGGCGAGGCAAGTGGATCAAAATATTGCTCAAGGTGCGCGTTTACCGCTGGCGGGAATCCCTTTTGGTGTAAAAGACTTAGAAGATGCCGAGGGCTATGTCACCACCTTTGGGTCTGCCTTTCACGTTGGGGATGCGCCAGCTGCGTCTGATTCTGAGTTAGTGCGACGATTGCGAGCTGCTGGTGCGGTGGTGGTTGGTAAGACTAATACTCCAGAGTTCGGTTATAAGGGCAAGACCGATAATGTGCCTTTTGGGGTGACGCGAAACCCTTGGGATCTAAGCCGATCACCGGGAGGGTCATCGGGGGGATCAAGCGCGGCCCTTGCAGCGGGTATGGTGCCACTGGCGACCGGTAGTGATGGGGGTGGATCGATTCGAATTCCCGCCGCTTTGTGCGGGTTAAGTGGTATCAAAACCGCTCAAGGCAGGGTCCCTAATGGAGGTGCTAAGCCGACGGGCTCGGGTTTGCTTACGGTCAAGGGCCCGATGACCAGAAAAATTCGAGACACGGCTTATGCCTTGGATCAATGTGTGGGTGCGGAACCTACCGATATCTTTTCTCTGCCCGATCCAGAGGGGCCCTGGGCACCAGAACTCGATGGGGTTTTACCGGCGCGGGTGATTTGGTCACCGACCATGGGCATTACAACCTGTGATGCCGAAATCTTAAGTCTTTGCGAAGGCTTTATCGAACGGCTTGCAAATGCCGGCGTTGAGGTGATTCAGCGCGACAAAATTTGGGATGAACACCCGCTGCGTACATGGTTGGTGTTTTGGACCTCAGCAAGGGCCCGGGCGCAGGGGCATTTAAGAGGAACAGACCAATGGTCAAAGATTGACGCTGCGCTGCGGCCGCAGATTGAAATGGGGTTGGACCAATTCAATAGTGCTGATTATGCAGTTGCCATTGATCGCTGCCATACCTATGCGTATCAGCTAGAGCAGGTTTTCCAAGAGGCGCCTTTGATCCTAACGCCTGTTACTCGAGGTCACGCGCCGACCCTTGCTGGGGATGGTTTTGTCGATGGTGAAGAAACGCCTGACTGGGTGTCTTATACCATGGGGATCAATATGACTCGTAATCCCGCTGGGGCTTTGCCTATTGGTCTATCAAAAGCAGGTTTGCCGATAGCGATGCAGATTATAGGGCGCCAGCGGGACGATTTGACGGTTTTAAAAGCAATGGCTGCGATGGAAGATTTGGTTGGCTTTGATCATATCGCTAAGGGTTTTTGATGCCATCGAGTTTCAAATTTTGAAAAATCGTTTAGCCTCTAGCGCCTTGATCGGCGATCGATGGCGGCTCCCCCAAGACAAGATTCTGGTCACTAAGTTGAAAGGGTCGGCTGGGGGATTGAGGGAAACCCCGAATGCCTTTGGCACTGGGTGCGGCCCTTATTCTAATGACAGTAGTCATCTCCGAGCGGTAAACCTAAAAAGGAGCAGCGTATGAATATCAATGCACGAGTCGTCGTAGTGCCAAAGGATCCCGGGCCCTTGGAGATCCATGACGTGATCTTACCCGCGCCGAGTGCCCATCAAGTGTTAATCAAGCAATTCGCCAGTGGCATTTGTCATAGCCAATTACATACGATGCACCGACCAAGAACATCTCCGGAAGTCCTCGGTCACGAATCGACTGGCGAGGTTTTAGCTGTAGGCGAAGCGGTGAGTCATGTTGAGCCGGGTGATCGCGTCATGGTCACTTGGGTGCCGCGTCAAATATCGGCTGGTGATCGAGTCCCAGCGGCGGCGGCAGTGAGGCTATCGACCGGTGATATCGCCAGCTGTAGTAATGTTTTCACCTGGGCAGATCATACGTTGGTAGACGAGGGCTATGTTGTGAAGGTGCCAGATAACTTGGCTACCGATGTCACGTCTATTATTGGGTGCGCTGTCATGACCGGCGCCGGTGCAGTCCTTAATACAGCCGATGTTCAGCGGGGTCAGAGCGTCGCGATATTTGGCGTAGGCGGCGTGGGTTTGTCTGCGGTTGTTGCCGCAAAGGCCAGAGGTGCCGACCCGATCATTGCCATCGATTTAGGTGATGAAAAATTAGCCTTCGCCCAAAAATTCGGTGCCAGTCATGTGATTAATGCGGCAACCGAGGACCCCATCGAGGCTATTCGAGCGCTGACACGTAAAGATGATCGACATACCATCCGTCGTGAAGCGGTGGCTGGTGCGGATTTTGTGTTTGACTGCATTGGGATTCGTCAGACCATGGAGCAGATCGTACCTGCGGCCAAAACTGGTTTTTTTGGCGCAGACGCTGGTGGCACTGCAATCTTGGTGGGTGTGCCAACGACTTCTGTCGAGATTGACCCGCTGGATTTGCTGATGAATGAAAAGCGTTTTATTGGCAGTATCGGTGGGTCCTGCTGTCCGGACCGTGATTTCCCAACCTTTATTGACTGGTTCGAATCGGGCGCCTTGGATTTAAACAGCTTGGTCACGGCCCGCTATACCCTTGACGAAATTAACGAGGCAACGGCGGCACTGCAAGCCGGAGAGATCAAAGGTCGCGCCATCTTGACGTTTAGCTAGCTAAAAATAGCGCTCTTGAAACGTTTGGCGCCAATAAAGTTTGATGCCAAAACAAGATCCGAGCCAGAACTTAGGCTCTGCAAAAATAAGCGGGATGAGGCGGTCGGTGTGGCCGCGCCATCATGATGTTTAGCTAGCTAAAAATAGCGCTCTTGAAACGTTTGGCGCCAATAACCTTTTGACGCCAAACGATATCTGAGCTAGATCTTAGGCTCTGCAAGGAACACTGGGATGACGCGCTCAGTTTTGGCTTTGTATTCAGCATAAGGTGGAAAAGCTTCGACACAGGCCTCCCAGAGGGATGTCCTTTCCTCTGGATCGCTGATCTCTCTGACGACCATCGGTTTAACGACGGTAGCATCACGGATATCGACCTCGGGATGGGCTCGAAGGTTATAGACCCAGACGGGGTTTTTAGGTTGTCCGCCCATGGAGCCAACGAGGACGTAGGCATCGCCAACCTTCACTCGCATGAGTGGGATCTTGCGGGTAGCGCCAGTCTTGCCGCCTTTATGAGTTACGATAATGCAGGGTAAGCCCGTGTCTCTAAGGGTTGTGGCTTTTGTGCCACCGCTACCCTCATAGGCCTCGACGTGTTGTCGCACCCAGTCAATTTTAGGGGGTAGATAGTCGCTCATAAATGCTTCCTAAGAATTTCCTGTGATGGTGAATCATGGCAGATAAGCGAATTCGGGCCAAGGGTTGGATCCGCAACTGCGACCTTTTGGATACCGGTGACGTGTGAGCGTAATTACAAGACGCAGGGCATGGGTCCGGGCGCTGCCGAGTACTTCAAATTGAGGTTGATCGACCGCCCTGTTGCTTTTCATGAAAGCACATAAACTTAGGTATTGTGTAGGAATAAAATTTGATATCTGAGGAGGATCATGAAATTCAAGATGAATCTGTTTTCGAACAACACTCTGGGCGTTGCTGGGATTTGGGTAATCGCCTTAGTCCTAGCAAGTGGAAACATCAAGGCGTCCACAGCAGTAAATCCCAAGGTTCAGCAAGGTGAGGCCGATAAGATAGCCATTGGCAATCTGCTGGATGGGCTCCATCAGGCGGCGGCATCGGCCGATGCCGAAGATTATTTTGGGCGCTACACCGAGGATGCCTACTTTCTTGGCACGGATGCCTCCGAACGCTGGTCAATTGATGAATTTAAAGCTTACGCGGACAAGCCCTTTAGTGAAGGCCGGGGCTGGCGATACGAGGTGGTGAGTAGACAGTTACTTCCTACTTCAAGCCCTCATGTTTATGGTTTCGATGAGGTTTTAAATAATGCCAAATTGGGTTTATGTCGGGGCTCGGGTATCGTGATACATGATGGTAAACGTTGGTTGGTTGCGCACTACGTACTGTCTATGTTGATACCTAACGCCATTGCAGAGACCGTGGGGCAAGCGAGTATTCGTAACCTTGGGCAGCAGCCTTGAACGATCCGATCACTGGCTAATCGAGTTATGGCGGTCAAAGCGTCAATGTAATCGCGATGTTGTCATGTAAAGTTGTGCCTGGTTTTCGCGCCTAGGCAGGGATGCAGCCATGTTGCCAGGTCCTCAGTGCCATTCTAAGCGGGCTAACGATGCGCGGTGAAAGGCAGTCATCGGCAGAGTGGGGCGCGATTACTTTCCTTTATGAGGAGGCATGGGAAGGTTGAGACCGTAAATCCGAAAAAATTTGCTCAATCCATGCTGTGCTAGTCTGGTTTGCAAGGTATAGTAGGTCCGAGAGAAGATGGCTGTAGGTTTATGAAGTTTTTTATCGGTCTGTTGGGTGTGATAGGCAGCGTCCTCGGCGGGTACGTATGGTCTGGTGGCTTCCTGATACAACTATATCATCCGCCTGAGCTGATGATTATCGCTGGCGGTGCGCTATTCGCGCTAGTGATTGGTAGCAGCGTCGATACCGTCAAAGGCATTGGTCGAGACCTCAAGTATGTGGTGAAAGGGGTTAAGTACAAGACCGAAAATTACCTAGAATTATTTAGCTTTCTGTTTTTATTGTTCGATAAGGGGCGGCGCAGTGGTATGTTGGCCCTAGAAGACGACGTAGATCGGCCTGAAGAAAGCGAGATTTGGCAGCAATTTCCAACAATATTGCATAATCATCACGTCAAGGATTTTGTCTGCGATATTGTCAGAATTAAAATACTGGGGAACCTCAACGTCCACGAGATTGAAGCACTCATGGATATAGAACTTGACACCCATCACCATGAGGCAATGCTGCCTTCTGGAGCGATGCAAACGATGGCGGACGGTTTGCCGGCCTTCGGCATCGTTGCTGCCGTAATGGGGGTAGTCATCACTATGGGATATATCTCTGAGCCACCTGAAGTATTGGGAATGAAGGTCGGGGCAGCGCTCGTTGGGACTTTTGTCGGTGTCCTTTTAGCCTATGGTTTCGCTGGCCCCGTTGCCAGTGCGTTAAAATCTGTCGCAGAAGAAGATGGCGCCTATATTATCTGCATCAAAACTTGCCTGATTGCTGATATTCAAGGGTACCAGCCCAACATGGCGCTGGAGTTTGGTCGCAAGACCATCCCCTCTGTGGTCAGGCCGACCTACACTGAGCTTGATGATCGAATACGAGAGGTTAAAGCCTCCGCCAAGAAAGCGAGTTAAGCGCCTCTCGTGGAACCCTCTAAGCCAACCACGGTTATTGTTAAACGTGTCAAAAAAGGTGATCACGGTCATCATGGGGGTGCTTGGAAAATTGCTTATGCGGATTTTGTTACCGCGATGATGGCGTTCTTCCTGATGCTCTGGCTGCTGGGCTCATTGAGTGAAGCAAAAAAAATGGGACTCTCCAGGTTTTTCTCTTCGCCGAGTGCCATGGTAAGTTCCGCCGGCACCAACTCCTCAGTATTAGATTTTACCGGCGAACCTAGGCCGGAGTCAGAATTTGATCCTGATCCGAATGACCCGGCGGAGGGCCAAGAAGAATTGCCTCTCGATGAATTATTGCTCAAGCTCAAAGAGCAAATTGAAACGAGCGAAGCGTTCAAAGACTATCAAGACCAGCTGCAGTTAGAAATTACGGTAGAGGGCTTGAGAATTCAAATGATGGACGATGAAGAGCGGCCGATGTTTGATGTGGGTAGTCCCAAATTAAGATCCTATGCTGATGAAATGCTGCAGACGATGGGCAAAACCATCGCCACTGTCCCCAATCGAGTCAGCATTGCTGGTCATACGGATGCCAGAACCTATCGATCGGGCAGAACCGATTATAGTAACTGGGAATTATCTGCTGATCGGGCCAATGCGGCTCGCCGAGCGATGGCTCAGAGTTTGCCTGTCGATGTGAAGTTTGGTCGTATTGTCGGATTGGCAGATTCGGTCCCCTATGATCGAGAGGACCCTTTTAATCCCGCGAATCGGCGCATCAGTATTGTCGTCCTAAACGCCGCCACAGAACGGGCGATCGGCTTGCGTGAAGGGCTAGAGACAAAAGCGGACCGGGATACTCAAGCGCCTGATCTTGAACCACAATAGCATGTTGGAGCATGCAGTCGTTGACTGTGATCAGACGTTTGAGTTTGAGGCAACCTGCCCTTCGATATCAAAAAGAATAATGTTATTGCTTCTACCATGCTTCCCAACGAGGCTCCTAAGAAGCACAGCAGGTTTTATTGCCGGGTAAGGGTGGAGTCAGGCCTTGAGTAAGCCTGTAGCAAGCCTGCAGCAAGCTTGTGGTAGGGCAATCAGCGTCGTTGACCGTTCGACAGCATCCCTTTGGCTTGGGGTTAAATAGCGCCACGCTACGCAGATATTGGGATAAAGGGATAGACCGCGTGTACTAGCGGGGCTGAGAGGCATAAAACCTATGTTACATTGGTGAGTAACTGGGTAAGACGGAGAGCGCCGCTTGGACTATATCGATGTGCCAACCGCTAAATCTAGCGACGGCCTTAGACTCATTTTAAATGCCGGCGTGCCGGGGCCTTGGAGTGAGGCGGCAAAGGCATTGTTTGTGCATCATGGCGTCGCTTTTCTGCCGGTTGCACAAAAAGCCGGGCAAGCCAATGAAGACTTGGTTGCCTGGACTGGGCATCGAAATGCACCCGTTGCGCTCTGGCGGGATGAGCCGCCAAGAACGCGCTGGCTCGAGCTTGTGATGTTAGCGGAACAATTAGGGGAGGGGACATCCTTATTGCCCGAAGAAAGGGCCTTTAGGATTCAGGCCTTGGGTTGGACCCATGAAATCGCCGGCGAGCTCGGATTTGGCTGGTGCGCGAGACAATTGATTTTTGCAGCTTGGGCGAGCCAATTGAGTGCCGCTGAACGCAAAGCAAATCGTATGTTTACCGCTTATGACTTTGAAGCTTTTGATGCAGAGGACATGCAGTTGCGAGCGACCGCCTTTCTGTCTGACTTTGCTAGAGCTTTGGATGCATCTTCGGGACCCTATTTGATGGGAGAGAAGTTTGGTGTCGCTGACCTGTACTGGGCATACTTTTCAAATTTGCTTTCTCCGATGGAAGCGGCCAGAAATCCAATGTCCCCGACTTCGCGGCTGTCTTATGAGATTCCATCGACTCATTTGTTGAATTACCCTGCAGTGCTGCTCAAGCACAGAGATTATATGTTTGAGCGTCATCTTCAGTGTCCCCTAGATTTTTGAGACCAACGAGTTGCTTGATCGGTCCCCGCACAGAATCAAGGTTAAACAGTAGAGATGAATCAAGGAAAATATCATGTCCTTTGAGCCGTACCTAGCGGAGATCGAGCACGTGCTTAAGACTGCGCGGTCGGTCAGGCGTAACTTAGATTTCGACCGACCAATCGCCATTGATGACCTTTATGCCGCCATAGATGTCGCGGTCCAGGCGCCTACCGGACTTATCGGCGAGGGCTGGCGCTTTTTAATTGTCACCGAGACAGACAAGAAATCAGCAATCGCAGCGCTGTATACCGAAACCCTAGCGCAGATGATGGCATCGAGAGGCTTGCCGCTTAAAAGTTCACATCGTGCTTTGGTTGCTCGGTTGCACGAAATGCCTTGTTTGATATTCGTGTGCGCTCAGGGCGAGCCGCCAGCGGATATTTCCGGTCAGGTCGGATTTTTCGGATCAATATTGCCGGCCGCGTGGTCGCTTATGTTGGCGCTTAGAGCGCGTGGCATTGGAACAACCTGGACCTCGCTTTTGTGCGCGCGTTCGGAGGAGGTCGCTGCCATCTTGGAGATTCCTGCTGGTGTCACGCAGACGGTAATGTTACCGGCAGGCTACACCAAAGGCGCCGTTTTGAAAGTAGCAGACCGCATGAGTGCATCGGAGGTTACCTTTTGGAATACCTGGGATACTCCGAAAGGCCCACTCAGCCTATGATGGTGATTGCTGGTAATTATGCGCGATGCGTTGGGTATGCTCTCCAGAATTTAATAGGCAATTTATGTTGTCATGGATAGATAGCGTTGCAATTGCCGCCTATTTTGCGGTTCTGTTGTTCATCGGTATCCGCATTATGCGGCGCGATAGCGGGCATCGCGCTTTAGGTTCGTTTCTGGCTGCGGATCGTAACATGGGGCTGGTGCAAACCACGGCTTCGACTGCCGCAACGGACCTGGGTGGGGGCTTTAGCATCGCGATGGGAGGCCTTGGCTTTACCTTAGGAATTTCTGGATCGTGGTTGATCGCCATTTCAGGCCTCAGCGTGATCATGGCAGCGTTCTTATTGGTTCCTCGATTAAAGTTATGGTCCGATCGGACTGAGGGCTTAACCACAGGCGATTTGTTTACGGCCCGGTTTGGCTTGACCGCGGGCCGGATTGCAGCGTTGGTGGTGGCACTCAGTTGGTTTTCTTTTGTAGGCGGTCAAATTGTCGCGGGGGGCAAATTGCTGCAAGTCACGATGGCGATCGATCTCGATTGGGCAATTGGCTTGGCAGGTTTGGTGATCATAGGCTACACCATGATGGGTGGCCTAAAAGCCGTAATCTATACCGATGTCTTTCAAATGCTGGTGCTTTTTGTGGGCATTGTGCTGCTGCTCGTACCGATTGGGCTTATCAAGGTCGGTGGCGTATCTGCTGTGATTGCGCATTTTGAGGCAAACCCAAGTACTGCCTCCATGGTGGACTGGACGGCAGTAGAGCTTCAGCGGGTTGTTGGTTGGTTTTTAGCGGTGTTTCCGGTCTGGTTCATCTCGATAGCGGCAATGCAGCGAATTATCGCCGCGCGAAACGCAGCGATCGCACAAAAAGCGTTCATCATTACCGGAGTCCCTATCGAATGGCCATTTTTTGCGATTGGCGCAACCTTTGTGGGCATGCTGGCGAGAATGTTAATGCCCGAACTAACAGATCCCGAATTATCGACGCCAATGATGATTTTGACGTTGTTACCCGCGGGTATCGCTGGCATCGTCATTGCTGCTTACATTGCTGCAGTGATGTCGACCGCAGACTCCTGTTTGATTGGACCCGTCGCCATCTTTACCAAAGACTTTTATAAGGGGGTATGGCACAAGGATGCGAGCGATCAAACGCTTCTGCGTGTTGCGAGGGCGTCGACCCTGGTTTTAGGGATCATGGCCATCGTGCTCGCGTATTGGGTGCCAAGCGTTTTGGATATGATTTTATATGCTTACACCTTTGCCGCGGCGGGTTTGTTTTTTCCCATGTTGGCGCTTTTGTATTGGCCTCGTGCAACGGCTTTGGGTGCAAAGACCAGTATGATTTTAGGCGGTGGCAGCGCAGTAATATGGATGTTGTTGGGAGAGCCCTGGGATATTGCGGCTGCCTACTTAGGTTGGGTTGTAGGACTGCCAAGCCTCGTAATTGCCTCGCTGCTCAGTGCGCATCGACCGGATGAAAACCTAGCTTTGTTCGAGGCACGTTAATGACCCTACGGAATCTCTGTATGTCAGAGGACTTTGCTTTTTCTGAGGGCTAATCAATTAAAGGGGTAGATATGACAACAGCAGAAACGCGATGGATCGAACCCGCCCAAGGTTTGGAAATTCGACGCCAAACGCGAGCTCTGTCGGTCCAAGAGCAAGATACGCGCTTGCGGGCCATCGGCGTGAATCCAGACCGTTATCAAACGATCGTTGACCCAGCATTTTTGATCGGTTTAAGCATCGACGCGGGCATTGCCTCGGGGATATCAGCTGAGGGCAATGTTAATATGCTGACCAGGCTCACCCAAAAATCACCCCTGAGATTAGGCGAAGCGTTTAATGTTGCGGGAATCATTGAATCTGTAGATGAGGTGCCAAGGGGGCTTCGCATCAAAACCGTGGTGCAGTTCTCGGATTTAGCTGGCGCGTCTTTGGCTACGGTTGTGCGGGAGTCGTTAAAACCCGTCGGCCGCGGTCATGGTGCTGGGGGTGCAGGGACCCGGCCGCCGAATGTCATTGCGGATGTGTCGAGCTTAACATCGATCGCAAAATATCAACTTACGCCCGAGGCAACCTGGGCCTACAGTCATGAGGGTAATGCTATTCATTATGAGATTGATGCTGCGCAAGCGGCAGGGTTTCGAGCACCGATTATTGGTGGTGGGCAGGGCGTGCATTATTTAACGGCGGCGCTTTGGGATGAGGGCTACCGCGACTTTGATCTCGATATTTTTTTTCGTAGACCGATTTTCTGGGATCAACGAGTTTGGGTTGGCGTATCTGAAGATGCCGCTGCCATCGGTTTGATTAGGGATGACAAAGTCGGTACCGAAATGCAGATCTATGGTCCAGATTGCGCGCGCACAATCGACTGAAGCAGCAATCAAAATGGGTGCCGACGCTAGGTCCGCAGAATTGTAGACGACCGCTAATGTGGAGTGCGAAAGCCGAGGCAATTAGGGCCGGAAATCGGCAAACACGCTTTGGGAGTTCGTAAGTACGTTATTGCATGAGTTCGGGGTGCTTGGCGCTATCGGCTATTTTAAGCGCGCGACGCTGTCAAAGATCAAATTCTAACAGGAGGCTTTATGGGACATTTTCAAGCAGGCGATGTGACGCTGCATTACGAAATTTATGGTGAAGGCACGCCGGTGTTGCTGTTTGCGCCTGGCGGAATGCGCTCTGCGATCAGTTTTTGGGATAGTAGTCCGTGGAATCCGATCACAGCCTTAGCGTCGGACTTTCAGGTCATTGCTATGGACCAACGTAATGCAGGAACGTCGCTAGCACCGATTGAGGCAGATCATAATTGGGATACCTATACCGATGATCATCTAGCTTTGTTAGATCATCTGCAGGTAGAACGCTGTCATATTTTAGGGGGCTGTATCGGTGGCGCCTTTGCCTTTAATCTTTTAAAGCGCGCGCCAAAGCGCGTCATAGCAGCGGTGATCCAACAATCCATTGGTTTGGATAACAATCGTCAGGCTTTCTATGACATGTTTGACGGTTGGGCGTCGGAGCAACAGCTCAACCAGCCACCGCTGACCAAGGCCACACTCAGGCAGTTTAGAAGTAATCTTTACGATCAAGACTTTGTGTTTAGTGCAACGGAAGCTGAAGTTTTGTCCTGTCAACATCCTCTACTGGTGCTGATGGGACAGGATCTTTACCACCCGGAATCTATCTCACGTGGGATTTCAGCCGCACCCCAGGCAGTTCTAATTGAGGACTGGAAGGATGACCCAGGCGCTACAGCCGGGCAAGTGATCGGCTTTCTTAAATCGCATAGTCACATTTAACCAAGGCCGCCGTCGTTCCTGCGTGGGCGCATTGATCAAAGCGAGACTTTTCTGGTGCGTGGCATACACAGGCCTTGGCGCGCATAGGTTTTCGTCAGCGTTTGGGGGTTCTCATTCAATTGACTCCAGAGGTATGATCAGGAGTCGATAATTAGGAGAACGTCATGACGATATTGGATCGTTTCGGAATTGAAGGGCAGGTTGCCGTGGTAACCGGTGGGGGTCGAGGCATTGGTGAGGCAATTGCGCTTGGGCTTGCCGAAGCAGGTGCAGACGTGGTGGTGGCAGCTCGTCGAACGGATGAAATTGAGGCGGTTGCTGAAAAGATTCGTGCGAAAGGACGCCGGGCACTCGCTGTCACCTGTGATGTCATGGATATTGAACAAGTGCAGTCGCTGGCTAGGCAGGCACAAGAGGGTCTGGGCGGGCTTAGTTGCTGGGTGAGTAATGCTGGTGGCGCTGATGATCGAGTCGCTAGAACACTTTTGGAGATGCCCGAGAAGCAATGGGATTTCCAAATGAATCTCAATTTGAAAGCCGTTTGGACCGGAGCTCAGGCCGCTGCGTCGATCATGAAAGAGAATGGTGGCGGAACGATTATCAATATTTCTAGTCAAGCTGCGAATCGAGCTTCGCCATTTAATGGGCCCTATGCAGTCGCAAAAAGTGGTGTGAACAATTTAACCCAGACATTAGCGGTAGAGCTCGCTCGCTACAACATCCGTGTCAACGGCGTCTCTCCCGGACCAATTCCCACTGAAGTCTTCATGGAGTTTCTTGATCTCAAGGAAGAGGACCTGCCGGAAATGGGCCAGCGCTTGAACATTCCACTCGGGCGAATTGGTGACCCAGAAGATATCTCTCCTGCAGTGGTATATCTTGCCTCCGAAGCCTCCAGTTGGATGACAGGGCAGACGATAACGATTAATGGTGGTAGCTAGCGTGCCGAGTGATCCGAGCCAGCGTCCAGCGGTAGGTGCCTGCGCCGCTGGACGAGGCTGAGGGTATTCATCCGCATTTGAAATCTCAAAGCCTTTGAAACACACCGCCCTATGGTGCGTTCAAATGCGGTGGCAATTCCACCCATTCTCCAGTGCCCGAGAGATTATCAGGCATAGATTGCCACAGAGGGATTAAATTTAGGTCTGACATTAGAACGCGATTGTTGCAAATGGTCTTGCGCCACCACATCCGTTTACGAAGTTCATCAGGGGTCAAGTCGTCGGTGGTGAAGGGTTCGCTGCCGAGTTCAATTCGACCAGGTTGAGCATTTTCAAAGGCAGCCGCACGCCATATGGCACCCCCCATGCCGACATAATAAATGAACATGACGGTGCACATCGCTGCAAATTCTGACTCAAACTGAGCAAAGGTATAGTCGGGATAGCGCTGGGTCTTGCGCATAAATTCATCATAAAAGGTCTTCAGAATACGATTTCTGTTCTCTGCAGCATAGACTTCAGGCAACACGCTGCCACTGCTCATAAGGTAGGCTAAATCTGAGGGCACGGGGCCCTTAAACATGAGCTGAAAGTCGATCGTGAGCCATCCGTGAGGGTTTTCGGGGGATTTCGGACAGAAAAACAAATTGTCACCCCTCAAATCTCCATGGCTCAAGGTGCAGGTTGCACCTGCTGCTGGATCAATTTGCGCAAAATGCGCGTCCAGCTTGTTAGTGAACAGTTCTGAAACCCCGGTCCCAAAATGTGCCTGCCAGGATATCCCATCGGTTAGATCTGAGGTTTCCAGGGAGAGCGTTTTATCAAATAGTTTGGCGCCTGCTGGCATGATTTCTTTATACAGCGCAAGGTTCTCGGCAGAACTCCAGTGGCTAACGCCAAATTCAGCAAGCGTTGTTGCTCTGTCGCCCTGGTCACAGCCTTCCCAACTGACCGCGCACTCTACGAGGCCCGGTATCATTTGTAGTACCTCGTCTAAATTGAGTTCATGCTCGTGGACTTTTTGCGTGCCAAACTGATCGACGTC
>JADHNJ010000043.1 GCA_016779565.1 Pseudomonadales bacterium
TCATTGACCCCTTGGACCGTAATCTTCAGTTCCGCACTCGACGTCAATGCGCCATCGCTGACCGTGTAGGTAAAGACATCCTCAACAGCGGCGCCTTCTGGTAACGCTTCAACCGCCGCCGCATCGGCCGTGTAGCGGTAACTGCCGTCCGCGTTCAACGTCAACGTGCCATAGGCGCCCGTTAACGTCTCTCCAACCGTGCCTGCTGTGCCCGTATCGGCTACCGCACCCGTCCGAACGGCTGACACCAGCAGTGCATCTCCCTCAGCATCAACGTCGTCAGCCAAGACATTGTCCGACGCCGCTAATGCGATCTCACCATTTTCTAGCACACTGGCAACATCGCCCGTCGCCACCGGTCCGTCATTGACCCCTTCAATCTGAAAGGCATAAACCCCCTCGGCGATCTGACCAAATTCATCTTGAACCGTAATGCCAAAACGCTCGATGCCAATTTCGCCTTCCCGAAGATAATCAAAAGCATCACCGGCGTCATAAAGCACTGAGCCTATTCGAACCGAGCCTTGGGTGGCAGAGGTATCTAAGCTCAAGACCGTCAACTCGCTGCCCAAATCTGGATCGGCAAAAATCGCATCAAGCGGGATCGAAACTTCTCCGCTATCTGGCTCTAGCACTAGTGTAAAACTCGTGGGATCGGTAACAATTTCAGGAGGATCGTTGATACCCTCGACCACGATGGTGACCGTCGCTGTGCTCGTCGCGACCCCATCGCTCACTGTATAAACGAATAGATCCTCGAAGGTGCCAGTGCTTAGCTGCTGGGAAGGTTGATACAACAAGCTTTGACCATCTGCTGCAATTTCGATAACACCTTCTGCCGAAACAGGCTCGATACTTACAATGGTCAATGCATCGTCGCGGTCGACATCAAAATCGTTACGCAAAACTTCAATAATAATTGGCGTATCTTCGTCAGTGGCAGCGGCATCATCAACCGCGGTTGGTGCATCTTGCGCACCTTGATAGACAATCACCGCCTCAGTTGATTCAGTTAGCTCACCTGATTGCACGGTATAGGTGATGATTTCTGTGGAGGTTTGTCCTTCTCCTAAGCTGGCTAATATCTCTTCGTCTGCCCGAAACACCACTCGACCATCCGATATCGTGACGGCATTTTCTCGGTCGCTGCTCACTTCAACAATTGTGAGGTTTTGGCCCGGATCGGGGTCCGAATCGTTGAGCAGCAATTGGTCTGTCAAATCGAGCGGTTCAACCCCATCGACCAACACTTGATCGGCGCCTAATTTCGGAGGATTATCCGGCGGAATCTCTGCCACCGTCTCTTCCGGGGTTTCCTCGACCTGGTTCACCGTTTCTTCAACCGCAACCTCATTGACGGTTAAGGTTTGCAGGGCATCGTCCTGATTATCGACAGTATTGTCTTGGGTTTGAAGCGTCTCCGGAATTGCGTCTATTTCATCAGAGGTGGATTCAACCGTAGTGTCTGGAATAGAAAATGTGGAAAGCGTCTCATCATTCGACGCTTCAGCGACCTCTGCCTCAGCGGCAGCGAGCGCTTCGAGGTCCTCCTCATTACTCTCTACGGCCTCTACACTCGATTCTTCAACCCCAAGGCTATCAAGGTCTTCATCAATTTCTTCTGATTCTTCTTCCGCATCCTCAGCCTCGGCAGCCTCCTCGCCCTCTTCGGTCGCTTCTTCAATTATTTCCTCGGCAGCTTCTTCTTCAACCGCTTCTTCAACGGCCTCTTCTGCTTCAATAACTGCTTCCTCTGCCACCTCATCAACGGCTTCCTCTGCCTCAACAGCTTCTTCTTCTGCCTCGCTCCCATCTGCCGGAGGTAAAGCCTGCTGGAGGGCCTGCTGGGCCTGCGCCGTGGGTTCGGAGGTAAACGCTGGGCTGCCATTAATTACGACAACGGCGGTGTTACCTGGGGTGTCAAGCACCACACCGTTTTGCCCGTTGATATCGGTAATTTCAAGGACACCAGAGCGATGCACGACTACGGTTTCACCGCTTTCGTCAACGGCGCCCTCTAATTCACTGCCTCTTACCCCAATAATCGAGGTTGGTGTTACTAGCTGTGTATGAGCTTGCGCCGACGCGCCCGGTAACTCACCGATTTTGCCGCTCTTATAATAAAAACCACCAACCCTTACCGTCGCCTCAAAGCGGCCAACATCTTGAGCTTCGTCAAACTCAAAATTGTCTAAAGCCGCCTCTCCATTTTGACCTAGTTGAAACTTGGTACCGTCTCGCATTTCTGCCTTAACAAAGCTACCTGGGCCAGTAATTAGGACATCACCCTGGTACAAGACGGCACCCTTAGTCACAGCCTCTTCGCTACCATCAGCGTGCCTGACCTTAACGCTACCCACGACCAATTTTACCGAGCCAATTTCAACGAGCGCACCGCCTGAGGGGGCTGGTCCTGCGAACTGAATATCTGAGCCAAAGGATCTAGGAAACAAGCTTTTAACCATGCTGGGCGTCAAGCCTGCGCCATTAGCGAGTACTAGGTTGGGGGGTGTTGGAAAACTGAAATAATCGGGAACCTTGACCACCTGCCCTTCGGGATTGGTGATAACCAAGTCAAATCCATTTTGGGAGAAGGCGCCGAACAATAAAAAAGACGCATCGGGTAACAGGTGCTCGAACACCGCCGCCACATTATTTTCAGCGGCTGCTTGGTCGATTTCTTCTACCTGAAAACTCGGTGTTTTCTTGAGCAATTTCTTCTCAGCTCCTCATCCGCTACCGTTCAATATTATGTTGTTGTAGCGGGAACGGCTATTTATTACGGACTTAAGATCATTTGGAACTAAAACCCTAGCACTACCCCCATCGACTGCGATAAATGCCAAGAAAATTCGCCGCGACTTTAGCGCCCTTCTCACTGACGACTATCAAGACCCAAAAGCGATTGATCATCGCTGCTTGGCGCTTCCAAAGCCATTATCCTTGCCTTTTTGGAGCGACACGACCAACGCTTATCTTTCCTCAAAACCAATAACCCAAGGCTCGCGGCCTCTCTTATCATCGAGGCGCTCTGATCCAAGCAGTTAATCCGCACTTACTAAGCTTATTTAACGCCTAATAAAGAAATAAGACAAATTATTTCAGGAAGGTAGTTTTGATCAAATCGTCACCAGCCACACCGACTGGCGGTACCCAATTTGGATGAAAACGGTTTGCGACTAATGGTAGCTTTACTGGCTTTGTTTTAGTGCTCGAACGGCCTGCTTATATCGGCGAGACGTCTTCACGATGTCTCCTGTACTCAAGGTCAATCGATATTCACCATTTGCGAAGCTGGTAATCGCCTTGATGACAGCAACATTGACCAGCGCACTACGATGAACCCGAATAAATTGACGAGGATCCAGCTGCGCCGCTAGTCGTTGCATGGTTGATCTCAGCACATGGGTCTCGCCATCAGCATGAACACACATATAATCACCGGCAGCCTCTACCCAATCGATAGCAGCCACTTCGATCCGTATCGTTTGACCTCGATCCTTAATGGCCAAAATCTGCTTAAATTCGGATTTCCCCGCCAATTGATCTAAATTTGCTGCTGCCAAAGCCGCGCGCAGGGTGCTATTTTCGACTTCTAATTCTTTCCGGTCTTGCCGGGCTAGCATTCGCATGATGACCGCCTGCAATCTCTCGACGTCAACTGGCTTAAGTAAATAATCAAACGCCTGTAGACTAAATGCATCGACAGCATAATGGTCAAAAGCTGTAACGAACACGATGGCTGGCAACGGGTCGGTAAGCGCATTGGCTAAGGCTAACCCTGACAACCCCGGCATTTCGATATCCAAGAAAATAAGGTCTGCCGGATTGTTTTTCAAATAGGCCAGGGCTTGGTCTGGATCGCCAAATTCTGCTACCACCTGAACACCTTTAATATCACTAAGATGATATTTAAGGCCTCGGCGAGCTAGCGCCTCATCGTCGACAATGACAACCTGAAGCTGAGTCATGATAGGGCACCCTGATCCAATACTTTCACTTCCTGCGGCGATATCGGCAGACTGATCGTAACCTCAGCCCCGATCCCTCCGAGATTTTTCACTTCAAACGCCCATTGATCTGGATAATGCAGCGCCAGCCGGCGCTCAATATTACTCAGCCCTACGCCATGAACAATATCGTTACTATCAAACCCAGGCCCAGAATCTTTTACCTTGAGTTTAAGCAGTTGATCCGCCACTTCCACTAGGATCTCCAGTCGACCTTTTTCTTGAGATTTGGCAATACCGTGCTTGATCGCGTTTTCGACCAAAGGTTGCAAAATAAGACTCGGTACCTGACAGGATGGTAGATTTTCAGGAACGATAATATCGATCTTGATCCTGCCTTCAAATCGGACACTTTCGATCGCCAAATATGATCTGATTGCGCCTATTTCACTGGCTAATGGCACCAACGCCTCACCTTCCGTTTGCAAGGTATATCTAAGAAATTCACTAAGCCTTTGCAACACGCTGTGGGCTCTATCGGTGTCCCGAATCAATATCAGCGTACTGATCGCGTTTAACGTGTTAAACAAAAAGTGAGGATTTACTTGGTATCTCAGCATTTGTAACTGAGACTCAACTGCCATGGCCTCGGCGAGGGTCCTCGAACGACGTTCCTCTTCGAGTTGAAGGTACGATTTAAGACCAAAATATAAGAAGCTCCAGCCGAGCAGGACAATAAATGAGTATCCAAGCACGCCTGCGAAATAGGCGCTGAAACCAAAGTCGTATAGCGCTTGCACTTCGTTGAGATAGGCAATTTGAGGATAGTTTTTGATGGGTTGCCAGATCATAGCCCCCAATGCTGAACCTAAAATCAATGAGGACAAACGCGTAGACAGGCTATTTTGCCAAGTTTTACGATAGAGCCAACGCAAGCAAGTGGTTAAAAAAAAACCTGCACCTGCATCCAGCACAAGATAGCCAAATCCTCCCATATTGGGTTGGGCAAAGACATCTCTTAAACCGAAAACCACCAACCATCCGAGCCAGCCGAAGGCCTGCAGAAACCAAAATAGCTGCGTTCTGCTCATTGTACCGCCTCCTCAGCCAAATGGTTTTTTGAGCAACCACAGCTTCCTTCTAAAGCTGCCCAGGCGAGCATTACCGCCTAATGCGATCTGCCTGATCATCAAACAGTGTTTCAAAGTCAGGGCTGGCATTACTCTTACGGCACCGGGCAATGCACTCTGCCAAGATCGGAATACCCAGATCAATCTGTTCATCGGGCACGTGGCCAAAAGCCAATCGCAGGTAATGGACTGGCCGACCTTCAACATTAAAGTCTTGCCCATCAGCGTAATAAAACCCACGCTCGGCCGCCGCTGTTTTTAAGGTTTGAAGATCTATGTCTACGGGCAACCTAAGCCAAAGAAATAGTCCGCCGGTTGGCTTTGACCATACACAAACACCGCTCAGCGCCGCATCTAACGCCGCTAATAATCGATCACGTTTCTGCTTAAGCACGACATTGGCGCGCTGGCAATGCCCCCATAAATCGTCTTTATAGAACTCGGCTAGCACCGCTGCGGCAAAATAATTGCTGCCGGCGTCAAACCGTCGGCCTACTATTTGTTGAAAGAACGGCGACTCAGCAAGCAAGTATCCCATGCGCATACCGGGGGCAAAAATCTTGGACAGCGAACCGATATAGATATGCCTTGGATCTGGGTCAAGCGCATAAAGTGATGGCTCAACCGGCCCGTCAAAATGCACATCGCCATAGCAATTATCTTCAACCACCGGCAAATCATGTGCTCGAGCCAACTCAATAAGTGCAAGTCGTCTCGCTCGAGACATGGTCACCCCTGTTGGGTTCTGATACGAGGTGAGGGTGTAAATAAACTTCGGTTTTTTAGGCAGGGCTGCTAAGTGTTCCTCCAAAAGATCAACCCGCATACCCTCTTCATCGACCGGTATTCCATGCATGTCGAGACCAATCCCCTTATAAGCGGCAATGGTGCCGGAGTAGGTATATTTCTCGGTAATCACAATATCGCCAGACTGGGTCATGAGTGCTTGCCCTGCGAGCGTAACCGCTTGCATTGAACCATTCATCAGCGCAATTTTTTCTGGATCGACAGGGACACCCTCGCGTTCCGATTCTCGGCGAGCCATCAGCTGACGCAGGCCTGCATGCCCTTTCCCACCTGGATAACGGTTCAAAGCTTCTGATTCTGTCTGAATAGCGGAAACCGCCGCCGCCTGCAGCGCAGCAGTGGGAAAAGTCTGTGGATTGGTTTGTCCAACAGCGAAGTCGTAGGTCGGCATAGGATCTCCCTTGATCTCAACCAAGTTATCGCCTCGGTCCGATCGAACAGCACCTAGGAATTGGGTTAGGTTAAGCTGCTAGCGATCGAATCGTTCATCAAGATTCATCTTCGAACTTCGCAAAGATCACCCAAGATAACTCTCTCGCCCATGGACCTCTATGGCGCTGGGATTGTTCCAAATATCTCTTGTGAGCAGCCATTGTCCATCTAAACCTAGAGCAAAAAGCCAAAGATGGCGACTCACGGAGCGAATAGGCCGGGCAGTCTGGTCACGCTTGGCAACAAGATAACCATCAAAGGTTAATCGTGCAAAGCCGCGACCCTTAAAAATTTCAACCTCATCAATGGTTACGTGCTGCTCAAACCGAAATTTTTCAGTAAATCGATAGAACTGCTTGGCCTCTGGCAATGAGACGTCGTAGCGCTTTGCCGGCATCATCCAAACCGCATCCGGGGTAAACAAATCAAAATAACGATAAAAATCGTCGCTTTGAGTACAGTTAATGGCATCGAGCAGCAGTCGCTTTACTTGCCGCTCTTCTTGAGTCATCGGTGAAGTACCAACTTCGTTGGCACTGGGTTCCATCAGGGAAGACTTAAATGCGCTCACATCAAATTCCTTTGCGTTCTTTCCGTTTGCGTTCACTAGCATTTAAACGGTTGCTTTGCTTGGGCCCGGCGCGATGTAATCTTTTCACGTTATTAGGCCTCAGCTAACCCAACAATCGTTTCCCCAATCGTTTCCCCAATCTCTACTGCAGACCATTGCTACCATCACGTCTTCCAGGCCGCCAATACTAACCCACCTTTAGGTAAAATTCTAACCAGAGCATACACTTAGGAGCGGCTTAAGATAAACCTCGCCATGGTGTTCATTTCGTTACACAGTTTTTTTAAAGGCTAAAACTTTAGCCCCCGAGCCTACTGATCGCGCAAGGCCGACCTGCAAGGCCGACATATTGAGGCGTCAAGGCTAAGCCTTAAAAATCACGACAACCGTCGCGACCTTCACCACTAAGCTCAAATGTTAAACATGATAATGCCTCACCAAGATAACGCAGAACCCAATCGACCGACTTAAATCTCAGTACTCCGAGCGCAACTCTCGACAATTTAAGCAGCCCGATCATTAAAGTATTGACAGTTCCCGCCGAGAGCTGTCACCTTACTCCGATGCAGATCTCAACCCGCCCGGTGTCAAAACTCGCCTTTCGCAGTCGCGACACCCTAGACCTCGTCTGCGTGGGTGTCGGTTCAGCCTTTGCGAAAACACTTAATCAAACCAACCTCTTCTTAGTCAAAGGCGATACCCACCTTTTAATCGATTGCGGCACCGTATGCTCTCGAGCGCTCTTTCAAGACTATCAAACCCGACTTACGGATATTCAGAATTTCCTAATCACTCATAGTCACGCAGATCACATCGGAGGGCTTGAGGAGGCGCAACTCTCTGGACGCTATGTCACCGGCTCCAAACCCAACATGATCATTACCCGAGCCTATGAAAAAATTCTTTGGGAACAATCCTTAAGGGGCGGGGCCGAAGCATCGGAAAAAACACCGCTAGCCTTCCAAGACTTATGGAACGTCATTCGACCCAAAAAGCTTAAGGGCTTCGACCGAGACGTTTATGAAACACAATTGGGTTCGATAAACTTAAAACTGTTTCGAACTAAGCACTTTCCTGATTCAGCGAGCTCCTGGCGGACTTCAGCTTGGAGCTGCGGTGTACTGATTGACGAGCGGATTTTGTTCACCAGCGATACTCGATTTGACCCAGACTTAATTATGAATTTTGAGGCGAGATATTCTCCCGAAATCATATTCCATGATTGCCAATTGTTTACCGGCGGGGTTCATACCGGCATTGAGGAACTTGCCACTTTACCAGAGCTTATAAAACGTAAAATCATCCTCATTCATTACGGTGATCAGTGGCAATCTTTCCGACAATTTGCGAAAGAAGCAGGCTTTCACTCTTGGGCCAAACAAGGCCATCGGTACCGTTTCCCTTCCTTAAGTTAAGCCACAATATGCTGGACGCAGCATTCACAGGACGCTGGCGATGATCTTGGCAGTATGATTAACTGACGGCCGTTTATTCGTTAACTTCAACCAAGTGAAAGGAGCACCTCATGGGATTATTAGACGGAAAAGTAGCACTGGTCACAGGTGCCGGTGGCGGACTTGGAGAAACACATGCCTTATTACTGGCACGAGAAGGTGCCTGTGTGGTCGTCAATGATTTAGGCGGCAGTCGAGACGGCGCTGGCGGCGGTAATGCCATGGCGGATATGGTTGTAGACAAAATCAAAGCGATGGGCGGCCAGGCGGTGGCTGACTATGGCAATGTCGCCAAGGAAGAAGATGCGGTCGCCATGGTGCAAAAAGCGGTTGATACTTTTGGCAAACTTGACTTTCTGATCGCCAATGCTGGCATCCTGCGCGACAAATCATTTAAGAACATGACAAACGACATGTGGGATATTGTCATAGATGTTCATTTGCGCGGCACCTACCTAACAGTTAAGGCGGCCTACAATCAGATGATGAACCAAGAAGACGGCGGGAGCATCGTCGTCACTTCTTCGACCTCAGGTTTGTTAGGTAATTTTGGGCAATCAAATTATGGTGCAGCCAAGGCGGGTATCGCCGGCTTTGCTCGATGTCTCTTCCAAGAGGGTTTGAAGTACGGTATCCGTGTAAATATTTTAGCACCCGCAGCCTGGTCTCGATTGACGGAAGATATTTTCCCCCAGGGTCAGAATATGGAAGAGCTCTTATCGCCTGACAAGGTATCACCTCTGGTCGTATGGCTAGGATCAGATGAGGCTAAAGACGTCACGGGAAGAACCTTTCTCGCCACAGGTAATACGGTTCAACTATTGTCATGGCAGTCTCACGTTATATGTCAGAAAGATAATACGGAGGGACCTTGGGACGTCGCTGAAATTGGCGAAGCAGTTCGAGAAAACCTCAGTCAGTGGCCCAAAGGCATCCAGCCAACCCCTCGATCATTTGAGTAACATCGGTTAATCCTTAGACCTCAAAGCGGTAGCGATACCGCTTTGCAATGTGGAGGTAGATATGCAGCCCAAATTTGGTGACGTCCATGTGACGATCCTTGATAATTTTGTCGCCGTCTGTGAGATCAATCGAGCGCCTAACAATTTTTTTGATCAGGCGCTCATCAGCGACTTAGCCGACGCTTTTGAAGCCATCGATAATCATCCTGGCGCTCGAGCTATCGTGCTCTGCTCTGAGGGTAAACATTTTTGTGCCGGCGCTAATTTTGCCAGCCCCGATCGAGGTAGCGCGCCGCGCGATCCCGATTCCCCAAACCCCCTTTACACCGAGGCTGTGCGCCTGTTCCGAGGTAAAACGCCGGTCATCGCTGCGGTTCAAGGCGCAGCCGTTGGCGGCGGTTTTGGACTTGCGGTCATGGCAGATTTCCGAATTGTGACACCAGAGACCCGGATGACTGCTAATTTCGTTAAACTCGGCTTCACCCCAGGCTTTGGTCTGACTCATACCTTGTCGCGAATTATCGGCCATCAAAAAGCCAATCTATTGTTCTTCACGGGTCGGCGGATTACAGGCGAGACCGCCTTAGCGTGGGGACTGGCAGACCTTTTAGTGGACGCCGAAGACTTGAGAAATGAGGCCATTGGACTGGCTGCTGAAATTGCCGAGAATGCGCCTTTGGCCGTAGTTTCAGTGAGAGAGCAGGTTAGGGGCGATCTTGCAGATGCGGTCAAACGCACCACCGATATCGAAGGTAAAGCACAATTTAAATTGCAGCAGACCCAAGACCATAAGGAAGGGGTTAAAGCGGTTGCGGAGCGCAGGCCCGGACAATTTACTGGCACCTGACTTGTCGACCGAGGTCTTGGCCGGCCAACCGCCGGCATTGATGGCCCCAGCGGGTCTGAGCGCCGACTCGACTGCTACTACTCAAAGTCTTAGCGGAACCTTTGCCGCGGTCGCCTGCAGAACGGCGTTGATCACATCGAGCGCCTAAATAAACCAGCGGCCAAGGCATGATTCAATAGGATTCTGGAACATCAATTTTTTTACGACGGGAACACATCATGGCCTGGAACTTTGGCGAGATCTTAAACGCAGTAGCAACCATTACAGATCCGGAAAAACCCGCTTTGATACATGGTAATCGAACGATTTCGAAGGGTGATTTTCATCGGCGATCAAATAGCTTAGCGAGATCATTCTTGGATGGCGGCGCGCAACCCGGAGACAAGATCGCTTTTTTTATGCGTAATTGCGCCGAGTATTCCGAAGGAATCGCAGCTGCGTTCAAGGCCGGTTTAACCCATGTCAACGTCAATTATCGCTACATTGATCACGAATTAATTTATTTGCTGGACAATTCTGATGCAACGGTCGTGCTATACCAAAGCGAATTTCACGAATCCGTTGATCGAATTCGAGATGCACTTCCTAAAGTTAGTCAGTGGGTCGAAGTACAGGACTCAACGATTCATGACGAGACCCTAGCAACTGACTACGAACATCGGGCAACCAGTTTTGATAATGCCCCTCTAGAACGGCTTTATTCTGCAGATGATTTGTTGTTTTTATATACCGGCGGTACGACCGGCATGCCCAAAGGGGTGATGTGGCAGCACAATGCTTTGTTTAACGCCATGGGCGCAGGCGGTAATCCAAGACTCAATACCCCACCAAGCCATGATCTGGAAGATTTATGCACGCGCATTCTCTCCCAGCCGGGTCCGGTTAATTTGCCCTTGCCACCAATGATGCATGGCACCGGGTTGCTATCAGCCATCGGCGCGATGGCCATGGGTGGTACCTGCGTGACGCTGCCTAGCAAACACTTCGACCCCGCTCAGGCGCTCAGAGCAATTGGCGATCATCAGGTGACCGCAGTCACTATTGTCGGTGACGCCTTTGCTAGACCCATTCTCGACACTTTGGATAATGCCGCCAGCGCTTATGATATTTCCTCCGTTAAAATTGTGTCGTCCTCTGGTGTTATGTGGACCAGGGAGATCAAAGCCGGGTTGTTAGCGCATAACGAAGAACTTCTCTTGGTTGATGGCTTTTCCTCGTCAGAGGCAATTGGCCTAGGTAGTTCAGTAATGACCAAAGACCAAACAATCGATGTCGCCAAGTTCACCATAGGACCCAACTGTCGAGTATTCACTGAAGATCATCGAGAAGTACACCCGGGAGATAATGAGCCTGGTATGGTCGCCGTACGAGGCCATCTCCCCTTGGGTTACTATAAAGACGCCGAGAAGACCGCTAAAACTTTTCAATGGATTCAGGGCGAACGCTATTCGATCCCTGGAGATTGGGTGCAAGTAGAGGCAGATGGTTCCTTGACGCTACTCGGGCGTGGTAGCAATTGCATTAACACCGCAGGAGAAAAGGTATTTCCAGAAGAAGTTGAAGAGGCCCTTAAATACCATAGCGCGATCGAGGATGTGCTCGTCGTTGGACTGCCAGATCCTAAATGGGGGCAGGCCATCACCGCTGTGATTCAAACGAGGAACAATCAACCGATTGATGCTGCGGCACTTAGAACCTGGGCTAGAGATCATTTAGCTGCTTACAAGTTGCCAAAACATATTTTTCAAAAAGAAAACCTCGAGCGGGCACCTAATGGAAAAGCAGACTATTTGAGCATCCGGCGCTTCGCCGAAACCGCTCTTGCAAAGCCAAAGGATGAATAATCCGCCCTAGGCTAACCTCTAAGCGCGAGCCATGAATTTGTTAGTCGCTGTATTGACCTTTACCATCTCTCCGCTTGAAACATACTCAGGCACCTGGATCACAAGGCCGGTTTCAAGGGTAGCTGGCTTCGTTCGAGCATTCGCACTAGCACCCTTTACTGCTGGCGCGGTCTCGCGGATTGACAGGGTGACTGACTGGGGCACCTCGATGGCCGCAATTTGACCATCAATCAACATCGCGGTGATATCCGATAAGCCATCGGTAAGATAATTCAATTGTTCCTCTATGTCGCCTCGGTTAAGGCTATATTGGGTATAGTCATTTAGATCCATAAAGTGAAACTCATCACCGTCGACGTATGACAGCTGGACCGAGACTCGCTGGCAGTCAATCTCAGCAAAAACTTCTTCTCCTTTGACTGAGAGATCTCGCTTTAACCCTGTCAACAGGTTCTTAAACCTAAACTTATACAGCGTTGCCGCGCCTCTTGATGATGGACTTTTGGCTTCGAGGGCTTTGACAACGTGAGGTTCGCCATCTAGGTCAATCACTTCGCCTCTTTTAATTTCGCTTGCCTTGGGCATCGGTCTTTCCTCTTTTGAAGCGTATTATACGCAGCATGCACTTTGAACCTAAAGATTTAGACCTTGTCGCTAATCTCAAGATGCCTTTCGGCAAATATCGCGGACGCAAAATAATCCGTTTACCTGAAGCCTACTTGCTTTGGTTCTCTGATAGAGGGTTTCCTACGGGTGAACTGGGACGGATCATGATGTTGGCCTTAACCCTGAAAGAGACAGGACTGGAAGACCTGGTAAAACCTCTTGAACGATCCTAAGGCCCGAACATTTGACTCGCATCAATTACCCACGCAGACTTACACCCTTTTCAACGCTAAGGACCCCACTGATGGCAATAGGCATCATCGCAACCCTTGAAATCAAACCCGGCGAACAGGCAGCATTTGAGCGCATCTTCAGCGAATTAGCCGCGGAAGTCAGAGCCAATGAAACAGGAAACCATTTTTACGCGCTCCATAAAAGCCGGTCCAGTGACACCACCTACGTAGTTCTGGAGCAGTATGAGGATGCTGAGGCACTCGCCGCTCACAACGAAACCGACTATTTTAAACGTCTTGGGGCTGCTATGGGGCCGCACATGGCCGGTAGACCGAAAATCGAGATGTTAGATGCTGTTTGACGACGGACGGCTCTCGTCCGTTAGCACCGAGACTAGCCAAGGCAGTGATGTGTCCATTCGATAATCAATGCCCGAATGCGTGTCGTCGAAGGTTTCAAACCGATGTACTATATTAAGGCTGTCGCACCGCGCGCTAAATCTTCTAGCACCGAAGAGCAAATGATATTGGTCACGAAGACCACAATCAACGAACAGACCTCTAAGACCCCGCAATCGCGCTTGGGTTTCGGCATGCTCTACACTCTGCAGCGGATCAAAGCGAAGCCAAGCGTCCCATCGTTCTGCATCTAACACGCACGTTTTGATATCTACGGGTAGGCGAACGCCAAAGGGCGCTTTTGGATCAGGGTCGTAAGATGCCGCCATCGCCAAGCTCATCAGCACATGCATCTCACTGCCACCGATGCGTCGTCTTCGATGCAACCTTTGGATGTAGGCTTCAATCGTCAGACCGGTCTGGGTGAGCGCGAGCAAGACCTCAGGGAAGTCCCGTTGATAACAAAGCTCGAAGGCCATGTCGCCGGAATGACACACGATCGCTCCCCAATGCTCGCCGTGCCACATCCCTTGATGAAGGGCGCCAAAACCACCACTGGATTTACCAAAAAGACCTCTGGCCGCTGGCGCGCAAATAACCGGATAGCGAGCTTCCACTTCTGGCACTAGCACTTGATGCAACCAACTGGCCCAATGCCCCATCGCCAAAGAGTCTACATACTGATTTCCCCCTAGAGATGTGAAGCAATCAGGAAATACATAAATCGCGGGTAAAAGGTCACCCGCCGCCATTAAGCGATCGATTCTTTGCGGCAACGACTCGCCAAACCCCTTCCATGCCAAGTGCGACAAACCGCTGCCCGTAAAACCCGCCAAATCGACCAGCATCGGATATCGCTTATTGGGCTCACAAGCTGCTGGCACATAGACAGACACGGTTCTTTGAAGAGGATCACCCAGGAGATTCTCGAGCAAAGGACTTGCGCCGGTTTGAAAGGTCGAAAGTTCACCCCTTAAAGGCAGAAAATTATGTAAGGGCATAATGGCTCCTACTCTAAGTGCCCTGCTCAATCGCTGGATCAGTTTCTAAACCAGGCTTACGGCGCAGCCCAGCTAGAACATCCTCGATGTCCTGAAAAGTACAATAAATCGCAGGCACGACCAACAAGGTGATCACCGTTGCAAAGGTGACTCCAAAGGCTAAAGAGACCGCCATCGGTACCAAGAATTGTGCTTGAACACTCGTATTGAACATTAGCGGCATCAATCCGACAAAAGTTGTCATTGAGGTCAGCACAATCGGCCGTGCTCGGCTCACGGATGCTTCTACAACCGCAAGATCAGTTGCATAACCCTCTGCCCGAAATCGGTTTACCGTATAGGTCAGAATAAGACTGCTGTTAACCACTACACCCGCAGCAGCAATCATGCCCAAAATCGACATCATCGCGATACCGCCAATCAAGTCAAATTGCTTCATGATTTGATGTCCCCAAATCGCGCCGACATAGGCAAATGGGATAACACTCATAATCATGAGCGGCTGAGTATAGGAACCCAACGGAATAGCCAGCAACGCATAAATTACGAACAAAGCGATCAAGAATGGGAAAACCAAACTGACCAAATACTCCCCGCTTTGTCGCTGCTCTCCCTCGAGGCTAAGACTCACTCTAGGATAGCGACTCAACAAATCCGGCAGAAACGTCTTGCCAAGATCTGCGAGCACCTCTTCGGCGGTAATCGAAGTTCGGTCTACATCTGCGGTGACACTAACAACTCTCTTTGAGTTGGTTCGATTGATACTGGCATAACCTCGACCCAAATTGGCATCTGCTACTGTGTCAAAGGGTATTTCCGATCCGTCTGGCGTACGCACACGCATTCCATCCAAGGTTGCAATACTTCTTCGCTCAGAGTCTGTATATCGGACCATGACCCGAACATCATCCCGCCCTCTCTGAATTCTTTGGGCCTCTTCACCATAAAACGCCTGGCGAACCTGTAAGGCTAATTGTCTGAGCGACAACCCTGCAGCCTCACCCTGAGGTTTCATACTAAGTTTTAGCTCCTGCTTCCCTGACCTAAAAGAGTCGGTGATATCCAGCACCCCCGGGTAACTGGCTAATTGGGTTCGAATCTCGGTTGCCATTTCCCGTAGTTGATCAACATCATCTCCTGAGAGCTGAATATCGATCGCATTTCCCACCGTAAACAGTGAACTATTAAATTTGAGCTCAACCGCACCAGGAATCGTCCCCGCGCGTTCTCGCCAAAGATTGGTTATCGTTCGCGTGTCTAGGAGCCGGCTCTGACTTGGGGTCAACTGCATGGTCACTTCACCCAAATGGCCACCACCACCGCCACCGCCTCCTGGACCATTGGGTCCTACGCCACCTCGACTTGAGGGCTGATTGCCAACTGCCGACAAAATATGCGTCACTGGCGGCGCATCCGGGTAATCTTCGGCCAATTCCGCTTTCAACGCCTGGGCGCTCTGCTCTAAATACAGCACCGCTTCCTCAGTAATTTTTGCCGACGTACCAAGCGGCATTGTCAACTGTGCAATCGCCTGATCTGCAGCCAAGGGCGGGAAAAAAGAGAAGGGTAAACGACCACTGGCTAAAATCCCGAGCCCTGACAAAAAAAACACAAAGGCCAAGGCTAACGTGGTGTACCGAGCGCGTATCGCTTTTGTTACTAGCCCTCGAAATCTCGTTTGAATAACGACCTCTACACCCTCTGAGAAGCGAAGCTGAAACTGTGATACTCGGCGCGCGGCGACCTTAGACCAACCTAGTGTGTGCAGCACTAACATGAGTGAAGCCACACCGATCGCCATCCCTATAAAGCTAGAAACACTCCATGTGAACTCAAGTAGCACAATGGCTAGTATCGGCACCAACAATAAATAAACCTCTCCTACTTCGGTTTTGACTTCTTGATGGCCCAAATGCGCGGGTAATATCAACTGCGACTCAATCAATGAGAAAATCAAACAACAAATCACAACCGTCGCAATGACGGCACCAATTTGACCAGAGGTACCGACACCCTGCAGCATAGGAACAAAGGCACATATCGTGGTAAGAACCCCAAAGATTACCGGTATCGTAATGTTCTGCGTACCTTTGATGGCCCCAGCCAAGAGATCAGCCGATCGCCTTTGCTCAGAAAAGACGCCCTCTCCGACAACAATGGCATCGTCCACCATGATGCCGAGCACCAGAATAAAACCGAACAAAGAGATCCCATCTATCGACAGCCCTAAAAAGTTGGTGAGGTAAAGGGCGCCCATAAACGCCACCGGCACCCCAATACTCACCCAAAAGGCTAACCTAGGCCTAAGAAAGAGGGCCAACAGCAGCAGCACCATCAGAAAGCCCTGACGCGCACTATCCAGCAGAGTGCTCAAACGATCTCGCAACAGCCAAGAATTGTCGTTCCAGACCGTTAGATTCACTCCCTCGGGCAGGCCCGACCCTCCCGTTGCAAGATAGTCGTTAACATCGGCGGTGATTTTTAAAATATCCTGTTCACCCACTCGAGAGACTCTTATGATCGCAGCGGGCTTGCCGTTGAATCGCAGCGACTGATCAGTATCTTCAAAGCCATCAATGACTGTGGCAACGTCTTTTAAGTAAACTCGCCGACCCTCACCATCACTTCTGATGAGCAGATTTTCAAATTCCTCACCACGATAAGCTTGGCCTTTGGTTCTCAGTAAAATTTCCCCTGAGTTAGTTTTTATCGCGCCTCCTGGCAAATCCAGCGATTGCCGGCGAACCGCTGCGGCCACCTGATCTAGCGTTAAGCCATTTCTCTGCAAAGATGCTTCAGATACCTCAATCGATAATTCATAGGGTCTCGTGTTTAACAGGGATACTTGGGTGACGTTGGGCAGCCCCGCGATATCGTCGCGAACCCGTTGCCCAATGATTTTTAGCGCGCGCTCGTTTTGCGGACCTGTGATGGCAATATCCATCACAGGTCTGACGCTGGTCACAAGGTTAATCACTGGGCTTTCGGTCTCAATTGGCAATGTATCTATGGCGTCAACCCGATTCTTCACATCATCCAATGCTTGAGCCTTATCAGCATTCTCAAAAAGTTCCACTGAGATCGTACAGACGCCTTCGTTGGCTTGAGAACGAATTTCTTTAACCCCTTCTACACCCTCGAGTTCCTCTTCGATTCTGACGCACACGCCTTGCTCGACCTCTTCTGGCGCAGCGCCTAGGTAAAGCACTGATACCGTAATAATGGGCACGTCGATATCCGGAAAAGATTTTTGCGGCATTGATATCAAAGCTGATGCACCAGATAGCACCATTAGAATCAACAGCAAATTTGCCGCGATGTGGTTTTCTGCAAACCAGGCAATGACAGGTTTCATCGCTGACTGACCTCCCTCGCGCCAGCATCAATGCTGACTCGCATGCCCTCAATCGCATCGTCCATCGGCGTTAAACACACCCGTTCACCATTGGCGAGACCACCGCCAATAATCACGGAGTCGCCCATTTGTCGAACCACCTCCACTGTCCTACGCCGCATTTTTTGATCCTCATCGATGACGAATACCTCGTTCGATCCGGTTAACGCGACCCGAGGCAGTTCAACCACATCCGGTAAAACCAAGCCCAGGATCTCGGCCTCGACAAACAAACCCACTGCCAGCGGCGCTCGGTCTGCAGGTTGTTCATAGGGCGCAGGCACTCTAGCGACTAGATTGACCATTCGGGTTGTGCCATCGATCTCGCCCTCTACGCGATCGATTTCTCCACGCCAAGCCTGCGGAGTCCCAGCAAAATTTGCCCGTAACCTAACCTCAGGTCGGGTTCTCTGGATGCTCTTTGAATTCGCTAAATCGACCGCTAAAAACGCGAGCGCCTGATCTTGAACCGGTAATCTGACCTCTACAAAATCGGTCGCATAAAGTTTTGCAACCGCAACCCCTCGGGTGACGTACTGGCCGACGTCAATCGTTTCGGCGCGCACCCTTCCTTGATAGGGCGCACGCACCTGTGTTCGATTTAGGTTACGCTCGGCTGAAGATTTTTTTGCAAGGGCCTCTCGATGATTTGCTCTTGCTGCAGCAAGCCTTCTAAGGGCTTCATCTTCTAAAGATTGACTCACGGACTGACGATTTTTTAGGTCCAGCTGACGATCATAATCTTTGGTCGCAAAGGCAAGCTCACTCGCTGCTCGGGCAACACCGGCATTGGCTTGCTCTAATTGTGTTTCGTAGTCTTCCGAGTCAATTTCAAAAAGCAGCTCTCCAGCACTAAAAAACCCACCGCTAACAAGATTCGGTGAGACCCGTACGACTCGGCCAGATACCTCAGCGACAAGGTCTGTCTGGCTCCGCGGCTCAACAGTGCCGAAAGCACTTGCGGTCATCTGCAGCGGCGCTAGGCGAATGATTTGGCTTGCAACAGTGGGCGGCACCGGCACCTGGGGCCTAGGGTCAATTTTTGGTCCGGTAGCGAGTAAACCCGCAAAAATTCCAAACCCTAACAAAGCAACACCTAGGGGCAATAACATGGGTTTAATACGATGCGTTAGTTTCATCAGGTAGACCTTTGACTTAGATTTTGCGCGTCTTCTAACGATGCAAGGAAACCGCCAACACAAAACGCGAGCAACTCTTGGAAAGATGGATTGCCGTTTGAAGACACTTTGAAATGACTAGGAATTGAATTTAAAACAGTAAAACTCATCGCACCTACGACGAATAATAATTTATGTGCAATGATGCTTGGGGAATAATCAGGCAAACAGCGGTGCAGTGCTTGAGTAAATTGTGTTACCACCTCTTCAAAGAGGCTCGCCAGTACCGGATCAGCGATCTCTGCAGGCTCGGCCATGACCCTTGCCATCAGCAAGCGGGCGGCCGTATCCGATTGCGCCTGAAAGACTGGCCACAAAAAAGCGTCTAGTACAGCTTGCACCGATCCGGGGTGCTCAGCTTCTGCTACCGTAAGACGTCTGAGTCGTTGGGCATTGACTGGTGCAATTCTACCTTTCACTACTGCTTCGAAAAGCCCCTGCTTGGACCCAAAGTGATAACGCATCGCTGCGATATTGACTCCAGCCGATTTGGCGGTGGCTCTGGCTGACATACCCGCAAACCCCGATTCTATTAACAGTTGCTCAGCGGCATTCAGCAACTTGCTTCGTGTATCGAATATTTCATCCGATGCTTTTCGTAGCGCTTGGATGCTCACTGCTTACGACTCACGGCCATTAACCCCTTCCCTGCAAACCTTCGAAACTTTAGGTCTTTTGTGTGTTTCTTCTGATGCTTTTGATTTCGCTTTTGCTTTGGCTTCTGCTGTTACTGCTTCTGCTTCGGCCGGAGGCATTTGCAAACATTGCTCACGCCGCACGTCCACGATTAAAACGATCGTTTGAAATTTATACGCATTCTTCGTCTAGGCGGATGATCGGGTGCCTCTACGCTTGCTTTCATGAACTGAAGCTTGCCTCATCAGGTAGCTGTACGAACAAACTAAAAGGACCAACATAGAATT
>JADHNJ010000044.1 GCA_016779565.1 Pseudomonadales bacterium
ACACGTTAAATGCAAATACAAACCGATTGAGCCGAAATATTAATCAGTCACTTACCATGCAAACTTAACCGTTAGTCGAAGATTTTTCGCGCTCGCGTACCATCAACTGGCCACTCCTCAAGCGCCGTCGCTTAAGACTAGGCTCGCTTGATACCCAACTCGTTCGTCTCTAAAGCAACTTAGAAAGACACACTGGGCTAGGCGGATGGCTAAATAGGCGCCTTGCTCGCCTTAAAAGACAGCCCCGTTAGCAGGTCACAAAGCGCATTGATGACCCCTGACCGCTACTCGATTCACGAAAGCCTCTAACTGAAAGCATCAAGGCGCATCGCGCCTCAAACCACCTGCCCAGCACAAAAACCCGATGCCCAAGCCCACTGAAAATTAAAACCTCCGAGGTGCCCGCTGACATCCACCACCTCACCTACAAAATAGAGCCCCGGAACCGCGTTGGCCTCAAAGGTCTTACTACTGAGATCTTGAGTGGCCACGCCGCCCAACGTCACCTCAGCAGTGCGATAACCCTCTGTGCCTGCTGGTTTAATCCGAAAGGCATGGATACCGCTCGCCACAACCCGTAATTGCTGATCTTTACAGTCCGTTATAGGTTTATTCAGTATGGGGCTGTGATATCGCTCAAGGTAACGTTGCGCCAGAGACCTCGGCCAAAACGTTTGTAGAGCACTGACAAGCGTCTGCTGGCTACCAGAGCGTTTTTTTTCTTGCAGCCAAAGCCCAAGATCGAGCTTGGGTAATAAATCTATCTCAACATAATCCCCTTGCCGCCAATAACTCGAAATTTGCAGGATCACAGGACCACTGAGGCCTCGATGGGTGAACAGCAAATCTTCGGTAAAACTGCCCCTCCCGCAAGACACCGAAACCGGAAGCGACACCCCCGCTAATTCGCTACACAAGGTTTTCAGATCGTCAGTCATCACAAAGGGGACTAAACCAGGGCGACGAGGTACTAGAGACAAACCAAACTGTTCCGCTAGGAGATACCCTTGATCACTGCCGCCTAAGGTCGGAATGGACAAGGCCCCGGTAGCCACCACCAAGGACCGGCAGGCGATTCTCAGTCTTTCATCTCCAATCGTTGCCGTGACCAAAAATCGTACTGACTCGCCAACGTCTGGCAGGCTCAGCCCCGATTCCTTCAACCATTGATCGGTTATCTGAGCCACATCCGTGACGGTACAGCCCGTTTGCCAGCGAACACCATTGGCCCGGCATCCGTCCTCCAACATCGCTAGAATTTCTTTTGCAGAACCTTTGCAAAAAAGCTGGCCGTGCTTTCGCTCTTCATAAGCAATGCCTTGCGCCTCTACGAGCTCGATAAAACATTGCGAGGGATATCGACGCAAAGCACTTTTTACAAAGTGTACATTTTCAGACAAAAAGTGATCGGACTCGACGAGGGTATTGGTAAAATTACATCGTCCGCCCCCTGACATCAGAATTTTTTTGCCAAGCTTATTACTGCGTTCCAGCACCCGAACGGTGCGGCCCCGACTGGCAGCCGTCATCGCTGTCATGAGCCCCGCAGCACCGCCTCCAAGTATCAAGACATCAATTGTTTGAATTTCATCCATCTGGGCTTGCCCTACCACCATCGATCATCCTGCTCCAGCTTCGTGTTAAATATGCCACCTCTCAAACCACCAGGTTGAGCGCGCCATCCCAAGGCCTGACGGATACTCGTTACCAAAACAAGTCGGCATCAAACCAAAGCCGGGTTAATTTCATGCCTTCATCCTATGGGGACCTATAGGGGGCTCGCCAGCTTAACCGCGGGTTAATTCAGGCTAACCCAGTTGAGATTACCGACCCCATCCCCTAGTTAATGGTTACACCCTATCGCCCCTCGATGTTCTGATTCGATCACCTAGTTGCAAACAACGCCAATCCAGCAGCAACAATCACTGGTTAGACCTTCTTTACGGGCGATTGCCGTTTTAGAATGTCTGCGAACTCTTTCTCAGCCGAGACCCCTGATTGACCGTGCAAGACCACAAGCCAGGCGCTTCACCCGGAATCAAACCCAAATTCAAAACCGGCATTTCATCCGTAAGCGTGCTCATCTGCCTGGTTTGCTGGCAGCTCAGCGGCATCGCGAAAGAGGCTTTTGATCCTATCGCGGACTTTAGCACCTATGACCCCGATGTTGCGGCACTGCTGGCGGAATACCACGCCGACTCAGATAGCGAAGGCAGCTTACTGCCGACGGTAATGGCTTATCAGGGCGCCAGCCGAGCAGAAACTTTGGTGGATTTCGAACGCGGCCTGATTAGCATCTCAGCGAGCAACCCGGATTCAGTGCAACAGGCTGCGGTTGAAATATTACTGACTCAGATCGATCCCAGCATCATAGACGCACAAACTGCTGTTGATTTAGGTCTGATTAATACCCGGACTGAGAAACCCTTTTTTTTCCAACAGGTGCTTGATCAAGACCAGCAACCCATCGCCTCAGTGTGGCGAGCCAACCGTTTCGCCGAATATCTTATGAATCGGCAAAACGCGGGCAACCGCTTGATTATTCCTATGGTAGGCAAGCATAAGCAAATCGCTGGTGGCAAGTATTTAAACTTTGTAAAAATCGCGAGCAAGCAGCATATGATCCCAATTCCCCTCATTATGGCGATCATTGAGACTGAAAGCGCATTCAACCCCGTCGCTAGATCAAGATCAAACGCGCTGGGATTGATGCAAATAAAAGCGAACACCGCAGGTCGGGATTACTTCTCAATTATTAAGGGCTATCAGCACACCCCGACAACGGCTTTCCTTTACAATCCTAGCAACAATGTTGAAGTAGGTACCGGCTACCTTAGCATTCTAGCGGATCGATACCTGGCGGGTATCTATCACCCCAAAAAGCTTCAGTACGCAATCATTTCAAGCTACAACGGCGGCGCGGGCAATTTATATAAAAGCCTGGCTCCTAATGGCGGCAAAAAAGCTGCCATTGATCGCATTAACAGCATGACCGTTGAGGAACTCTATTGGTTTCTGACCAACCGCCATATTCGTGGCGAAACCCGCAACTATCTTAAGAAGGTCGCTAGCAGGATGCCAAAATATGAAAATCTCTAACCCTTAACCCAAAGGTCGCCGCCGCCCAGCCTCTCTCGGCACTACTTGAGCGGAACCTCCAACGTCCAAGATTTTAACTGGGTAGCCCCCAAAACTTTCAAGGTCAAGCCCACAACGCTACGGCACTAAAGCTTTTGCCAATGCGAGTACCGTTTCACCCTCGACGCGCTGCTCGTACGGGGCAACAAAGAGCTTTGATCGAATCCTCAGCTGCCGATCAACAATCAAGATTCCTGGATGGGGTATCCCGTAGTGATCATCGCCAGGTTGGTGGGCCTCATTTAAGATGCCCAGTGCCTGAACACTGGCCGCCGCACGATCAGAGAGTATGGGAAACTCGATTGACTCTGCTTCAATAAACGCTGCCTGCAGATCTGGCGCGTCATAAGTCAATGCAACCAAGGTGAAGCCTGCGCGGTCAAAATCTGTTTTAAGTGCTTGCAACTGCACGAGTTGCTTCTGGCAGTAGGGTCACCAGTCGACCGAGCGGCTAGCGATAAAAATAAGACCTCGATCGCCTACAAGCAGCGAAATATCGGTGACGGGTAAAGCCCCTAATCGGGCATCGATTTTAGGAAATTGGCTACCTACCGGCAGACCCGGGTCAAAAGCATCATTATCAACGGCGACAAACATATCATCTGTGAGCGCTTGGATAACCCAGCCTTTGACGACATCCCCAGCCAATGCGACCAGTAACCCCAAAACAAGGGTCGCAGAGATTAAGATCGTGAGCCATGGCTTCATCATATTGCTTATCCTTGTCGCTGAGATCAGAAAAACTAACCCGCCAACGGTTGATTTAATTCGAGCAGGTTACCGCTCGGGTCTTGAAAAAAACACTGCTCGCAGACACCCGGGATTGTTGTCGGTTCTGACACCTCGACACCCTGCGTAATGAGCTCGCTTCGAACAGCCTGTAAGTCTCTAACCCCGAAGGCAAAATGCTGGCCCTTGGGCGCCGTGAACTCAGATACTTGCAGCAAATGCAATTGCTGGTCGCCCATGGATAGCCAACCACCAGGAAAGCGAAGATCGGGGCGGTCAATTTCACTAAACCCCAAAATATCTTGATAAAAGGCCATTGCGGCCGCCAAGTCTGTCACGTTGAGCGAGATATGATGCACCGAACTAAGTTTCATAATTTTCCTCTAAAAGTTGACAACTCGCCCATCTGACGGACCTAGGAGATAACCCCTATTTTGCGATCTCTAGTCGCACCGGCATACCATCGCAGACAGCGGCATCGGATCCTGTGAGTATTTCAATTGTTCGATCCGCCCAACCATACTTTGCTGCGCGCAGCTCATGATACCGCTGATGAAAGTCAGTGCTGGCGGTTGCTAAAAACGTCAATTTCTGGCCCCCTCTGACTAAGCTAATATTGGGATTTTCGGGTAATTGAGCGAGCCACCAATCACCCTGGCTGCCATGCTCAATCAAGACACTCTCTGGCGTATCAACGACCCAGACCCGAACCTCATCAATGCCACCCTCGGCATTTGGCCTTAATAAGGTCACCACTTCACCGCCAAGCTCCGAGGCGGCAAAAATGCTCGCAAAGTAACCCATGGGCAAGAGGATTACGATAACAACCAGTATCTTGATCCCTTTCATTGAATTGTGTCCTGTGGTTTTTCCTCTGGTTTACGCGATCTGAATCTTAAACTTTGATCGCCTCTCAATGCCGCGCTCTAAGACTGTCCAAGCCTTGAGCATAACCGTTTTAGGCAGACATAATAGGATTCCAACGAGGATTACTGGCTCGACTCACGCGCTCAGAGGTGTCGCTCTAGCTTTCAGCAGGCCCCTGAGCGCTGAAGCAGCGTTGCCAACCTTAACCCTAGCCTCTTGCCCGGGCGAGGCATAATCCGAACCATCACCGAGCAAGCAACGCTCGCGTGGATCAATAACCCGAGGCAATGACTCATGACAATGAATCACCACTTCGCCGTTGTAGATAACCTCTACTTTTAAGGGTCATATGGAAACGTTGGTCAGTGCCTCGGAGATACCCCACAATCGATTGATTGCTTCAAGATCTCGGGCAGCGGAATCTACCTTCGCGATCCCGGCAGACCGTGCAAATTCGCCCATGCCGGTCGGGCCATAATAGTCCCCTCCCTTGGCGTCTGGATCTGTGGCTGCCCGCAAGCTCGGCAATGCCCCTTCTGCGGCGCTGTTCATAATCCATTCTAGGGGTAAAAATAAAAAACGCATCAGACCGATATGTCTACCGAGTTCTGTATTCGACCCACCCGGGTGCGCGGCAACGGCTAACGCACCGGAACCACTGGCCTCTAATCGTTGCTGCAAGCCAAAGGTAAACAACATGTTCGCAAATTTACTCATTTGATACCGCTTCATCCGACTATACTTACGCTCTGCATGAATATCATCAAAGTCAATCGCCGCACCCCTGTGAGCAAGGCTGCTAATGTTAACAATTCTAGCATCTGCTCTCGCTTTGAGCATCGGAAGCAAGTGCCCGGTCAGGGCAAAATGGCCTAAATGATTTACACCAAACTGTAATTCAAATCCATCCTCGGTGAGGGTCTTTGGGGGCACCATAACCCCCGCGTTGTTAATCAGCAGGTCAAGGTGGGATTCGGTTTGTTGCACCTGTCCTGCGGCCTTTTCAATGCTCGAGAGACTGGCGAGATCCAAAGGCAGCCAGGCGAGATCAGCATCAGGCAGTTTCGATTGGATCGCTGCGATAGCTTCTGCAGCGCGAGATTCATCGCGACATCCCAGAAGCACTCGAGCGCCCCGTGCAGCTAATACCCTCGCAGTATGGAAACCAATACCAGTATTGGCGCCCGTCACGAGCGCCGTTTTACCCTGTTGGCTTGGTACATCAACTTCCCGGTACACCGTCGCCATTGGCTTCTCCTTTACGCTTTAAGGTCAACCCAATTAGGATCAGCCCTCGAAGATCTTACCCATCTCGACGGCCCGCAAGAGGGTTTCCTACCCAATAGCTTGGCTCACAAAATTTGGCCTGGCCTGGCGATCTCGCGACGGTACCCAACCCGCTCGGACCCCTTTTCATCAGCCGCGATTGAACTCCCGAATAACTGACCCTGGCCGCTGACCAGTATGCACACAGTTTTCGACCACAACTTCACCCGCTACTAAGGTTGCCGTATAGCCCCGGCTCTTAACCACGAACCGCCCACCACCATGGGGAAAATCATTAACATATTCAGGATGTTGGGTAGCTAAATTATCGTAATCTATTACATTGATATCAGCAATGTAACCCTCTTTCAAAACTCCCCGATCTTTCAGACCAAGCACCTCAGCCGATTGCTGCGTGATTTTGTGAATCGCTTCGGGCAACGTGTACACACCATGCTTACGAGTGAGTTCAGACAGCAGCACCGTGGGCGAGTCGGTATCCGTAAAGATGCCTACATGGGCACCTGCATCACCCAACATTGGGATTACCTGATCCAACTGCATGTACTGCCACTGATTGTGTAGCGCTCCACCAAAAGCCCAATAATTGAACAATTCCCGGCCTTCAGATGCTAGTAAACGCTCGACATACATCTCGACAGGATCGCAACCGGCCGCATCGGCCAGCTGTTGCAGTGAAGCTTTCTGATCCAAATCTAGGTCAGGAATATCATTCATACCAAAAGGATGAAGCATATGAGCCATCTTCGATAAATGCCCGATTGCTTTGCCATCTTTGATTAACCTTGCCCGAGTATCGTCATTTCTGAGGGCATCGACCCGGTCAGCCAGTGTTGGTAACGCCATCAATTCTGACCAGGCCTCGGATTCTTTGGTAAAGGGCGATAGCTGCGCCAACCCAAAAAAGGCGCCGCTTGGACGAGTGTGACAAATGCCAGAGATACGCTTACCAGCTTGATTGTGCTTATTAAAAAAATCCCGCCAGCGGCTAACGCCACCATCGCCCTGGGGCCCCGTTCCACCAGAAAATAAAATCTGGCAGCCCATTTCTGCGCCCTGCTCAAACATTTTTAGTTCGGTATCGAACCGAGTTTGAAAATCGTTGGCGGACTGAAACAAAGCGCCAACACCCCCAGCCTCAACAACGGCTTGTTGAATTGCGCTGGTCTCTCTCAAATCAGCCCAAGTTCCTGGCGTGCAGCGGCCGTCAGGCACGGTATGCGGGATGAATCGAGAAGTTGAAAACCCTACCGCGCCGGCCTCGACCGACTCTTTCACCATGCGCACGATCTCGGCTAATTCTCGATCATCGGCTTGCACATCCTTGTCCATGGATTTATCGCCCATGGCTTCAAATCGAATCGCCGAATGGCCTGCCAAGCCAACAATGTTAAGCGCGGGCTTTAGGGCTTGAACAGAGTCTAGATAACCGCCATATCCCGTCCAGTTCCAGGGAAGCCCATCCAAAATAGCTTCCGCGGCAATATCCTCAACGGATTCCATGAGCTTGGCCATATATTGCCGATTATTCTCAGATACTGGTGCAAAACCGACACCACAGTTACCGATCAGCGCTGTGGTCACTCCATGAAAAGAACTTGACGTAAGCTCTGGATCCCAGCCCACCTGAGCATCTAAATGAGTATGCAAATCTACAAACCCTGGTGTCACGGTTTGCCCAGTTGCGTCAATGGTTCGACCGCTTTCAGCAGCACTCAAATCGCCTAAGCTGGCAATTCTGCCATCTTTGATACCGACATCACCTTTAAATGGTGCACTGCCGGTACCATCGACAATTGTGCCGCCTGAAATGACAAGATCATAATTCATGTCGCGCTCCTCTAGGTTTACTATGCTTGAGCCCATTGATCACGCTTCTTTTACGCGCCACTGTGAAGCTCTTCCTGAGCCCCAAAGTGCCATAACGCCGACCATATTGTCCAGCCCATAAATGGCGCACCGCCTGATACATCGCAATTAACAAGACAGCGTGCTAAGGAACCCATGGCGGCAACTGGCCCGCTTACGCTGGTAGATTGGATCGGCCCATCGCTCTTGCCCTTTTTGCGCTAACGTAGCTATTCCCTAAATCACGCTCTTCGGTTCCTGGTTCATCACCGGCCAATTCCAATTTCGATTCCGTCCATTAGAAAAGTCAATTGGCTTTTGATAGGCTCGGTTGGCAGCGCCTCAGCCAATCTAGGGACCATCATGACAGACATCGCATTTAACCAAATCGACACCAACGGTATCAGCATGCGGATCGCCGAGGCGGGTTCCGGACCGTTGGTGTTATTGATCCATGGTTGGCCAGAATCTTGGTACTCTTGGCGCCATCAAATTACCGCCCTCGCTGCGGCAGGCTTCCACGCGGTGGCCCCAGATATGAGAGGCTACGGCGGTACCAGCGCGCCTGCAGCGGCAGAAGCCTATCGAATAGACCATCTTGCCAAAGACGTGATCGGCATCATCGATCACTTTTCACAAGACACTGCAACCATTGTTGGCCACGACTGGGGCTCTATGGTCGTTTGGTACACAGCACTTTTCCACCCGAGTCGGATCAATGGTGTGATGGGCATGAGCGTACCCTATGGCGGTCGCGCCAAGCTGCCACCCCTTGATAGCTTTAAAGCTGCCATGGGCGACAATTTCTTTTATATCCTCTATCACAATGAGGCCGGAGGCGTTGCGGAAGCCGAATATGACGCCGATCCTAGGGGCATTTTATCCCGATTGTACGCGTCACCTGCGTCCCCCCGAGCCCCGGCAAAAATCACGGACCCCAGACGCTCAGCAGGTGGCTGGATCGATCGATTAGGCGAGGTCACGGCCCAACCCGATTGGTTATCTACTGAGGATCTCGATTACTTTGTGAACGAATTTACGCGCAGTGGATTCCGCGGAGGAGTCAATTACTATCGAAACTTTAATAGCAACTGGGAAATAACCAGTGAGCTTGACCCAGTCATTTCTATGCCTGCTGCGTTTCTCTCTGGCGCTCAGGATGTCGTTATTCAAGGTGCTGATGAAACCGCGCTGCGAAACATGATGGCGCCAGTGATGGCAGATCTTCGAGACATCACTCTGATCGACAATATGGGGCACTGGATCCAACAGGAGGCCCCCGAGGCCACCAACGCGGCCATCATCGAGTTTCTTCAGGGGCTCTCTCTCACCTAACCCGTAGGGTTTCGATTTTTGAGAGGGGCCAAGCCTTCTCGGCGGCAGATCGTCTGTCGCAGGCGATTCCGAGCTACAGCCAATGATTGAAGGCTTCTAAGCACCATGCCAGGAGTGAGCCTAAAATAAAGATATAGATCGGTGGCATGCTCAACAGCAAACCGAGCATTCGCTTCTCAGAGCTTTGGTAGTATCCACGGGCGTAAAGCAACCGCCCCAAAGGCCACAATAAACCGATCAGCCCTGCATACAATGGGCTGACCGCAAATGTGAACAACCACAGCCCAGGTAGAAATAGCGCTAAATGCTCGAGGGTGTTTACATGCGCCCGAACATATCGTTGGTAATCTTCCGGACCATCATGCGATGGTGCGGGCACATTATACCGCCCTCTTGCTCGCCCAGACTCAAATAACGTGTAATAGTACACTAGCAATGCCAAAGCACTGATAATCCCTGGAAAGATCAGTTCATCCATAGACTTTTCCCTGCCACGAAGGACATTTCCCTGCCACGAAGGACATCGTTTATTAGAGGTTACCCAATTGTCATCGTGTTGATGATCGTTTTTTTAGCGCCTGTCAGTTTCCTGATCATTGCAGGCTCTACCCTGCTTTTGCTAAAACCACTCTCAGGCACCGCTTACAAGTAACGCCAGCTTCAATCTTACTCGGAGGCTGTCAGCCCATTCACCTTTTTTTGGCCCACGTTCTCGCTCAAATTGACCACGCTCTGGGACCCACCATTTTTATCATCGATTCATACATAGCGCTACGCTGCTCATCTCTGATGAGCGGTTATCTCGCCATTGGCCTTTAAAACCCCATTGAAAACCCCTTCGAACCACCAAACAACCGATCGTGATAACCAAGATTTGCTAGGTTTACCCAGCCCATACGCTGAGATCAGCCCGTGTTATGAGGACAATTGTGCGCCCCGCCGGTTGAACACCCAATACCTCCCGAAAATTAGTTGATGTTGACGCGGGGCGCATACCAATTTCGATGTTTTGCCAATACCATCCAGATCGTTAACGGAATTTCACTGGAAACCGGATTTTTAACTAGCACAACCTGAACAACGCATAGACCAAACAATCGATATCTCAACGCCAGCTTTGGTTCTTTCATGCCATCGGCAAGACCTAGCGGGCACTAGCAAAACAGGGGTTTGCAATACAGAGTCTTCCAATACCGGTTTTTCAATACCGTTTTTTTAATTAAGGCCTTGGGTACTGGTTCTTCTAATACAGGGCTTTTATTACACGGGCTTTGCGAAAGACAGATGACCGCATGTTTGATCTTGATTCTATGAGATACTCTACGCATAAATACCTTTGACTAAAAAGGATTAATTAATGGCTAAATTATGGTCTCCAATTTGTGACCAACTCAATATCGATGTGCCTATTTTCGGTTTCGCGCACGACATTGCTACGGTTGCAGCAATTTCTAATGCTGGCGGTTATGGGGTCTATGGCGCGACCCGCCGGTTTCCCGAGGAAATCACCGATGAATTGGAAGAGATCAGGGGCTTGGTCGGGGACCGCCCCTTTGGCGTTGATTTAGTGCTGCCGCCCGGTATGCCAGAGCACAATTCGCGAGAAGCCATCGAGCTGGAAATCCCTCAGGGTCACAAAGATTTTGTTCAAAGCCTTATCGAGCGTTATAACATTCCACCGGCTACAGAACCCGGTATGCGCACGCGTTTCATTCGTTCGAGCGAAATAGAAGCTGCACAAATCCAAAGCGTGCTCAATGCGCCTGTCGATATGTTTGCCTGCGGTATCGGCGCACCGGCGCCCGTCGTACAAGCAGCCAAAGGTAACGGCATGACCACGCTGGCCCTAATTGGTAGCCCACATCATGTGCAACGGGCCATCGATGCTGGGGTTGAGATTATCGTTGCTCAAGGATATGACGCTGGCGCACATACAGGCCCCATCGGCACTTATTCCCTGGTGCCTCAAATCGTTGAAGCTGCCGGTGACGTGCCGGTCTTGGTTGCAGGCGGCGTAGCCACCGGGCGACACATTGCCGCGGCCCTGGCGATGGGTGCTCAAGGCGTCTGGATGGGAACCGCTTGGCTGCTTTCAGAGGAGCATCAAACGCATATGCACCCTGTTAATACTGAAAAACTTTTGGCTGCAGGCAGTGGTGACACCGTCATTACTCGTTCGGAATCCGGAAAAACCTTTCGCCAAATCCGTACTGGTTGGAGTCAAGCCTGGGAAGATGAGCGCGCGCCAGAGCCCCTAAAAATGCCTTATCAGGATGTTTTGGTGGGTGACTTGTTGGGGGCGATAGAGGAGCACGATATTGAGCCTTTGATCCATTCAGGTGCTGGGCAAAGCGTCGGTTATTTCAATGAAATCAATAGTGTACAGGTCATCATGAACAAATTAGTTACTGAAACCGTCGAGGCGTTAGAACAGCAAAGGCAGTTTCTAAGGCCGTAATCGGCGAGTGGCGTTCGTACCTAAGCCACCTCGGGAGTCAGCATTGCACCCTAGCCGCAGCCCTATTGGTCTATCGAAGGACGCCCTGACCGCATCTAGCGCCCGGCAAAAGCAAACAATTATGCAAAGTTTTATACTCGCGCTGCTTCTTTGCGCAGGGATTGGTTTTGATCCCGATCATGTGCGCGCGGCGGACTACGAACAGAGCCAACCGGATCAAATTGTGCTGCTTCATGGCATCGGCAAGTCGAGTCGCTCCATGCAAAAGCTAGCAAACAATTTAGAACGTGCTGGCTATCACGTGCTCAATCTAAGTTACCCCTCTACCCATTTCACCATCGAGGCCCAAACAGCCCATGTAACGCCTCTTATCCGCTCGACGTTCTCGCCAAGCATCACCACCCACTTCGTCGGCCATTCCATGGGCGGGCTTGTAGCAATAAGCACGGCACAAAACCTTCCGGACTTTTCGATCGGTCGTATGGTCCAGCTTGGCACGCCAAATTTCGGCAGCGAGGTGGCTGATTGGCTCGTTAAAAATCCGATTTATCAGCGATTTTATGGACCGGCAGGCGCGCAACTTACCACGCGAGCACAAAAGCCGGCGGCGAATGCGCGCTTGCCTTATGAGCTTGGCATCATCGCTGGTTCTGCCACGATAGATCCGATCTCATCGATGATCATTCCCGGAAAAGATGATGGCAAAGTCGCTGTTCTTCGCACCGTGCACCCTGCTATGCAGGATCATATTACGATCGCGGTCGCTCACCCATTTCTGCCAGGCTCAGCCCAAGCAGGCTCGCAAGTGAAATACTTTTTAAAACACGGGAAATTTAACCGAAACTGACCAGACGACGGCGCCGAGACTCAAAGCTTTCAACCGTCGTGGTTGGCACCTCGAAAACGCGCGACTAACTGTTGCGCCGCCAAGGTCGCTGGTAACTCACCCGACTGCACTCGAGCCTCAAAAAAGGGTAATTCTTCGGCAACCTCAGGATGATCCTTCAAAGCCTCTAACAGAATTGCAGCGGTTTCTGACCACAACCAAGTTTTTGCCTGCTCAGCGCGCCTTGAGCCGAATTCTCCGGCTGCAACCAATTGCTGCTTGAACGCATCAAGGCAGGACCAAATAGCGTCCATGCCGCGCCCCTCAAGCGCCGAACAAGCGAGCACTTCTGACGTAAAAGCCTGGGAGCGTGACCGCATCAGCTGCAAAGCCGACCGGTAGTCTGCAACCGTTTGTTGGGACAACGCTTGCTGAGCACCATCCGCCTTATTAACCAGAATCAAGTCCGCCAATTCCATGATGCCGCGTTTAATCCCCTGGAGATCATCGCCACCACCGGGAGACAACAAAAGCACAAACAAATCCGTCATTTCTGACACTGCGGTCTCGGATTGCCCTACCCCAACCGTTTCGATCAACGTCACTTCAAAACCTGCAGCCTCGCACAGAAGCATTGACTCGCGAGTTCGCCGGGTAACCCCACCTAGCGTATTACCCGCCGGTGAGGGACGAATAAAGGCCTTGGGATTAACACTCAGTGAGGGCATTCGCGTTTTATCACCTAGAATGGAGCCGCCGCTTAATGCCGAGGTAGGGTCGACCGCAAGCACAGCAACCCTGTGACCTAGATCGGTAAGATATTGGCCGAGTGCTTCGATGAGCGTTGACTTTCCCACACCAGGCGCGCCCGAGATGCCAATTCGCAAGCTACTTTTGCCCGCCGCGACAGCCTCCTCGAGCAAAGCGCCTGCTGCCGCTCGATCATCGGACCTGGTCGATTCCACCAGCGTAATACCCTTGGCCAGGGCACGCCGGTCGCCGGCAATGATTTGCGAGGCAAGGCTCACCATGCACTCGCCTTTACTACAACCCTAGCTTCTTGCTTGAACAACCTAATTTGCCAAAAAAGCCGCATCTCAGGCCTGCTTTAACGCTTGATCGATCAGCGCTAGCACCGAAGATGCGGCCTCAGGGATATTGGTTCCCGGTCCAAAAACCGCCGCCACGCCTTCGGCTTTGAGCATGTCATAATCTTTGGGTGGTATCACGCCGCCGCAGACGACCAACACATCCTCAGCGTTCGCCGTTTTAAGCGCAGCGATTAACTGTGGCACTAGGGTTTTATGTCCCGCCGCCTGAGAAGATACACCGACCACGTGGACATCATTTTCGATGGCCTGCTGCGCAGCCTCCTGAGGTGTTTGAAACATCGGGCCAACATCAACATCAAAGCCTAAATCAGCAAACGCGGTTGCGATCACTTTAGCGCCTCGATCATGCCCATCTTGCCCCATTTTAACGACGAGCATTCTTGGCCGCCGGCCATGCCGTCCAGCAAAATCCTCGACATCTTGTTGGATCCCCATAAAGCCCTCATCTCCTTCGTAGGATGCGCTGTAAACCCCTGAAATGGAGCGATGCTGTGCAACGTGACGCCCCCAGGCCGCTTCTAACGCATCCGAAATTTCACCAACTGTCGCCCGGGCTCGGGCCGCATCCACAGCAAGTGCGAGTAAATTCTCAGTCTCACCCTCGGCGCCAGCTTTGAGTGCGGCTAGCGCATTATCGCATGCGGCCTGATCGCGATTGGCTCGAACAGCTTTCAGTTTCTCGATTTGGGAGGCTCGGACGGAACTGTTATCTATATCCAAAACCTCAACGTCAGGCTCCACCGCTAACTGATATTTATTGACGCCAACGATTACCTCTTCGCCCCGATCGATTCTGGCTTGTCTTTGCGCTGCGGCAGCCTCGATCCGCAATTTTGGCATACCACTTTCAACCGCCTCTGTCATACCACCTAGGGCTTCAACTTCATCTATCAAAGTTCTCGCGGCCTCAACCAACTCATTGGTTAGCGCTTCGACATAATAAGAGCCAGCAAGCGGATCGACGACCTGCGTCACGCCCGTCTCCTCCTGAATGAGCAACTGGGTATTTCTAGCAATCCGCGCCGAAAATGGCGTCGGCAACGCCAGCGCCTCATCAAACGCGTTGGTATGTAGCGATTGGGTGCCACCCAAAACCGCCGACATGGCCTCAATGGTTGTGCGCATAATATTGTTGTAGGGGTCTTGACTGGTCAAGCTCACTCCAGAGGTTTGGCAGTGTGTCCGAAGCACTAAAGATCCACTGTTTTTTGGCGAGAATTTCTCTTCCATGAGCGTCGCCCACAAAATGCGTGCGGCTCGGAGTTTGGCAATCTCCATAAAAAAGTTCATGCCAATACCAAAGAAAAACGACAGTCTAGGCGCAAATGCATCGACGTCTAGGCCGCGGTTAATCGCGGTTCTGACGTATTCAATGCCATCGGCGATCGTGAAGGCTAGCTCTTCAACATTGGTCGCACCCGCCTCTTGCATGTGGTACCCACTGATCGAAATCGAGTTAAACTTTGGCATGTTTGTCGCTGTGTAACCGATAATATCGGCGACTACGCGCATGGAAGGCCCTGGCGGGTATATATAAGTATTACGCACCATAAATTCTTTTAGGATGTCATTTTGCAGCGTTCCCGCTAACTGCTGAGGCTCAACGCCTTGCTCCTCGGCCGCCACGATGTAGTTCGCCATAACCGGGAGAACCGCGCCGTTCATCGTCATTGACACGGAAACCTCGCCCAGAGGAATGCCATCAAATAGAATCTTCATGTCTTCCACCGAGTCAATGGCGACACCCGCTTTACCGACATCACCCTCGACCCGAGGATGATCCGAGTCATAGCCACGGTGGGTTGGCAAATCAAAAGCAACAGACAAACCCTGCTGACCAGCTGCCAGATTGCTACGATAAAACTGGTTCGATTCTTCGGCGGTGGAAAAGCCGGCGTACTGCCGAACGGTCCATGGACGACCCGCATACATCGTCGCTTTAGGGCCCCGAGTGTAAGGGGCCATACCCGGCAAACTGCCCGTATGATCGAGCCCCTGCACATCAGCCGCGGTATAGAGCGGTTTCACGGTAATGCCTTCTGGCGTATGCCAGTTGAGGTCTTCGATCGGGCGACCCCGCAACTCTTTTTCAGCTAGGCTCGCCCAAGTTTTGAGTTGCCCTTTTAGATCATCGGTCATGGTGTATCTCCCGTCGTGCCACGCTCCAAGGACGCTCAGTGTATCCAATCCATCCAGTCACGGAAACTGATGATCAGGAGTCATCGACCGCCTCAACTTGGCGCAGTTCAGATTCAATCCATTGGTCCATGGTGATTTCAAGCAGCGATAGAGGAATCGCGCCCTGAGACAACATGCGATCATGAAAGCGTTTTAAGTCAAATCGATCACCGAGCTGACTGCTCGCCTTATCTCGCAACGCCAGCATCTTTAGCTGACCAATCTTGTAGGCGAGTGCTTGCCCAGGCCAGCTGATGTAACGATCAATTTCATTGATGATATCGAGCTTTTTTCGCGGCGCATTGCGTTCAAAGTAAGCAATCGCTTCGTCTCGACTCCATCCCTTATAATGCATGCCCGTATCGACCACTAAACGCACAGCGCGCCACATGTCGTAGCTCAATTGGCCAAACTGATCATAGGGGTCTTGGTAGAGTCCAATGTCATATCCCAGACGCTCAGAGTACAGCCCCCAACCTTCAGTAAAGACCGTAAACCCAGAATAACGCCTAAAATTGGGCAACGATTCAAGCTCTTGCTGCAGGGCAATCTGAAGATGATGCCCCGGCATCGCCTCGTGAACCGTTAGCACTGGAATTTCAAATTTTGGTCGTGACGCAGGATTGTACAAATTGACCCAGTAATAACCTGCTCGACTGCCATCTGCCGCTGGCCGCGTATAGTATGCGGTGGTGGTATCCGGCGCTACCGCTTCTGGAATCACCTTGATGCCATAAGGCATTCGAGGCAGCTTGGTAAACAAGCGAACCAGCTCTGGATCGATGCGCTTTGCCTGCGCTTCATAGGCTCTAAGCAGGTCCTCTGGATCTTCGAAGTAAAATTGCGGGTCAGTCCTAAGAAAGTTAAAAAAAGCGTCGAGAGATCCCTCAAAGCCTACTGCAGCTTTTACCGCCATCATCTCGTTGCGTATTCGCTGAACTTCTGTCAAGCCGACTTGATGCACCTCCTCCGGCGTCATATCGGTGGTGGTATATCGACGAACGCGATATTCATAAAAAGCGGCGCCATTGGGTAAGTCAGACGCCCCAATGCTGTCACGACATGCTGGTAAATATTCCTCATTGAAGAACTTTTCTAACGTTTGGTAAGCGGGGATAACAGTTTCGGTAATAATGCTCCGGGCCTCGCTCTGCAATCGGGCTTGCTGCGCTGGCGCAATGGAATTTGGCAGTATTTCAAAAGGTTTAAAAAACAGACTTTCTTCAGCCGTACTCACTAGCTGTTTAGCGATTTGACCTGGCACCCGGCTCATGGTGATCTTGGGCGGCACATAACCCGATGCCATGCCCTCTTTCATGAGCGCAATGGTTTGCTGCATCAATTGATCGATTTGAGCTAATCGAGCTAGCCAATCGTCGAAATCCTGAACCGTCTCTAGGCGCAATCTGTCGCCAATCTCATCGAGGGTTTGGATGCCCCCTCTTTGACTAATGGGCATCAGGTGCGTTGGATGCTCAGCTTCGGCCATCCGTGACTCATAAGCTTGATCAAAAAGCAGGAAATTAATCTGATCTTGTGGCGACAAGCTTTCCTGATCGATCGAATCTAACCGCTTAAGTATCGCTGCGTTCGCCATGCGTCGACGCTCAAAACTGGCTGCTGACAGCTCACCCCAAGCACGATTGAATCGGCGATCACCCAGCATCGAAGCCCAGACCGGGTTGTCTTGCATATCCAGCTCCCAGGCTTCCTCGAACAGACCATAAAGCGCACCTTGGGCTGCCGGTCTGCTGCCAACATCAGCATCAGCGACCTTAACACCGCCTATTAAGGCAACAAAGATACTGATCGCGATTACAAATATTTGCTTCATAACATCCCCTAAAACACGTTTTGTTGCCCGTGACTATACGCCAATGCAAGGGCGATCACTGTGAGCCTCTCAGCACCTACCGCAGATGCATCAAAGTAAAGCCAATACTCAAGACCGGCACTTCGCTCAGCGCACAGGTCCGGCCTCCGCCATGCAGCAGCGACCCAGCTAGACAGCTAGACAGGTAGACAGGTAGACAGCGAGACAGCAACCACTTTAAGGGAACTTTCGATCACCAAGGTCGCAAAGGCGCGCTAGCCCTGGCGAAAGTCACAAGCGGAGTCGAGGCTACCTGTCAGCCCGCTATCTTCGATTCGTTAACCCTCAAAACAGCTTTCGCTACCAGTTGATTTGAATTACCCTGCGGGAAACAGTGCACGCCAGTAATAAAAACCGACCATTCGGCGGCTCAACTCGCCTTATGAACGCTATCGCTAGTCATTTCGGACAGAACATCTATGGCCAACTTGCATCTATCCGTCTCTAGCCATCGGTTCAAGCGGTCGCCTTTTTTCGATCGTAACGATTATCCGGATACAAACTATGGAATTTATAACAACCGTTTGTATCCTTTAAGTTCAAACCTAGATCAAAAAGCACATTACCAACATTTGCGTAGCCAATGCTGTCTTTATGATGTCCCTGAAACGCCACTACGCATTACTGGGCCGGATCGTATCGCCTTTCTCAATAAGCTCTTCACCCGCGATATCAGCAAAATAAAGGTCGGTCGTGCTGGCTATGCGATTGCTTGCAATCATGAGGGCGGCGTCCTCATGGATGGTGTTCTGATGCGCCCAAACGACGATGTGTTTATTTACGTACAAGCTAATGGCGATTTTTTGAATTGGGCAAATGCCCATGCCGCTAATTTCGATGTGTCGATTGAAGATTTTGATTCCTGGGTATTGCAGATCCAAGGGCCAACGTCCCTTCAAGTTCTCGAAGCTATTTCAGACATTGATCTGACTGCGTTTCCATACTACGCGGTAG
>JADHNJ010000045.1 GCA_016779565.1 Pseudomonadales bacterium
AACGTGAGAGGCAAATTTGCGGCGTTTTGGTCAGGATTGCCGCTTTTTGGCCTACCCAAAACGAAGATTAAGCAGATGTCGACTAGCGCGATACTTGAGCGGCAGGCACTTCCATGCGCTTGAGGCGAATATCCAACCAATAGTTTTCAGGCTTGGCCAGCATCGCCTTAGCAACAAACTGCGCAGACTGAGGCGACCTAGTCCTCAGACATTTCGCAATTCTAGGTTTGCAATAAAGGTCTGGGAGATCTTAGGGGACAGCCTTGGAAAAGCAGTAAAAGCCCGCTCTGCGATAGGTGTATTTGGGACAATTTTTTATCGACTGCATTATCTACTACTACAGATCGTTCACGAAAATTGTGAAGCTGGACAGGCATTTAAAAACTTTTAAAAGAAGAAGATGGTGGCCAGAGGTGGAATCGAACGGGGCCGCCTAGGTCAGCGACACATGTGACGGTGGGCACAGTTTCTACCGGGGTGCTTAACTGGGAGTTTGTAAAATGGTGGCCAGAGGTAGAATCGAACGGGGCCGCCTAGGCCAGCGACACATGTGACGGTGGGCACAGTTTCTACGGGGGTGCTTAACTGGGAGTTTGTAAAATGGTGGCCAGAGGTGGAATCGAACCACCGACACGAGGATTTTCAGTCCTCTGCTCTACCGACTGAGCTATCTGGCCTTAATCTCGGCGTAGGCCTTTTTTTAAGGGCTCCCCGAGGCCGCTTATTAAACCCAAGCAGACTCAGTCAGTCAAGCAAGATATTGTCTCAACCAGGGATGCTGCGCACCTAAGATCACGGCGTTAACTGCATAAAATGCAAGGACAGTCTAAACGACATTATTCGCTGGTTTTTCAACCACGCGACATCAGCCAGAGCGATGAACGCTCTGCAGATAGGTTCTTGACGAGGACCGACAATTACGATTTGCTGAGATCAGATTCGTTGAGCGCACCACACCTTGAGCAATCCCTTACCCAATCGAGCCGAAGTCATCATTATCGGTGGCGGTATCATCGGTTGCTCCATTGCCTATCACTTGGCAAAACTCGGGATTACCGACGTCATCCTATTAGAGCGAAGACAACTCACCTGCGGCACCACTTGGCATGCTGCCGGCCTTGTCGGGCAACTTCGCGCCTCGCAGAACATGACACGCCTTGCACAATACAGCACCCAACTCTTTAGCTCGCTGGCAGAGGAGACCGGACAAGAAACCGGTTATCGGCATACTGGATCGATTACTCTTGCCTTGAACGATGAGCGGCTTCAAGAACTATCGCGACAAGCGACGATGGCTCGCGCTTTCGGTGTGTCCTGTGATGTTATTACTGCATCAGATGCAGAACGCCTATGGCCTGGCCTTAATACCGAGGGCGTTCTAGGTGGCGTTTTCCTGCCGGGAGACGGGCAAACCAACCCCATAGATACTACCCTCGCCCTGGCCAAGGGCGCCAAAATGCAAGGGGCAACCATTCGCGAGCAGACAGAGGTTGCAGAAGTTGTCATCACTCAGGGCCGCGCGACGGGGGTTCGATTAACAACCGGTGAAACGATTGAAGCAGATACCGTCGTGCTTGCGAGCGGCATGTGGACCCACCATCTAGCGCGCAAGGCAGGTGCAATCGTGCCCCTCCACGCAGCGGAGCACTTCTACCTAGTTACAGAACCGCTATCTGGTTTCGACGAAATTAGACCTACCCTCAGAATTCCTGATGAACAAGCCTACTTTAAACAAGATGCAGGCAAACTGCTGCTGGGTGCTTTTGAAAAGCATGCTAAACCCTGGGGCATGGCAGGCATTCCCGACGACTTTTGCTTCGACGCGCTGCCAGCTGACTTTGATCATTTTGAGCCTGTCTTAAGTCAGGCAATTGAACGCTTTCCAGCCCTTGCAGAAGCGGGTATTCAACTCTTTTTTAATGGCCCAGAAAGTTTTACCCCCGATAACCGGTACCTACTGGGCGAAACTCCCGAGGTGAGCGCCTTGTTTGTTGCAGCAGGTTTTAATTCCATCGGAATTCAGTCTGCAGGAGGCGCTGGTAAAGTGCTGGCGGATTGGATTGCGCTGAAACGACCGCCTATGGATTTATGGGACGTTGATATTCGCCGAATGCATTCGTTCCAAAATACTCCCGCCTTTCTCAAAGATCGGACCACAGAATCTCTTGGTCTGCTCTATGATTTGCACTGGCCAACTCGGCAGTTCGCAACCGGACGCAATCAGATTAAAAGTCCTTTGCATGAGCTGCTAATGCAACATGGCGCCGTTATGGGCGAAGTCGCGGGCTGGGAGCGACCAAACTGGTACGCCCAGCCCGATGAAGACGTCGATACTCACACCTACGGTAAACCTCCTTGGTTTGATGCTTGCACCCGTGAAAGTCAGGCCATTCAAAGAACCGTTGCACTGTTCGATCAAAGCAGCTATCCGATTTTCGAGATTGACGGCCCTCAGAGCTTGTCCTTCATGCAGTGGATCTGCGGTCAAAACCTCGATATTGCTGTTAATCAGTTGGTTTACACGCAGTTGCTAAATGATCGAGGCGGCATCGAGGCTGACATTACAGTACTCAGAACCACTCCGACCTGTTTTCATATCACAGGTGGCTGCGCGACTTTCAGACGCGATTGGTATTACCTGGTCAACGGCGCCCAAAATTTTGACTGTACGGTCAAGCATCGAGAAGACCTAATGACCCTTGGGTTAATGGGACCGGCCTCTACCCGATTATTAACGCACCTTACCCAAGACCCGCAACTGACGGCGCTACCCTATTATCGATCGATTGCAACGCAAGCTGTGGATATACCTATTCGAGTCAATCGACTGAGCTATGTTGGCGAGCGAGGCTATGAACTGGTCGTGAATCGCGACGCGCTGGTCAGATTGACTGAGCGCATTCTCGCCGAGAAGAAAACCTTTGGTGTCGTCCTCGCCGGTTTTTACGCAATGAACGCCTGTCGAATGGAAAAAGGCTATCGGCATTGGGGCGATGATCTTAGCGATGACGTAAATCCCTTTCAGGCAGGGTTGGGATTTTGTGTCGATCGAACAAAGACCGAAGGGATCGCTACAGAAACGTTAAAAAATTTAGCGGCAGATCATTCTGAGCGGCTGGTTAATCTAGCCATCGACGCGAACGATGCGCCGCTAATGATTCATGACGAACCTATTTATTGCGGTGATGAATTGGTCGGTCTGACAACCTCTGCCGCTTGGGGATATCGAGTGCACCGAAGTCTTGCCATAGCAGCGGTGCAAAACTCAAAGGGCGTGACCCAGCAGTGGCTCAAAGCACAAACATTCGAAGTGGAAGTCGCCGGAAGCCGTTGGCCCTGCCAACTTCAATTTCACGCTTTTTACGATCCAAACGGCAAGCAGCTGCGCGGCTAGCCGCGCCAACCAAGAGTCTATAAACTTCATCACTAGGAGGTACCTATGCCACGGATCAATTTACTGCCTGATGAGGCCTTACCTGCCAATACCCTCGCACAAGTCAAAGCGATGGAAGCCGCAGGGAAAGACACCGCCCTGACCAGGGGGCTCGCCAATGCATCAGAATTCTTTGAGCGTTACTTTGCCTTTTATTTGCCCGCCCGCGCCGGGCACAGTGTCGATGAAGCGTTGATCGAACTGGTTAGACTCAAAGTCGCCCGTTTAAACGATTGCTTTACCTGACTTAACGCCCGGCTTCTGCAGGTTGCAGAAGGAGAAACCCCAAAATTGACCGAAGCTAAGATTGCCGAACTCGACGCGCCGACCAATTCATTTACTGAGGCAGAGCGCGCCGCAATCGACTATGCCGAGCGACTCGCGCAAGATCATCACAGCATGGATGATGCTTACTTTGACGAACTGCGCAAAGTATTTACTGATGAACAAATCCTGGAGCTTGGGATGATGATCGGTCAATTCATCGGCTTTGGACGGCTGCTCGCGGCCCTGGATCTCGAACCCAAAGTCTGTGAGATCCCCTAAACCCCTATTTGATTCAACCTCAGGTCTTAAAACCTTGATATACCAATTAAGACAATATGAGATTTATCCCGGTAAGATGCCCGACTGGGTCGCACTATTTGATGGCCACATCAAACCCTTACACGATAGGCTCGGCATCCCCATTATCGGTGCGTGGCAGCCCGTCGAGGATGATACCTTTGTCTGGATTAGGGGTTTTCATGACCAAAAGGCGATCGCCAGGCTGGAGGCCGCCTATTTCAGTTCACCAGAACGCCAAGCACTTGGTGATCGGCCTCAACAACTGATCCAACAGATGCAGATTAAGCTTATGACCGCGATATCTTAACGCCGCATTGCTTGGCTCAAACCCTTCTAACTCAGCTAGTCACGATTACTACGCGAAGTTTTTAGCGCCCTAGTTTTTATCGTTTAGAACTCGGCGCCAAGCGCCCATTTTTACCGCTACTGCAATCACTAAACCAAAGCTGACCATACCAATGGCACCAGCGATAAAGATATCCTTGAGGCCACCGCCTGTCTGATTAACCCAAAAAGCAGCTAAACCCACAGATACGATAAACCTTAAAATGGTACCAATGATCGGCCAGGTCATTGCTGCTGCACCTTGGGAGGCAAAATACAAAACCAGCCCAATCCCTAAAAACGCGTAAGCGGGACCGACCGTTTGAATGTACTGCTTCGCAACTTCATAGGTTGCACTATCATCCGTAAAAACTGGTATCCATAAATCGGGCAACAATGCGAGCACGATACCAGTTCCCCCTGCAATAGCCGCAGCAAAACCACTGCCCCACCAACCCGCGCGCTCTGCCCGAGTGATCGCACCGGCACCGACATTAGTACCCACAATCGTTGTGAGCGCAGTGCCGATTGAAAACACAATCGGAATCATCAAAAACTCTATCCGGGTACCAATACCATAACCCGCTAGGGCAGCAGTTCCGAACTGACCCACCAGCGCCGTTAACCCTAAAATGGTGGCGACCGTCAATATTGGTGACAAACTCGCTGGGCGAGCCACCTTCAAAATTTGTTCAAATAAGGCGTGTTCATACCCAAATCGGTCTAATCGCAAACGAGCTGGTACGCCTGCCCGAGTTAATTTGACTAAAAACAAAATCGCCATCAACGACCCCACTAAAATTGTCGACAACGCAGCGCCAGCTAAACCAAGGGCAGGCAAACCAAACCAACCTAGAATTAACCCCCCTGACAATGGAATCTGTAAACCCGCGCCTAAAACCATGACGCCGGCGGAGTAACCCATCAAACCCATACCTCGAAACACTGCGCCAAGGGCGCTCGAAAGCCAAACGACAAAACCGCCGATAAAAAGCACCCAACAGTAATCCATTGCAAGCGAAATGAGGTCACCATCGCCGCCTAAAAAGGCTAAGAAGGCCTGCCCGCCGACCGCAAACAGCAGCAAAAACATCGATGCGCCCGCTAGGGCTGCAAAGATCGCATGCCAAATTAGTTTTTCGGCCTGAACGACTTTTTGAGCACCGAGGTTCCTTGCAATAGACGAAGAAATCGCACCACCCAGGGCACCGCCAGACATGGTTTGCGTCAAAATTAACAAAGGAAATACCAAGGCCATAGCGGCCAAGGACTGAGTACCAAGTTGGCTGACAAACCAGACCTCGGTCAAGTTAACCGACGCCTGAACAAGAAACGCGGCGGTGTTGGGCGCTGTAAGCGATAGTAACAAGCGCCCTAAAGGGGCCTCGAGTAACAGCTTGGTACGATTGTCCATGGCAGCCAGTGTCATCAAGATTGAAGGGACCTCAAGTGGACCACGAACTGGTGCAAACCGCAAAAGAAATACGCCTTGATCCGCCGCTATGAACGCTTAACTAACCAGTGGGAACGTCAGCCTCAGTCAACACCCGCTTAACCGAGCACCCATTCAAAGCACTTAGTGACTCGATGATCCCGACAGATCTCGAACCGCTGCGCCGGACTCAGTCTGAAGGTCTATTTCAAACAAGATAAAAGCGATTATTACGGCGAGTGAGCGGGTAGCGAACCGGCGTGCTAAGCAGCTTAACTAACACCTCATTGCCAACGGCGTCGAGGACTGTCGATTGATCGCCCTCAGCTAAGGTTGCGAAGTAGGTTCGCGCCCGTTGACTCAGCCACTCAGCATAGACCTGAGCGCTATGATGATAGGTTTGCTCTGCCCATGAGACGCTCCGTGACGGCAGCTTAGGTTGGTCAAGATCGGCATCTATCACGTCGCCCGAGGATAACTTAGCCTGATCGCAATAGTCATCAAACGCTAACGCCCCTAACAAAAACGGCAAGCCATATCGAGTACCCAAATGGTTGAGAAGGTCTAGTGCCGAGGCGGGGACGACATCATCTGCTAACACCACAACAGGTCTGCTAGAAAACTCTGGGGCTACCAATTCTGGCAGCAACATTTGTTCAACCCAGCGCAGCGTCCTAGGTCCATGGTTTTGCATCAGCCGCAGGCCAGCTGGATCACGGCCCATATGCGCATGAAGCGCTCCCATGACCGAGTAATCCGCCTGAGTGGGTTGACCTCCGAGCAAATAGGGGTGCTCCAAAAGATGGCTTTCAAAAAGGCCGAGCAACGCTATGTAAGCGTCGTCTAGGGCTTGCTTTACCGTTTCCGTTGCAGGCGGCAAGCCGTAACTCATCATACGATCAGAAATCAGACCACCATACTTAAGCAGATCTTCATCGCTACCTTGAGGTCTAAAAGTACGACCAAAATCCCGAGTGATGAAGGGTTGGTTTTCTGCAAATAACCAACGATGTTGCCATGCCAGCGAGAGCAAACCTTCGCTGCCCAAAAGTTCCATTAAGTGCACGAACACCCGCTGCCTTGGCGATGTTGGAAAAGCTGGAACTGACGGAAACAACGGTTCCAGCTTATCTACGATATGAACACTATCCTGCAAGACTTCGCCGTCTGGCGTCATCACTTGCGGGATCCGGTGACTACCGGAGGCTGGCCGAACTACCTCCCTGAAGATCCGATCACTTGGGAGGCGCTCGACAAAGGGAATACCTTTTTTACGCAGGTAAGTTCTGACTTTTGCGGTGTAATACGACGCATAGGCCCCAAAAAGCACATATTCAGCCATGGTGGATCCTTTCCATGTAAAAGCAAGACAGGCATCTCGCCTGCTCAAAAATGCGACTCTATCACGACTACTGTCCCCTCGTAGCCGCAGACGTTTTGCCGCCAGTTAACGCCTAACCTCAGTTAGTCGAGTTGCTTGCGCTATCTGACCTTGATGCTGCTAAAACTTTCTATCCCCGCAAAGCGCGGCGCACCATCTACCGGGGATAGGCCAGAATGTCGTTGCTGGAAGCCACCACGCTAAAATGCTTTCATTCGCTGCCCTCAAGGTGTTTCGACTCACAAGCGCTAAAACCGCGAAGACAAGCCAAAACCTTGAGGCGGGTCTGTCTTTCCCAGCCGAACTTGCGTCTCGCTTATGAAAAGAGATGGAGTGACTACACTCAAAACCGATTCGTTGCCTACGACTTTAGGGCGAACGATGACCCAGAGATATCATCTCGCATTGGATTTGCCCGCTCATGGATATTTTCGGTGATCGCACTCGGTTATATTGGGTTGAATCGCTAGGAGCCAAAACTTGCCCAGGCCCGGCCGCCCATAGCAATATAAAGCCTGAGCTTGCGCCTGAGCTTATTAACATGCCGACTGTAAGGATGTATTCAATGACGTCATTCCCCGAGACTCCCGAGCAAATAACTGCCGCCTGGCTGACGAATATTTTTCGGTCAAGGGGTACCCTCACAGACCACCAACAAGTCAAAAACGTCACGCTAAAACCGATCGGCGAAATTGTGGGCGTTGTCGGTGAGGTAGCCAGATTTGAACTAGCTTACGAGCCATCGGGCGCGGGTCCTGCCTCGGTTGTGATCAAATTCGCCCATCGCAATCCTGAGAATCGCGCTATTGCCAACAACACCAAAATGTACGAGCGCGAGGTGCGATTTTTCAATGAGATTGCGCAACACATCGACACACCATTGACGATGTGCCACTTCGCCGCGATGAACCAGGACACAGGCGCTAACATTGTTGTTCTAGAGGATCTTAGAGCCTACCGCGTTGGAGACCAGGTCACAGGCATTACCTTCGAGCAAAGCCAACGGGTCGTCGATACCCTGGCGCCGCTACATGCTCGCTTTTTCGATCGCTGGCAGACCGAGTTTGACGACATGCTGACCATTGCCTCTGACGACTATATCGAGCCATTTTTGCCTGGGTTTTTAGGCAGCTGGGAGGCAGCGATGACCAATTTCCCCGCCTGTTTTGACAACCCTCTGGGCGCGGCTATGCCTGAGTATGCTGCCGGATTGCGACCCTTAATGAAGGCCATGGGAGACGGACCGATGACCTTTATCCACGGTGATGCGCGCATGGATAATGCAATGTTCGGAGACCCATCACTTGGCCAACATCATGTGGTTATGATTGATTGGCAAAATATGATGATCTCAAACCCATTACAAGATCTTGCTTGGATGACCACTTCCAGTCTGACCACAGCCAGCCGACGAGCACATGAATCAGATCTACTTGCCTACTATCATCACGCTCTGAGCGAGCGTGGCGTGACTAACTTTTCCTTGGCCGATGTCACTGAGCGTTATGATTTGGCAGTGCTATTTATCCTAAATTTCCATCTCATCATTGCTGGCGCTTTTGTACCAACCACTGAACGAGCTCTAAAAATGGCGGAAGAAGGTGTCTCGCGCGCCGTGCAAGCGGTCCTTGATCGACAATTAATCGATCGCATTGTCGTTTAACATCATTTCATGACGGCGTGGCTTGGCGCTTTTAAACCGAGATTGAAACCATTTAAAAGCCCCGACAAGACTTGATCTGGGCTTTTAAAGACAACACCGCTAAGGCAAGCCCGATGGCGTATGCCGTCAGTCTGCGATGGGCCGAAAGACAGTGACGACACCCAAGAGCGTGAAGAAGGCCAACTTTTGCATGTGATGTCCATTAAAGCCAGTTTCAGCATGACCAAAGCGCAGTGGGCTCTATTGCACCGGACACTCACTCACCGACTAAAGGCAACGGATTAAAAACAATATTGCCGATGGTCAAAGGCTGCAGGTTGGACTCTTGAACAGAAACGGGCTGATTTTGGATTTCTGAGCGCTTGATTACTCTCAGCCCACCGCCAGTACCCAAAACGCCCTTCTGCCAACTGCCCGACAACTGAGTAAAGTAAAAGCTTTGGGTCAAATTACTAACACGATCAAACAATAAAACCGCGTACTCGGGCTGACCATCATTGTTGAGGTCAGCAGCAACCACATGAACAGCCGCTGCCTGCTGGACTTCTGAGAGCGCATTGACTTGCTCAAAGAGCTGCACCGGTAATGTCAGGCCCTTAGGATTAAGATCCCAATTCACAGGGCTTGCGCCATCTGCAATATCCCCGCTTTGACTGAAGCCGTCCTCGCCAACAATTCTGTCTTTTGACTGCGCTGGGTCTTGGATCCCTAACTCATCACCCAATCGAACCAAAGCCTCGTGACCGGGCCGGGCTAACTCGGCACGCAGATAATCGGCATCAAATTGTGCGGGTGTCAAAAGGCCTGTTTCCAGTCGTTCAAGCTGGCTTGCTAATGCCAGCTTGCGGAAATCCAAGAGAGGACTATTCGCGAGTATCAGTAATCCAATGACACACACGCCAAAACGCGCATTGCCGTAGCCAAGCAGTGCTGGCCAGTTCGCTCGCCGTCTCACCAAAGCGCCAACCCAGCCGACCGTATAGAGCGTGATCAACCCCCACACCATAAAAGCCCAACATCGCGCGACCGTCCAACCGTACTGATCTAAGCGCAGTGTAAGCCCCTGATAACTCAGTATGGATAAAAAGGGCAAAACAAAAAGCGCTGCTGTTACCAACCGGTGCAACACCGGGCCATAGGGCAATGCGTCAAGTCCATCGGCGTAGACGATATTAATGCCAACCAAGATCAGGAGCATCAATAACAGAAGCAGTCCGGTTCCTCGATTGGTCGACCAAAGCACATCAAGACCTGCCCCAGGTAGCGCAAGCAAGAACATCACCGCAACAAATAACACCAAAGGGAGTAGAAGCTTAATGAGGCCAGAGATTAGGTTAATGATGTTATCGATAACTTCCACAAGTGCTCGAAAAACAATAATCCCGACACCGAACACGGTGGTCCCCAAGATGACGATAAACCACGTCTCTTGAAACAGCACTTGGTAGTAAGTGATACCAATTTCTACAAATAGCGCGGCCCAAAGCGCGCAGACGATCGCGGCTGCGAGCACGAGCAGCCAAGCTAACAGCAGGATCAGGGCATTGCGCCAAGCTAAGACCGAGAGCACCCGGCCGTCCCGGCCATCCTCGGTCAAGCACCATTGGATAAAAAGCAGTGCTAGGAAACTGGCCAGCCCAAAACTCATGACATAGCTGGCGGTAAGACTATCGATGGGAAACGCGTTGAAGGGCTCTGCTTGAAAACCAATGTAGATGCCTACCAAGGCGACAATCAAACCATAGCCGGCGACCCAACCGAGGGGCTTTAGCACTTGCTGTTCTGTCACGGTCAAAATAAAGCCAAGAGGCAGTCCAACCGCTAAGCTAATCAACGGATAAAACCACATTGGCGACTGACTTAACCAAAGGTCTTCTTTAAAACTGTTGACGATAAGGTACAACAAGCACCCTTGGGCGACCGAGACTGCTAACATTAACGCTTTGGTTAAACTGATACTTGACATGTGTTGATAACCTTCATGGGATGAAGCGTTCCATCGCCCCTTGGGTACCCGTGTTGCGCAAACATCACATCACCTGGAATTACCTCGCGACCCCGCATGGATTTGCCGATTAGGAGGCCGGTCCGGCATAGGCGTCACGAGTCAACGATCTAACTTGTTAACTATTTAAGCCGTTGAATATCTAAGCCGGTAATTATCTAAGCCGTTAACTATCTGAGCTATTAAATATCCATACTAAGGAACCGGTCGATAACGCCTCAGTCCTAGTCATGCCAAGCAAACTTGTTGGCAGCGCCCGACCTCAACCGGCTAGGCCATCCCATGGCAACTTCACTGGGCAACCCTAAACCCAGGCGTCGGGTGATGGATTTTGTTGCACTTTGCCGAATACCCTTGTGCGCTTTGCAATACCCCTAAATCCTCTCATCAACTGCTCGCTACCCACCCAGCGCCTAAACCTTGAACTGGACCCTCATCAGCCTTAAGACCATGGTTACGGACTTTTATAAGCGCCCACTGACGCTCATGAACCAGCCTTTGGACTCGTAGTCGAGGGCGGTCAGTCGATCATTAAACTCCGTGAAGTTATAACCAACACCAACTCCAATATGCGCGCCTAATTGAAAATCTAGACCCAGCAGCATGCCTTGCTTCTCATCACCGATCTCATCAACTTCTAGCCAGCGATATTCTGCCAACAAATCCAAAGCACCCACCAGATGGTAACGCCCGCGAAGAATCGACAAGGTTGTGGTTGCCTCTATGAAAGGCCCCTCTCCGCGATCCATACGAATCGCGCTGTTTTTCCAGGCGTATTTACCGCCCAACTTAAGCCTGTCCGTCAGCTGATACAGGCCCTCAACAGACAATACATAGCCTTTTTCGTCAGCATATAACCCGCCCATCTGATTGGTCGGATCAAGATCGTAAACATACGATGCCATTGCCAGCATATTCAAACGATTTGCCAGAACTGGCCGATAGGCAAAGCCAAAGTCAACTTCACCAAACCTCGCATCTTGGCTGCGATCGCCCTTGTCCGTCGCTTCTGAATAATCTGCCTTAGCCACCATGACCCAGTTATCGGAAGTTCTTAGATTGACCCGATGGGTCGTGACCCACTGATCCCGGTCGGTGGGCAGATCGTTTTGATCAACACGAAATTCAAAGCGGTTGACGATTTCTAACTGAGGTTGTCGATAGCGTGAGCCGATGCTGTAGGCGGTTCGGTCGTAGGTCACGCCGTTCATAACCGATTGACCGGCAAGCATATCGGCATCGATTGTCCAGGCTTCTGAAAAATCGTAGCTAATACCGTAACTGTCGCCCTCGACACTTTGGCGAGTACTTCGATCAAACCGATGCTCGTTGTAGACCCTTAAGCGATCGGTCAGCGCCGTTTTTTGACCAAAAGTCAGCCCATCTCGCGCGAGATCGCTTCGCTCGGTGATGTAGTTAACATAAGCCGAACTATTCTCACGATAACGATAGGCTAACCCCACCCGCGCGCCCGAATTATCACCGTCAGAGAAAGCCTCGCCTAAGATATCCAACTTGTCTGAAGCCTGTAGATTAAACCCTACACCCCCCATATCCTCCATGACGCTATTGTCTGACTGCTCTAGCACCGATTGAGCATTTAAGAAGGTCGAGAACCGATCGCTCCAGGCAACCGTCAAGCGGAGACCTAAGGTACTACTATCATCCTTGTTGCCGGCAACTTCATCCTCCTCAGCGAGATATTCCGCAGCCAACCGAACACGCTCGCCTAGGGCTAGGTCTAGCTGTAACCCTGCATCATCAAAAGTCGTCTCGCCGCGTTCCTCATGATCTACCCGAGCCTTGACATTGATGCCGTCGGTCAGTGCAACAACACCTTCAAGGCCATAGCTGCGCAAGTCCTCACCTGAGGCGTTGTGATATTGCAGCGAGTTAAAGCCGGCCTCTTGATCTCGATACCAAAACCCTAGTTGCCCAGGCAACGAGCGCCCAGCATCCATTAGATCCCATTGGCCTGTCACGCTGATCGCCTCGCCACCGACAGACAAGCCGGGCAGAGCAATTCGATCGAAATCCAAGCCACCGTCCAGAGAACGATTCATCTCGATATTTTGCCCCGCTTCGGTCTCTGATGTTTCAATAACTAGATAAGAGTTATCTGTCGCCTTAACCGTCAGGTCAAAGCCGGTCAATTCAAATTCCGAGCCGCTGGTGTCTTCGTTCACGTGGGTGACACCAATGCCCACATGATCGCCCAGCCAAGTCTTGCCGCGCACGCCAGCCGTAAGATCATTTCCTGCCATCATGCCAGACGAGACATACTCGTAATCCACCACCAGAAGCACCTCATCACCCTCTAATGGGGACTGGCGAATGATCGATAGCACCGAGAGGTTGGCTGTGCTGCGCAAAGGTCTCGTAAGCATAATTCGGCCCTGGTAGGGGTCGATTTCATAATCTTGACCTTCGACAAGTTCTATCTGCTCGCGCACCCTATCGGATTTACGATCTCGTACCTCAACCAATACCTTGGCGCTACCTAAGACCACATCGGCATGACGCAGATAATAAAGACTGCCGCCAGTGCCCACTAACTCGTCCCGAGCGGCTCGCGTGTTAGGCTCAGAAGCAAAAGCCTTAAGCATGTGCTTTTCGTCGCCTAAGGCGGTCTTTGCCTGACTGCGATAGTCAAGATTTGCGCCATACAATGATCGATTAAAACTCGCAAGCTCAGTGCCAGTAAAAGATGTATTGAAATTACCCCAGAGAAATCGCGACCGATCCCAATCTAGTCGGATATAAAATTTACCTTGCGTGTCCACATCCCGAACGACGCGCGAGTTATCGCCATAGACTGGATAGAAGCGATCCGGGTCAATGCGCTTGAACAGTCGCCTAGGGTCATTACGATCCAGATCTTTGAAAACGTCTTTGAGTTCCTGCTCACCTGTATCCATTTGAGCTGTCAGCAGAACGCTACCTTTGATCCGACCTTTCAAGAAAAAAGCCAACCGCCCGTCGATATAAACATCGCCGTCATAATGGTAATCGTCGTCAAGGAGCTCAATGTTACCTGAGACATCATTTTTACCCGTTGTGATATCCGCAAGGCCAACCATAAAGAAGTAATCGCCATTGACCTCAATTGCAATCTCACCCTGACCAAGATTGTCGCCTGCCGCATCAAGCAAGGTTACTGGCACCTGGTAATTGCCAGGAAGCATTTGACGATGAATTATGACCACGCCATCCGCACCAACTGGGTATCGATGCCCGCCAATCATTAAGGTGCCCCCGACAGGCAAACCAGCGGTATTAAAAGTAACTAAATCGCCAGCAAGCGTCAGCTCTGAATCCACTAAATGATTCGCGTTTTCAATCGCTTCGTACCAGGTTTGATCCTCTAACGGGAATAAGGTGTCTTGGGCCGAGATGTCATCGAGCAGCTCAATGACGCCACCGCGAACCTTGTGGGTCTGCCCCGTTAAATCTTCGAATTGAAAATCAAAAGCGAGCGCGGGGAGTTGATTCAGATCGACGCCTTCCACCTGCCCATCCCAGAGCACAGGATCACCTATGGGTAACCACTCGCCCGACAACGTTGCAATTGCATTTTGGCGAGTGATATCCCTCGCATCATAGAGATTAAGCTGCCACTGAGAAATTTGATCGGGAAAGGTGCTGTCAAGCCAAAACTGTGCCGTTTGCTGCACCCCGCCCTGTCCTTTCTGCAGATATCTGGGTGCACGAATGGCAAACCTTGGCTCGCTGCGACCGGGCTGGGTAGTTACCCAGACTTTAGCCTCTTCCCCGAACACGAGACCGCGCTCACCCATGACAGTCTGTGCCACTGGCTGCGTATCGGAAATGTAGATTTTTAAATCATCGGACTCACACAAATTGGCTGACAAACATACGACATCGGCAGCCATTGCTGGCGGGATCATTGCGCTCAGCACAAATAGCGCCAACCGCTCCATCCACCGAGATCGAGGCGCGGGTTGAGACACTAGCTCATTACTCATGGCGGTTATCACCAGTTTCTGAAGGGCAGCACCCGCAGGTTCTTCTGAAATCCGGTAGAGATTCGCCATGATCGCGGCCTTGCGACTGACAAAATGTTCGCCCGACGGTATCCGAAGCTCGATCCTAGCTAGATCCTTCTGGCCAAGAATGCTCGCAAGCTCTTGCAGCACGCTCAAACCGCCGGCAAGCAAACGATGTTGATCGAAGTAAGACTCTCCCATTTCAATGATCGCTTGGCGACCGAGCGTGCTCGATACTGTCTCTGTAACCGTCTCGTCATAGGTGATGACCACTTCAACCCGGCGATTTAACGCCATGCCCTCGGCTGTGTCATTGCTCGCCACAGGCCTGTCGGGCCCGTAACCCTGGGTCACGAATTGACTGAGCGGCAGACTTAGCCCCTCGCTCAAGACCTGTGCAACCGCTTTGGCGCGCTCATTGGCAAGACCATAATTGGTGCCATAGCGTGCCTTGGCCCGTTGCGATAATGCCTCGTTATCGGTGTGACCAGTGACAACTAATCGAAGATTTTCTACTTCACGAAGGGGATCAATCGCCGATCTTAGTTGCGCTAAGTAGGACTCAGTGATTTCAAATTCACCCGACTTAAATCGAACAGGTTCAATGTCAGCATTGATCGTTGTCTTGACGCTTGTCACTTGCTCGTGGGTCTCTACCGGTAGCATTTCTGGTTCTGGCAACTTCACGCCAAAATCGAACTGATTCATAAGACCGCCCGTAATCCGTAGCACGCGAGGGTTTTCTGTGGTGAAACGACTGCCTTTGGGTAGCGAGGCTGGATCAACCTTCAAAATCGCATTGCGGCCCCATACGTTATTGCCTGGGTCAATCCCTCGCAGACTAAATCGACCAAATTCATCTGTGATAATCCACTCACCCCCAACAGTGGCAATGCGCACCCCAGGCAAGCCTTGTTCACCGGCATCTTGCGCGCCGTTTTCGTTGGCATCTGCAAATACCTTGCCGAGCAGCGTCGTAAGATCAAAAATCGCATCGGCGACAACTTCGATATCAGCTATCGCCTGATTACCAACGATCTGGCCGTTCAGTTCTGGAACCGCCACATTGCGATGCATGCCGCGGGTAACGCCAGCGCCCACCCTTAGAACATAGCTCACTTGAACCACCTCTGTAGGCGCAAGGTTGATGCCATCAAAGGTAATTGGTCGATCGCCCGCGCGGCCCAACTGAACGATGATATCGTCCGTAGTCTCAAGGCGACCATCCGGCCCGGCCCGACGAAGTCGAAGGCTCTCTTCTGCAATCTGAAACCCTGCTGCTTGGGTATCGATAACTTGAATGTCTTGAAGGCTATATTGCGTTAAGTTCTCAACGCGTATGGTGTAAGGCGCAAGATCACCGATTGTCACTGACTCCTTCAGTGACGCTTTAGTCAATAACACCAAGCCATCTAACGGTGGATCTAACGGAATATGATTATTGAGCAGTTCCACTGAACCTTCTCCAGCCGAGAACGTCAGGTAATAAGGTGCAAGACCATTGGTTACTGTTGGCACATCCGCCGAACTCACTTCGCATCGATCAGTGGCCGTATTTGCATCCACCGAAGCCCCATTGGCGGCACAACCGGTTTCCTGTAGCGCTAAGATAGCCGCTTCCGGAAGGCGCAAATTGGAGGGCTGGTAATCGTCCGGTAAATTGTCGGTATCGATCACTATCTGATACTCAGTCACAGATGCCGGACACTCTGGCGCTGCCCCGAGATTCAATCCGAACTCGTAGCCTCCCGGCAGTAAACCGAGGACACTTGGCGTTGCTTCGGAACCGGTGACTTGTCCCTGCTGCGCTGGGACAGCCAAACACGACTCGGGCAACAAGTTCCCTGCCATATCGGCGAGGCTAATCTTAACGCCACCCAGAGGTGCTCCGGTCACGCTGTCATAGACCATGCCCCTAGGATCTAAAATAAATGCTGGTACTGTCAGCACCTCGAGCGAGCGACCTGTCGCTGATACCTGCCCGACTAAAACCCCTTGAGGACTGACAAACTCGAACCGATAGCTGCCTGGAGGCGCAGCAGGAATGCTGTAGTAGCCGTTCTCGTTGGTGAGCGCAACCACCGCTGCACCATCGGCACCAAGTAATGCTTTGTTACGATTTGCCGGTGCAGGTTTCTCTGCGCCGGCCGAGCCACCGCTCAATTGCAATACTCTTACCGTCCAAGCTTTGAGGGGCTGGTCTGCCTCTGTACAGATCCCATCGGCGTTAGCATCTAGACACAGATAACCTTGGATGGCCGTCGGAAATAGCACTGGCGTTGGATTGTTCTCTCCAGGCTCATTGGGATCAAAATCGCCGTCAACATCAATCCGGTTTAAAACATCATCAAAGCCCAATTCTTCCAGTACGACATCACTGACATCTTGAGAAAGATCACTGATAGTTCTACCGGAATCTGGGTCCGTACCGTTTGCCACGATTTGCGTTTCAAAGTTCTGACGTTGCAGCTCCTGGAGTCCACCCTTATCAGCATAATCAACCTTGATTTCTAGCCCATAGCGCACCCGGATAGACTCACCGATCTGAAGATTGATTTTTGTTGGATCAACCAACTGCAGATCAGTTAATCCGTCAAAATTTGGGTTTGCCGCATCGAGCACTTCTGACTTACGACGAAGCGGACTACTTGCCTTCGATTTCATGGCAAAACCGCTGGGTGCATCATCACTGGCGGTAACTTTTTCAACTGAGATAGATCCTTCAACGACTTGCAGCCGGTCATCAGCACTTGCTGCTAAAGTTGGGAACGTACTTGCCAAGGAATTGACGACATCTACCGATTGCAGCGCGGTGTTCCCTAAATTAGCTACCTCAACCTGAAACGATGCACCGTAAGTCAATTGCCTTTGTTCAAGGTCCTGGGAAGGATCACCGGCATCGATAAGCTTAACCGAGCTGCCGTCAGCAGCTTTGTCTGCTTTGGCGACAACGCCAATAATCGGCTGCGACACGATGCTGAGCGGCGTCGGGTCTTTGTCATCCGAAGGACCATTACCGTTGCCGTCTATCTCACCGCCGTTGTCTGATATGTCGCTTACTGCAACACCTGCTTCATCTAATGCACTAGCGACTGCGGCAACTTCGAAGGATTCAATCAAGGTGCCAGCAGGCAAAGTGAACTCGACATCGAGTTCTATGCCGCCATCAGTTCCTACCGGCAACATACCTGTGCCATCCAACAGAGCTATGGGATCATCAACTCCCAAGATGAGCGTTTGGTCTACTAGGGTTTGCTTCGCGCCTGATACTTTCCCCGATGTAGAAATTGCTCTGATGACCACCTCGGTGCCCTCTGGTAGTCCGTCAGGGCCGCCCAAAAGCTGATCAACCATGAGGTTATCAAGATTGGTGCTACCGACATTTTTCACAGTAATGGAAAATGTGGTCGCGCAGGGCGATGCTTGACATCGTTCCGCGGGGTTTACGGCGCCTGCAGTCTGCCTCGGCGGCGAGGCCGATTCAGCAATACCAATCATACTGACGGGCTCGATCGACAATTCAGTCAACGCATCCTCGCCACGCTCGACGTCATCTGCGGTCGTATCATCGACCGGGCCTGCAGAGGAGTCGGCGATCACCTTGGCGTCCAATCTAAAGCGCGTCTCCTCGCCTGGCAGGAAGTTGATTGGGATCCTGACCAAGACCGAATCGCCAACGCTCAAGTTACTGGTAATACCATCGTCTTCGTTGGCATCAAACACGCTCGTATCGCTGTCGCCGCTATAGCTACTACTTAACACG
>JADHNJ010000046.1 GCA_016779565.1 Pseudomonadales bacterium
GGCCGTCCTTCCATCACTTTGTTAATTGCTTGAACCTCAATGCCTGCCTTTGCAATGTGCTCAGCGGTACCCCGAGTCGCGCAAAGCTTAAATCCTAAAGACTGTAAATCACTAGCCAGCGCCGCTAACTGGGCCTTATCCGGGTCTCTGACACTCAGAAACACCCTGCCTGCTTCAGGAATGGGATCACTGGCAGCCAATTGAGACTTGCCGTAAGCCTCACCAAAGGTTTTCCCAACCCCCATGACTTCTCCAGTGGATTTCATCTCAGGCCCCAAAATAGGGTCTACACCTTGGAACTTGCCAAAGGGAAAGACCGCTTCCTTCACATGAAAGTACTTCGGATGAATCTGTTTCGTAAATCCTTGCGCCGCCAACGATGTCCCTGCCATGCATCGTGCAGCAATCTTGGCGAGAGACTGACCAATACACTTAGAAACGAAAGGCACTGTTCGGGAGGCTCGGGGATTTACCTCGAGGACAAAAATCTGATCGTTCTGGATGGCCAATTGCACATTCATCAGACCTACCACGTTGAGTGCCTGCGCCATCGCAACTACCTGAACTTCTATTTCACTAATCATCTCCGGGCTCAAGCTGTAAGGGGGTAAGGAACAAGCAGAGTCCCCTGAGTGCACGCCAGCCTGTTCGATATGCTGCATGACCGCACCAATTACGACCTGCTCGCCGTCACAAACAGCATCCACATCGACTTCAATCGCTTGATCTAAAAATCGATCAAGCAACACTGGAGAGTCTGGCGTGACCACAACGGCATGCTTTAGGTAGTACTCAAGTTCACTCTTTTGATAAACGATTTCCATCGCACGCCCCCCTAAAACATAAGAAGGCCGAACCACTAACGGGAAGCCGATTGCTTCGGCACCAGCGATACCCTCATCAAGGGTGCGAACAATGCGATTCGCCGGTTGTTTCAGGCCCAACTGGTGAAGCATTTGTTGGAATCTTTCCCGATCTTCAGCTTGATCAATCGAATCTGGCGAGGTGCCTATGATTGGCACACCAGCTTCTGCGAGGGCTTTGGCCAGCTTCAAGGGTGTTTGACCGCCGAACTGAACAATAACTCCTTTAGGTTGCTCGATATCAACAATCGCAAGAACATCCTCTAAGGTCAGCGGTTCAAAGTAGAGTCGATCGGACGTATCAAAATCCGTGCTGACGGTCTCAGGATTGCAGTTAACCATAATGGTTTCGTAACCATCTTCGCGCATGGCCAGGGCCGCATGAACGCAGCAGTAATCAAATTCAATACCTTGCCCAATTCTATTGGGGCCCCCGCCTAACACCATGATCTTGTCGCGATCGCTAGGTTCGGCTTCGCAAAATTGCTCATAAGTTGAGTAAAGATAAGCGGTGGCAGACGCAAATTCAGCAGCGCAGCTGTCAACCCGTTTATAGACCGGCCTGACTTCAAGTCCCTGTCTAATCGATCGAACAGCCGATTCCGTCTCACCGAGCAGCTCCCCCAGGCGTGCGTCCGAGAAGCCCTTGCGCTTTAAGTCCAACATGCGTCCTCGACTCAGCTCTGTTAGTGCCTCAGTTTGTACGGTTTGTTCTTCCTGTATTAATTGTTCGATCTGGACTAAGAACCAAGGATCAATCCCGGATAATTCGCTGACAGACTCTAGCGACAGGCCATTTCGAAAAGCTTCACCTACATACAATATTCGTTCAGCGCCAGGCACCCGCAAGTGGTGTTGGATATCTGCAATGACAGCCCCTGGGTCAGGATAAGTCATCGGTGAGAAACCATTGATGCCAATTTCCAATCCTCGAAGCGCCTTTTGCAAAGACTCTTGAAAAGTACGGCCCATCGCCATCACTTCGCCGACACTTTTCATTTGCGTGGTTAGGGTGTTTTCTGCTTCTGGGAATTTTTCAAAGGTAAAGCGTGGGATCTTGGTAACGATATAATCTATAGCAGGCTCGAAGGACGCAGGGGTAACACCACCGGTAATCTCATTGGCCAACTCTGGCAGGGTATAACCGATCGCTAATTTTGTCGCGATTCTTGCAATTGGGAACCCGGTAGCCTTTGAGGCCAAAGCCGATGAGCGTGAAACCCTTGGGTTCATTTCTATAACTACCAGTCGCCCATCTTCAGGATTCACCGCAAACTGCACGTTAGACCCACCGGTTTCGACGCCGATGGCACGCAATACATCGACTGAGGCGTTACGCATTTGCTGATATTCTTTGTCCGTTAACGTCTGGGCCGGCGCAACCGTGATCGAATCGCCGGTGTGCACTCCCATCGGATCAAAGTTTTCAATCGAACAAACAATAATACAATTGTCGTCTCGATCTCTAACCACCTCCATCTCGTACTCTTTCCAGCCCAACAAGGACTCATCGATAAGCAATTCGTTGGTGGGGGACAGATCGAGTCCTCGGGTGCAGATCTCAATAAACTCATCGCTATTGTAAGCAATACCACCGCCACTGCCGCCAAGCGTAAAGCTCGGCCGAATAACGCACGGGTATCCCAACCTCGCTTGAACTTGTCGCGCTTCTTCGATCGAATGTGCGATGCCACTTTTCGGGGTTGAAAGACCGATGGACTTCATAACTTGATCAAACAGCTGTCGGTCTTCAGCTTTGTCAATGGCAGCTTTAGTCGCGCCAATAAGCTCAACATTAAACGCCTCTAAAACACCTTCTCGGGCAAGATCTAACGCACAATTTAGGGCGGTCTGTCCACCCATGGTCGGCAACAGCGCGTCCGGTCGTTCGATTTCGATAATTTTGGCAACTACCTCCCAAGTAACCGGCTCGATATAGGTTGCATCCGCGGTCGCAGGGTCGGTCATGATGGTCGCAGGATTCGAATTGACCAAGATTACCCGATAACCTTCCTCTCTCAGTGCTTTGCAAGCTTGGGCACCGGAATAATCAAACTCGCAGGCCTGACCAATCACAATCGGACCCGCTCCGATAATCATTACACTTTTAATATCTTCTCGCTTTGGCATTTACCCTAACCTCGCTCGCATGCTCGCAATAAACTGATCAAATACTGGCGCAACATCATGCGGACCCGGGCTTGCTTCGGGATGCCCTTGAAAACCGAATGCCGGCGCTTGTGTGTGCCGAACACCTTGTATGGTGCCGTCAAATAACGACCGATGAGTGACCTCAAGCGTCTCAGGCAGCGCCGTGTCATCCAGACAAAAACCGTGATTCTGGCTACTGATCATCACCATGCCCGTTGCCAAATCTTGGACCGGATGATTTGCCCCATGGTGCCCATGGGGCATCTTTTGGGTCTTGCCGCCAGCGGCCAAACCCAGCAACTGATGTCCTAGACAAATTCCAAACAGCGGCATTCCTGACGCCAATAATTCTGTAATCGCGGAGATGGCATAATCACAGGGCTCAGGATCTCCTGGACCATTTGATAAAAATACGCCGTCGGGATTTAGGCTCAAAACCTCGGATGCAGAAGTTGATGCCGGCACCACCGTTAAATGACATCCTCGATCCACTAACATTCGGAGAATGTTGCGCTTGACCCCGAAATCATAAGCCACGACATGAAGCGGCTCGGCCTTGGTCTGATGAGTGCCAGACAATCCCGCCCAAGAAGGCTCAGCCCATTGATAGGATTCAAGCGTTGATACCTCGCTGGCTAAATCCAAGCCTTTAAGACCACCAAAATCAGAAGCAGCAGCTAAGGCTTTTTTAATGTCTTCATCGCTGATCTCTGGTTGGGCAAGCAAACAGCCGTTCTGGGCGCCTGTCGTTCTCAGAATTCGTGTGAGGGCCCGCGTATCGACATCAGCAATGGCCACCGTATCGTGCTCGATTAAAAAATCTGGAAGGTCTTGCTCGCGCCGCCAGCTGCTGGCCAGCAGCGGCAAATCTCGAATCACTAAACCCGTCGCATATACCTTGGCAGACTCATGATCCTCGAGATTACAACCTGTGTTGCCAATATGAGGATGCGTCAAGGTCACTATCTGAGAGGCATAGGAGGGGTCGGTTAAAATCTCCTGATATCCCGTCATTGCAGTATTAAAGACCACTTCTCCGACGCGCATACCGCTAGCGCCGATTGATTTTCCTGAAAAGACCTCTCCACTTGCCAGTGCTAGAATTGCTTGGCTCACAAATACTTTACCCCCGCGAAATTAGGCCCAAAAAAAAGCGAGAAGGCCGTGCCATTCTCGCTTTCATTAAGGATATTTTTTTAATCATCTTAAAACGGCATTGTAATTGAGCCACCGCTTCGATACCAGCAATATTCGCTACAATCACTGCTCTCTAGACAAAACTTTAGGGCCGTTTTAGATCCAGTACATCCCGCATGTCAAACAAGCCTCGATCTTGTCTCAACAGTAACCAACGGCCAGCTCTCATTGCGCCTTGAGCAAAATTGACCCGACTACTCGCCCGATGGGTCAATTCTATTCTTTCTCCTGATGCTGCAAAAAGCACATGATGCTCGCCAACAACATCGCCGCCTCTTAACGCGTGCAAGCCAACTTCAGCCCTAGGGCGAGACCCCGTCACGCCCTCGCGACCATGAACCAAGCTTGGCGTTGTGCCATTATTTTGGCGCCACCCCGATTGCACTGCATCGAGCAAGGCATAGGCTGTGCCAGAGGGCGCGTCTACTTTCTGATTGTGATGCCATTCGACGATTTCGGTATCGACTTCTGGTCCCAAATGAGCGCTGGCCTGTTGCACCAAATCAAGCAAAATTGTTAAACCTACTGAGTAATTATGAGCATGGACAATCGCGATTTCGGAAGCGGCCTCACGAATCAGCTGTTGCTCAAGCTCAGAAAATCCCGTGGTTCCAATTACCGCAGCGACTTTGTTTTGGCGACAATAATCGAGATGGGATAACGTAGCTGCTGGGGTGGTAAAATCGATCAGCAGGTCAAAGCTGGGGAGTTCCGACAATTTTTCACGTACCCATCCTTGATGACCGATCAAGCCCAGCGATTGCTCGAGGCTCTGATTAAGGTAAGGGGACTCAGCGTATTCAACGCCGCCGACGACTTCGAAGTCTTCGGCAGCTTGGCACTCAGTGGCTAACATGCGGCCCATTCTGCCGACGATGCCAGCGATTGCTACCTTAATTGCCATGGTTTACTCCAACCCTAGCCCTCGCGTCTAAACTAGTCTCTTAGGGCGTCGATAAATCGTTTGACCCCATCGAGCCAATTTGCATGTTTCGGCGATTGAGAAGCATCTTGATCGCCAGCAAATTCCCTGAGTAACTCTTTTTGACGGTCGCTTAAATTAACAGGGGTTTCAACCACAATCTTACAGTACAAGTCACCAAGGCCACCGCCTCGGATCTGCGACATATCAACCCCTTTGCCTTTGAGTCTAAATAGCTTGCCGGTTTGGGTTTCGCCAGGAATTTTCAGATTAACTTTTCCTTCCAGCGTGGGCACCGCTAGCTGCTCACCAAGCGCCGCGTTAACGAAGCTGATAGGCACCTCACAATAAAGGTCCGCGCCGTCTCGCGTGAATATCGGGTGTTCTCTAACGTTCATCTGAACGTACAAATCGCCAGCAGGGCCCCCATGGATGCCTGCTTCACCCTGACCGGATAGCCTGATCCGGTCTCCCGTATCCACGCCAGGCGGCACTTTTACTGATAGGGTTTTTTTCTCTTCCACTCGACCTTGACCACGACAGGGCGGACATGGATCTGAAATAATTTTGCCCTGCCCTCGGCATCGCGGACAGGTTTGCTGCAGAGAAAAGAAGCCTTGTCGCGCAGTAATCTGTCCTGAGCCACTGCACTGCACACAATCAATAGGTTTTGTGCCCGCCTTGGCGCCAGATCCAAGGCAAGACATACACTCAACCAACGTAGGGATTTTGATCTTTGGATTAGTGCCTCTGACGGCTTCTTCCAACGAAATATCTAGAATATATTTGAGATCTGAGCCTCGGTGAGACTGACTTTGGCCCCTACCTCCACTAAATATATCGCCAAAAACATCTTCAAATATCGACCCAAAACTACCCCCACTACCGAACCCTCCATGGCCACCACTTTGCCCACCTTCAAAAGCCGCGTGCCCAAATTGATCGTAGGTCGAACGTTTTTGTGCATCGAGCAATACTTCCGCCGCTTCGCTGGCCTCTTTGAAACGCTCTTCGGCCGCCGCATCGCCTTCATTGCGATCCGGGTGATACTTCATGGCTAAGCGACGATAGGCCTTTTTGATATCTTGCTCCCCGGCGCCTCTATCGACCCCCAGGACCTCGTAGTAATCTCGTTTAGCCATAACTTAGCGCCTAATGTGCAGCCTGCGGGTTGCTTCTGACCTATTTGTCGTCTTTCACTTCTTCGAACTCAGCATCGACCGCATCGTCATTGCCGCCAGATGCCTCGCCCCCTGCCCCATTATCGGCGCCTTGGTCTGCTTCGGCCTGCTTGGCATACATCTTCTGAGCCAAACCTTGGGACACTTCGGTCAACTTCTGAGTCTTTGCTTCGATCGCTTCAAGGTCAGACTCTTTCATCGCAGTTTCAAGCTCACTCATCGCCATCTCAATCGCCTGACGCTCGTCGTCAGTCGCTTCATCGCCCACTTCTTCAAGAGTTTTCTTAGTTGCGTGAATCATGCCATCTGCTGTGTTTCGAGCTGTAACTAAGGACTCAAACTTTTGATCGTCAGCTGCGTGGGCTTCGGCGTCCCGAATCATTTGCTCGACTTCTTCGTCCGATAGCCCGCTGCTGGCCTTAATGACAATCGACTGTTCTTTACCCGTCGCTTTGTCCTTTGCCGACACATTCAGGATGCCATTGGCATCTAGATCGAAGCTGACCTCTATCTGGGGCGTACCCCGCGGCGCAGGCGGTATCTCTGACAAATCAAACCGCCCCAACGACTTATTCTGATCTGCTTGCTTTCGCTCACCTTGCATCACATGAATCGTCACCGCCGGCTGATTATCTTCAGCCGTTGAAAAAACTTGAGACTTCCGAGTAGGAATCGTTGTGTTCTTCTCAATCAGCGGGCTCATCACGCCGCCCATCGTTTCGATCCCTAAAGACAATGGGGTAACATCAAGTAACAGTACATCTTTGACATCTCCGGCTAATACCGCCGCCTGAATAGAGGCTCCCATCGCAACCGCCTCATCGGGGTTGATATCTTTGCGCGCATCCTTTCCAAAAAACTCGCTGACCTTCCGCTGCACCAAGGGCATCCGAGTTTGACCACCAACAAGGATGATATCGTTGATATCCGAGATCGTCATACCAGCATCTTTAAGCGCAACCCGCAGGGGCTCAAGGGTCCGATCGACCAAATCCTCGACTAAGGATTCAAGTTTGCTCTGGGTTACCTTGATAACCAAATGCTTAGGGCCGCTGGCATCTGCCGTGATGTAAGGCAGATTGATTTCCGTTTGAGACGATGTGGACAATTCTATTTTTGCTTTCTCAGCGGCTTCTTTAAGGCGCTGGAGTGCTAACGAGTCCTGGCTGAGATCCATACCTTGATCTTTCTTGAATTGCTCTAACAGGTAATCGATGATGCGCATATCGAAGTCTTCACCACCCAAAAACGTATCGCCATTGGTTGATAACACTTCAAACTGCTTTTCGCCGTCGACATCGGCAATTTCGATCACAGAGATATCGAAGGTGCCACCGCCGAGATCATAAACTGCAATGGTCGAGTCTCCCTTGGCTTTGTCCATACCATATGCCAACGCAGCGGCCGTCGGCTCATTAATGATTCGCTTGACTTCCAGGCCCGCGATTCGACCAGCGTCTTTGGTGGCTTGCCGCTGAGAGTCGTTAAAATACGCTGGCACCGTGATGACAGCTTCTTTAATCTCTTCCCCCAAAAAGTCCTCAGCGGTCTTTTTCATCTTGCCAAGCACTTGCGCTGAGATCTGGGGCGGGGCCATTCGGTCGTCTTTGACTTTGACCCACGCATCACCGTTATCTGCCTTAACGATATTGTAGGGCACCATTTTGATATCTCGCTGGACAACTTCGTCGTCAAATTGTCTGCCGATCAAACGCTTAATAGCGAACAGCGTGTTGTGCGGATTTGTGACAGCTTGGCGCTTGGCAGACTGGCCAACCAGGGTTTCACCGTCCTCAGTATAGGCAACGATCGAAGGCGTAGTTCTATCTCCCTCGGAGTTCTCAATGATTTTCGACGAGCTGCCGTCCATTACCGCTACACAGGAGTTAGTCGTGCCAAGGTCGATTCCGATAATTTTTGCCATATTATTTCTCCATTCACGAAGGCTCTGGCCTCGCGTTTTTTACGTTACCGCTCTCAATAAGGCCGGCTCTAAGATTTTCAAGCGCCAGCGGGTGCTTTCGAGACCATTACCATTGCCGGCCGGACCAACCGCTCATGCAATCGATACCCCTTTTGAATTACCGCCATCACCGAGTTGGGCTCCATATCAGGGTTTTCAATAAGAGAAAGTGCCTCATGTACATTCGGGTCGAACGGCTGCCCAAGCGGGTCAACCACTTCAATCCCTTCTTTTTCTAAAACCTCGGAAAACAGCTTCAAGCAAAGCTTTAGACCTTCTAGCTGGGGGTCGTCTTCAGCTGTGCCAGCCTGAAGGCTAGTTTCTATGGCCTTTTCCAAACTATCGAGGACTGGCAGCAGATTCTGAACCAGCCGCTCCGCGCCAAACTTATGTGCATTTTGTACGTCTCTTTCCGATCGGCGCCGCAGATTTTGCATCTCCGCTTCAGCTCGCAACGCCATATCGCGGAATTTTTCTGCTTCAGCTTTTAGCGCTTGAAAGTCCTCACCCACGGAAGACTGTGCCTCATCTTCAACCGGGTCCTTGATATCACTGTCAGCGCCGGGTTCCGGCATTGCCGCTTCTACCTCGGCTTCATCAATTGGCTCGCGAGAGTCGGTATCCTCGCCAGACGAGTCCTTTACATCTGTCATGATTCATACTTTTTTCTAAAGGTAGGTAGCCATATGGGGCTCAATTTAGCGAAATCAAGAGCCCGCAGCCTTTTTGTGGTCAAGTTTTTTTGAATTCAGCGGCTGCTAAGCAACACGGCCTCAGACCTACGGTCGATTAGTGTTCAGAGACATCCATGGCAGCCGTCATCATACGAGCAGTGGCATCGACGATAGGAATAATACGGTCATAGGCCATGCGAGTGGGGCCAATGACGCCTAATACCCCCACACGCTCACCCTCGACCTGATAGGGCGACGTGATCAAGCTGCACTCTCCTAGAAGATCATAACCAGATTCCTGTCCAATAAAGAGTTTGATCCCTTCCGATTCCATGCAGCGATCTAAAACATGCAAGATGTCACCTTTGAGCGTAAACGCTTTAAACAACCCTCGCAGATCTTGCAGACGCTCCGCCTGATCGACATCCAACAAGTTTTCTTGTCCAGCAACAACAAAATCACCGTGGGACTCCGTCTCAAACAATTGGTCAGCCACGTCAAGCGTTCGCCTCATGAGCTCTCCCATTTGCTGACGGTCTCCTGTCATCGACCGAATCAGCTCCGATCGAATGGTAGTCAGCCGCATACCCGCGTAATGGTGATTTAAGAAGTTACTGATTTCTTTCAGTTCGATCTCGGAATAACTCTGATCTAGGTATAAGACTCGATTTTCTACTTCATGATCATTTAACACTAGAATCGCCAGCACACGGCCTTGGGATAATTGGACGAACTCAATTTGTTTTAGCTTTAGCTGACTTGATTTGGGGATAGTCACAAGCCCCGTTAAATGCGTGAGTTCTGACAGTCGACCAGAAGCAGACTGCACCAGTTCAACTGCAGACATATCCGGGCTAAATAGATCTGACAGAAAATTAAGATCCTTGTCGGTCAATGGCCGTAACTCGGTGAGTGTATCTACGAATAATCGATAAGCTTTTTCTGTTGGAATTCTACCCGCTGAGGTGTGGGGTGATTTTAAAAAACCTTGATCCTCAAGCTCTGCCATGACGGAACGAATCGCCGCTGGACTCATGGTGACGCCATCAGCCGCCAACCTCGCTGAAGCCACTGGCTGGCCCTCAGCGATATATCGCTGAACAATAGTTCTTAATAACTTTTGCGATTTTTCTGCCAGCACAAGTAGACCTCACGGCTAAAATACAACTCTTAGAACTTCAATATAGCGTTTGCCGTAGATTAAAAAAAGCACCCGATCAGGTCCCTAGGCATGTATTTTCACCGACGATTTGACTAACATTTTCTTTGATCCATCGGCTACCCGACATTTTCTAATGCTTACTCATTTATCCATCAAAAACTTGGCCGTTGTTTCGGAGGTTAGCATCGATATCCCAGAAGGAATGTCGGTCGTAACCGGTGAAACAGGGGTCGGGAAATCGCTGATTGTTGATGGGCTGGCGCTCTTGCTTGGTCAGCGAGCAGATGCTGGCATTATTGGGCAAGCTGGGACGAGCGCAGAGATATCTGCTGTCTTTTCGATTGTCGGTATTTCTGCAGCAGAAACCTGGTTGGCGGCTCGCTCACTTAGCGCTCCCGATTCTGAGATTATCGTTCGTCGCGTTATCCGTTCTGACGGGCCAAGTCGCGCTTTCGTTAATGGCAGTCCTATTACGCTGACAGAGCTTAAAACTTTAGGCCAACATTTGATCGACATTCACGCTCAACACGAACATCAAGCGCTATTACAAAGAGAGACCCAGAGGCAACTATTAGATGATTTCGCAGACGCGTCAGCATTACGGTTTGAGCTTAGGTCAAGCTTTGAACACTGGGCGACACTCAAAAAACGCCAATCGGAACTCTTAGCTGGTCAAAAAGACAGAGATGACCGAATTGGCTATCTGAATTATCAGTTGACAGAATTGTCAGCCCTCGCGATTCAGCCCGACGAGGTCGATGCGCTCGATACCGAGTTGCGCCAGCTTTCACAAATCGAGAGCAGTTTGAGTTTGATTCAGGAGGCTATTGCCAGCCTCAGTCAGGACGATCAAGGCGGGTTGTCAGCCCTTAATCGCGCCAAACGGGCGCTTGATCAAGTACAGGATCCACGTCTTGGAGCGACCGCTCAGCTGCTCACTCAGTCGGTTATTCAGGTTGAAGAGCTCAATAGAGACCTGGAGGGGTTTCTTGTAAACCATCAAGCTAACCCAGAACGCATGCATTGGATCGAGAACAGATTACAAGACATTCAAGATGTTGCCAGAAAGCACCGGTGCGATCCACGAACACTTCCTTCGCTTGAGGCTGATCTAGCCATGGAACTTGACGAGCTTAGTGACTCTGATGCATCGGTTGCTTCCATGACTGATTCTATTGCTGCTGCTGAAATCGAGTGGCAGAAGCTCGCTAGAAAACTGTCGAAAAAACGGCGGGACACTATCAAACCTCTGGAGCAGGCGGTACAGAATTTACTGCAAAAAATGGGCATGTCCGATGCTAAGCTTAAGATCGAGCTAACCCCTACAGAGGGGTTGAATCCCCTCGGTCATGAAGACATCCGATTTTTAGTTACAACGAATGCCGGGCAAGCGCCTCAACCTCTCGGGAAAACAGCCTCAGGCGGTGAGTTATCACGGATTTCGCTTGCAATACAGGTTGCAACCCTGGGTAGTCAGGATGTGCCGACCATAGTTTTTGACGAGGTTGACGTAGGCATTGGTGGCGCGGTCGCCGAAACGATCGGCGCGTTACTTCGGAAGCTGGGTTCTGCTTCCCAAGTATTGGTTGTGACACACTTAGGTCAGGTCGCGGCTCAGGGCCACCATCATTTTAGCGTACATAAACAATCTGGGGTCTCTGCAATAACCCCACTCGACGCAACGGGCAGTCTCGAAGAAATCGCGAGAATGCTGAGCGGCACCAAAATCACCGCACAGTCTCGCGCTCATGCCCAAGCCATGATCGACCAGGCAAGATCTAACGATGCCTAATTACTGCCTCCGGCAGTCAGGACACAACCCATACATATTCAACTGATGGTCGGTTAGCTCAAATCCCATTGAATCGGCTATGGCCTCCTGACGACGTTCAATCTCTCGGTCAGCAAATTCTTCTACACGTCCGCACTTCACGCAAACAATGTGGTCGTGGTGAGCATCCTGCGAGAGCTCAAAAACCGAGTGGCCTCCCTCGAAGTGATGGCGCGTCACAAGCCCGGCATCTTCGAATTGGGTCAGCACTCGATACACTGTCGCTAAGCCAATTTCTTCGTCATTATCCAGCAACAGGCGATACACGTCTTCAGCGCTAACATGCCTGATTTCTGAATTCTCTAAGGCTTTGAGGATCTTGACCCTAGGCAAGGTTATTTTTAGTCCAGCATCCTTAAGGTCTTGGGTTTCTGCTTTCATTGCTGGCTGCCAGATTATCTTAGCTAGAGCACAATTATACGCTACAATAGCACGGCCTGCAGACTTAACTTATTAATCGACCCTACATGAGAATATTTGCATTGAAACCACACCTGTTGCTGTCCCTTACTTTATTGACGCTTTGCATAGCGGGATGCTCTAGTTTTCAGTTTCCTTGGGTCTATAAGCTCACCATTCAGCAGGGCAATATTGTATCTCAAGAAATGATCGACAAACTCAAACCCGGCATGACTCGCTCGCAGATACAATTCATTCTTGGAAACCCGGTTTTAAAAGACAGTTTTCAGCCGGATCGATGGAACTATATCTACACTATTGCCTACCCAAATCGAGCGCCGATTAAACAAGAGTTGATTATTGTTTTCGAGGATAATCGCTTGGTTCGGTTCGAGGGAGACTACGTCCCCACGAGCGCCAAGACAGCTTCTTAACTATGGGTTTTTGCCCGCAAACGCCGTCTCTCTTTAGGGTCAATCTCTAGCGGGCGGTAAACCTCCACACGGTCCCCTGGCCGCACCTTGTAATCATCGGGGACTTGACGCCCATAGACCCCGCACAACAACAGGCTGAAGTCATACTTTGGAAATTTGTCTGGTAAATCCGAGGCCAAAATCGCCGCCCTAGCCGTGGTGCCCGCTGGGACACAGCACTCCAGGACAAGCTGCAGATCCTGATCGCCAAAACAGATCTCTATCTGACAGTCAGCCATCTTGACGATCTAACTCTTCGGTAAACGCGGTCACCATTTTATCCGCTGCTGTAGCGAACACTCGACCAAAGGTTTGATCCAAAAGACGGTTACTCAACTCAAATTTCAAATCAAGGTTAATCTTACAGCCTTCGCCGCCGAGATTGGTAAAGGTCCAAACGCCTTGAAATTGACTAAACGGACCTTCCGAAAGCTCAAGCACAATACGATCATGCGGGTATCTGTGGTTAACTGTGGTAAATGCTTGCCGAACGCCAGAAGTCGCCAATACCAGCGTTGCGTTGACGGTTTGCTCACTCCGAGCGTTCACATGGCTATCAACACACCAGGGCAAAAACTCACAGTACCTGGCAACATCATCTACCAGATTAAACACCCTTTGGTTGTCGAAAGGCACCAGCGCAGAACGACTTACTTCTCGCACAGCCTTCTACTGCCTTAAAAAATTGTGACAACAAACACGATTAACACACCAGCCGGCGCTAAGAACCGGGTTAGAAATCGCCACACCGGAATCCAAGCACGATCTTCAGACATCTCGTTCAACAATTGATCTTGGCCAAGACGCCAACTTGCAAAGACAGCTATCAATATCCCGCCTAACGGTAAAAGAATGTTATTCGACACATAATCCATTGTATCGAAGAAGGTCATGCCATTGGCGATGGTCCAGTCTGAACCTATGTTGAACGAAAACGCGCTCCCCAACCCAAGTGCCCAAGCAATGACGCCGACCAGCATTGCCGACCGGGCTCTACCTAGTTTCGTTTTCTCAACGACCCATGCGACGGCAGGCTCTAATAGAGAAATACTTGAGGTAATTGCCGCGAAGGTCACTAAAACGAAAAATAGCGTACCAAATATTTGCCCTCCAGCCATTTGACCGAACGCAATGGGCAGCGTAATAAACATGAGACCCGGCCCAGCAGAGCTCTCAAGTCCGTTAGCAAATACCAGTGGAAAGATCACCATCCCCGACATCAAGGCAACGGTCGTATCTAGTAGCGCAATCGTGGTCGCTGTCCCTACAATCGAAGATCCTTTCGGCATGTAGGCGCCGTAGGCCATGATAGCTCCCATGCCAAGACTGAGGGTGAAAAACGCCTGGCCCATGGCTGTGATCAAACTATCCGTGTTGAACCGAGAAAAATCGGGCTGGAACAAAAAGGTTAAACCGGCTATGAACTCACCGGTAGTTACAGCGGAATACACAAGCAACAGAATCAGTAAGCCAAAGAGGGCTGGCATAAGGTAACGCACCGTGGTTTCCAGTCCACGGCCGACCCCACGAGCTGCAATGAAGATCGTTAGTAACATGAAGAGCGACTGCCAGCCGACAACTTGCCAAGGGTCACTGATGAACGCTTCGAAACTGCGCTCTGCCTCTATTGCTGAAATGCTGACGAAAGTTCCAGATAGGGTGCTAGGGACATAGGCCATCGCCCAACCAGCGATAACGCCATAGAACGATAAAATCATAAAGCCCGCGAGCGCGCCCATCCAACCTATTACCGACCATCGGCGACTAACCCCAACACTATCTGCCAATGCCACCATAGCGCCAATCGGGCTCTGTCTGCCTGCGCGACCAAGCAAAATTTCAGAAATTAAAATCGGCAACCCTATGAACCCAATGCACACAAGATAGGCTAAAACGAAGACGCCTCCGCCATTTTCTCCAGCAAGGTACGGAAATCGCCAAATATTGCCCAAGCCAACAGCAGACCCCGCCGCTGCAAGAATAAACATTAACCGAGATGACCACATTCCGTGATTCGACTCTGTTCGATTTAACATCTCTCGCCCTCCCTGAGGTCTCTGATTTTCACCGTTTTACCTTAGATCCACAAGTCACTCTGGAAGGCGTACAATGGCTTCATCCGATGAGAGATATGACGTGGCCAAGCAGAAAAAAGCAAGCCCAGGGACCATTGCCCAAAACAAGAAAGCCCGCTTTGAATACCACCTGCATGAGAAGTTTGAAGCGGGATTGGCACTCGAGGGCTGGGAGATCAAATCCATTAGAGCGGGACGCGTTCAGCTTACGGACACGTATATTTTTTTTAAGCGTAATGAAGCCTTTCTATTAGGCGCCAACATCACACCCCTGTACTCAGCCTCAAGCCATGTATTGCCAGAATCGCAAAGAATACGAAAGCTTCTACTGCACCGCAAAGAGATCGCACGATTGATTGGTGGCGTTCAACAAAAGGGCTATACCTGTGTACCGTTAGCCCTTTATTGGAAGGGGCCTTTGGTCAAGTGTGAGCTTGCCCTAGCGTCAGGGAAAAAAGAGCATGATAAGCGAGCGACTATCAAAGAGCGGGACTGGCAGCGTGATAAACAAAGAGTTGCCAAGGATTATCGACATTAGCAGTCAATCCCGTTTCAAGTAGCCTCGACTTTTCAGACACCGTCCAACGACCTTGGCTTTGTCGGCCTCGACTTCGATTGCGCCTTCGGCGCCGCCTGCCGCAACACCCCGACCCTTTAAGCGTGTATCACCGTTAGCTCCGTCTGCTGCTGAAGCCAAAAGGCCCCCAAACAAGCCAATGCTATTTTGTCTACGCGCTATTTGCGTTGCACTGTAAATTTGATCTGCGTATTGAACACAGTGGGACAAATCTTTCTGGTATTGGGCTTTGTTGGTTTCCAACAAAGCCCTGTTGGCTGAGCTCTGGCAGCTCGTTAACATTACTATTGCAATAATTGTGCAGATATAACGCATTTCAAAGGGGCCATAACACAGCTTAGTTACTAGCTATTGTATTCGATAAACCTGAATGGATTCTGAATCCGAATCCCACTTGAGTAACCATGTGGACTTAGCTGGATTGGAAGAGGTGCTTTAGAGGATCCAAGACGACTCGGACTGGGACGCCCCTATGCCAATTGGACATTGGCAGGTATTAAGTCAAGGATTTAAGGATCCTTATTCTGAGGATGTAGCTCTAGACTAAGGTAAAACTCCTCAGCCTAGAGCGCACTTTACTCTTTATACAACGGTTACGTTCGCAGCTTGCAAGCCTTTGTCGCCCTGCTGTACTTCGAACTCGACTTCCTGACCATCGCGCAATGACGATACACCAGGAGACGTAATAGCGCGAAAATGTACGAATACATCCTTACCGCCTTCTTGTGAGATAAAGCCGTAGCCTTTTTGATCATCAAACCATTTAACTTGTCCACGTACTGTTGCCATGTTTCTTTTCCTTTACACGTATTGATTTTCTCCTGAGTCAAAAGCGACAGCAGGAGGCTGAGAGACTTTGAGATACTTACGAGCGGAGGAAGAAAACGAGAGCGTTACACAAACTGCGCGGTCATAAATAATTGCGGTCATCAAACCAGCTGGCGCAGTCTAACCCAGTCCTGTCTTAAAGTCACAAATAAAAAAGGCGACCATTGGCCGCCTTTTCATAGATTCCCGACGGTTTTAATTCATCGGGTTCATAGCCACAGTAAATTCAATACCCATCAACCGAGGCAACGTTGTGCCTGCACTCTGACGGAACATTTCTTCTTCACCATGTCGTAGGACTTGTAATATACCGGTCTCGTCCAAGACGTTGTTTACAAAACCCGATACCATCATACGGCCATCTGCCGAAGTCCAGCTCGCACGGAGATCCAAGCGACCGTAATCTTCGGCCATCTCGTCTTCGTTCTGGAAGGGCGAGTAATACACTTTGTCGATCCAGCTATACGAACCAGTGAACATAAGCGTTGAGCCTGAGGGTAATGGCGTCACGTGAGAGATCCACCCATTGAACTTAGACTCAGGCACTTGCAACAACTGGTTGCCATTGATGTTTTTGAGCGATGTTTCTGGCCCAAAAAGCGATGCTGGGCGATCAAATCCCGCAGGATCCAGTACTTCAAGATCTTCAGAATACTCATTCGGCGTATAACTGAAGTTACCTCCAAGGGTTAATGAATCGGTAGCCAACCAAGTCAGCTCTGCTTCAATGCCTTTAATTTCGGCTCCCGGTGCCGGCAATACCGACGTAGATGTACCGAAGAAGGTGTTTACCTCAGTGGCAACCGTATGAATATTGTCATAATCATAGAAGTAAAAAGAGCCATTTAACTGCAGCGAATTATCTAACCACTGCGTCTTATAACCCAATTCATACGCAACGAGCTCTTCCGGATCATATGTGGGTGTTTTACTAAAAAACACCAAGTTATAGCCACCAGCACGATGCCCTGTGGTAACGGAAGCGTACATCATCGCATTATCATTAATATCGTAGTCAACATTCAAACGAAAAGTTGTCTTCGTATCTTCACGATCGAAAGGCCGATACAAGCTAACAGCAATTGGGATACCGCCGTTGACGGCCTTTCGAGTTGGCGTTGGTTGACCGTACTGATCTAGTATCAGGCCGAATGGACTGCCCGCTGCAGCCGCTTCAGCGCTTTGTTCAAAGCCGCCATTTGCAAGACTGATTCCAAATGCACCACCCCAGAATGCTATCAAACCCCCTAGATCACTCTCGGTGTAACGCCACAGATTTTCTTCGGCAACAAGTTCATCCTTAGCGTAACGAATACCTGCAGTGACGGCGATCTTATCATTCACCTGCCAAACGCCTTGAGTGTAGGCTGCGAAAGCTTTTCGCTCTGTAGTCGTGTGATATAGAAGGTCGCTACCTACAGTGTTAGGCCCCCACTGTACATCAAGGTCGGGGTTTGTTCCGTCATCACCCGTCCACAACCCGATAATCAGATTACGACTTGGATTTTCCAGGGCGGTCGCACCGGCGTCTGCGTTAGCGACGGAATCGTTCCGGTTACAACCAAAACGATCATCGCCAACACAAGACTCTTTCGCAGTATGCAGTGAAATTTGACCCGGAACCGCGATACCGAGCGCAAGCATCATATTTGAAATTGATATATTGGTGAACAGCGGTGTTAGAGCCTCACCAGCGCCCAACGTATTCGACAGTACCGAATCTAAACCGGCACCTAAAGCGGTATTATCAACATAAGGGTCGATGAATTTTCTCTGACCGACGGCAGAATAATAGTCTCCGCGCTGATCAATTCTGGCATCATAGAAGAAAACGCCTGACGTCAAAGTGATATCGTCGTTTACATCGATAAATGCAACCAATTCGTGTGATTCATAGGCTGCTTCATGATTCACATAGAATTGTCGATCGTGAAAAGCACTGGCCGTATTATCATCATCGGTGGTACGGCGATAAATCAACTCGTTAAACCCGAAGATATATTTCAGCTCAACGTTATCCGTCAGCTGATAGGTCAAATTCAACTGCGTCGTGTCTCCGTCGAACTCTTCACGGTTTAATCCGTTTGTGCCAGCACATACATCACTACCGTTGATTTCACCAGGAAACACGCAGTTATCGTAGATATCCATCGATTCTTGGCTGGTATAGTTCCACCCATCTAGCGATGCCGCGGCATTCTGA